>JANRFH010000026.1 GCA_030725745.1 Akkermansiaceae bacterium
TATTTCTTAGGTTGGGTGGGGTGTCTCACACGAAGGCACGAAGAAACGAAGGGTTACTCTGATGGCCGGTTTATTTCTAGAGGGGAGTTGGTGAGATTTTGGGGGCCGTTTAGGATTCTTTTGATGCCTTCTTTGAAGGTGGGGCTGCCGTAGTTGATGAGGAGTCCTAGGGGGAGATTGAGGAGGCGGAGGTAGGTGAGGACTTGTTTGGAATGGACGGGGGCGAGCTGGCTCACGGATTTGAGTTCGATGAGTAGGGAGTCTTCGACGATCAGGTCGGCGCGGAATCCTTCTTCGAAGCTTAGGCCAAAGACTTTGATGGGTATTGGAAGCTGTCGCTGGACGGACAGGCCTTCGTTTTGGAGCATTTTCTGTAAGACTGCTTCGTAGACACTTTCTAGTAAGCCTGGACCGAGTTCTTTGTGTAGTTTGAATCCGCAATTCACTACGATCTTTGCTAATTCCTCTCTGTCTCGTTGAGGCTTTGTGTCTTCGTCAGAGTCCATATTATTGTTCTGGATGGTATGGGGTGTCTCACACGAAGAAACAAAGGCACGAAGGTTTTATTTTGTGGGAGGTTCTAGAGACTAAATCATCCTTCTTTCTTTGTGTCTTCGTGGCTTCGTGTGAGTTTTTCTGGATTTAGGAAAGCGCCTCGATAGCAGCTTCGAGGGATGGGAGGTCTTCGACAGAAATGACAGCGGCTTCCGGGGCGATTTTTGCGACGAGGCCGGCGATGACTTTTCCGGGGCCGATCTCGATGAAGTTGTTGTGACCTTGGGAGACGAGGTGTTGGATGGATTCGATCCAGCGGACGGAGCCGGTGACCTGGGAGGTGAGGGTGGAGCGGATCTCGTCTTCAGAGGTAACTGGGGCTGCGGTGAAGTTCGCGATGACCGGGATGGGTGGGGAGGTGATGGTGGTTCCGGAGAGCTCGGCGGCGAGTTTTTCCTGGGCGGAGGCCATGAGTCGGGAGTGGTAGGCTCCGGCTACGTTGAGCTTGATGGCGCGGCGGATGCCGAATTCCTTGGCCTTGGCGACGGCATCGTCGATGTTTGCGGATAAGCCGGAAATGACGATTTGGCCGGGGGCGTTGAGGTTCGCGACATCGACGTCTGCGGCGGCGGCGAGTTCGCGGACTTTTTCCTCATCTCCGCCGATGAGTGCGGCCATGGAGCCGTCGGTGGCGTTGCAGGCTTCTTCCATGAATGTGCCGCGTTGGGAGACGAGCTTGAGGCCGTCGATGAAGGAGAAGGTGCCCGCTGCGGCGTGGGCGGTGAACTCGCCGAGGGATAGTCCGGCGGCTGCGGCTGGCTGGAAGTTCGGCAGGCGCTCCTTGAGTAGCGCGAGGCCAATCAGGCCGTGGAGGTAGAGGGCGGGCTGGCACTTTGACGTGGCGGTGAGGCTTTCCTCGGGGCCGTTGAACATGATGTCTGTGAGGGAATAGCCGAGGGCTTCGTCGGCTTGTTTCGCGAGGTCGCGGGCGGTGGCGGAGGATTCGACCCAATCGCGAGCCATGCCGATTTTCTGTGCGCCTTGTCCTGAGAAGAGAATTACGGGTTGTGTCATGTATTTGGTTTTAAAGGGAGGGGTTGTGGGTGTCTAGAGAGGTTTTTGGAAAAAGGGGACGCGGGTTTTGGATTTTTAACCGCGAATGAACGCTAATTTTCGCAAATGAAGAAGTCGTTCTGAAGGGAGTCACATGTAGCTGCGGGACTGGGATGTTTTGGCTAATACATCAAATTCGCGATCATTGGTGTTCATTCGCGGTTTGGTCCCGGATTTCGTGCGGTGGTTGATCCTCTATGATTTCGTTAGAAAAGAGACGGTTTTATTCATTCACCCGGCCGCGCAGGCTTTTCTTTTTCGAAAGCTCGCGTTTGTCGGCGACGGAGCGCTGCTTGGATCGGCGGGAGCGGCGACGCTTCTGGCGGCGCATTTTCTCGATGGCTTGGGTTTTGGCGGAGGCCTTGCCGTTGGCGATGGCATCGAACTGGTCGCAGAGCTCGCGGCGGGCGAGGAAGCGGTTCATTTCGCGGGAGCGCTCGATTTGGCATTTGATGGCGATGCCGGATGGCTCGTGCTTGAGGAAGACGCAGTTAGAGGTTTTGTTGATCTTCTGGCCACCCGCGCCCGAGCCACGGACGAATTTCTCGGTGAGATCGGCCGGATAAATGCCAAGCGAAGCCATGCGCATTTCGAGGGCGTTGGTTTTTTCCGGGGACGGGAGGTTCATCGGGGTTGAAAGAGGCTAATAGCGCGCTCAGTATCATGCCGTATGCGGAAAACCCCAATCTCTTTTCTTGTTTTGTCAGCTATTGCTACGGTCTCGCCTTGTTTGGCTGAAGTGACGGATGTGACTTCGAAATACCAAGTGGCAGAGGGTTTCCGGATGGAGCATCTTTATAAACCGAAAAAGGAAGAGGGCTCGTGGGTGGCAATGACGGAGGATGGCGAGGGTAGGTTGATTGTGGCGGATCAGTATGGTGGCTTGTTCCGGGCGACGGTGCCGGGATTGGAGGGTGGTGAAACGTCGGTGGAGCCGTTGGGTGTGCCGCTCGGAGGTGCGCATGGGCTGCTGTGGCATGAGGGTGTGCTGTATGTTTCCGTGAACGAAAGTGCGGATGAAAACCCGGTGCAAAAGGGTGTGTGGATGGTGAAGGAGGAAGGTGATGGCTGGGCGGAGCCGATTTTGCTCAAAGGGATCAGAACGGGTAGTGAGCACGGAGTGCATTCGTTAGTGCCATCGCCGGATGGGGAGTGGATCTATCTGGTTACGGGGAACTTCGCGCAGGTGCCGGAGATGGATGATTATTTCCCTGCGAAGGTATGGGCGGAGGATCAACTACTGGAAAGGAATCCAGACGGGAAAGGGCATGCGGCGAACGTGAAAGCACCTGCAGGATGGATCGCGAGATTCAGGCCGGATGGGTCGCGCTGGGAGCTGGTTGCCATCGGGAACAGGAATACTTTTGATATCGCCTTCCATGATAGCGGCGAGCTTTTCTCCTACGATGCAGACATGGAGTATGACTTTGGCATGCCGTGGTATCGACCAACGCGTATCATGCATATCGTTCCAGGAGCGGAGCAGGGCTGGAGGAATGGGACGGGGAAATTTCCATCCTACTACGAAGATAGTATTCCCTCCGTACTGGACATTGGCCCCGGTTCGCCGACGGGCATGCTGGCGGGGCGGGGGTTCAAAGCTCCGGCGAAATATCAGCAGGCGCTGTATGCCTTCGACTGGACGTTCGCGACGATCTACAAGGTGAGTCTTGAGGCGGATGGCGCTTCTTTTGAAGGAAAGAAAGAGGAGTTCCTTGCGGGTGCGGGTCTGCCGCTGACGGATGGTCTGATCGGTCGTGACGGGGCGATGTATTTCGCGACCGGAGGGAGGCGTGGGGAATCGAATCTGTGGCGGGTGGTTTATGTGGGGGATGAGAGCACGGAGCCGGTGAAATACTACGGTCTGGGCTCTGGTGCTCGTGATAAACTGGCTGAAGGTGTGATAAATCCGGAGGGACTGGATGTGGATTTCGCGATTGAAATGCTCGGTTCGGAGGATCGCACGCTGCGCTACTTGGCTAGAGCTGCATTGGAAAGACAGCCAGATAGCCAGTGGGTGGGTGAATGGATTGGCAGACATAATAACTCATGGGCAAAGATCACCGGGGCAATGGCTTGCATTAGATTGGACGCGGAGAAATATGATACGATAACTGCAGATATTTTGGCTAGATTGGCCTCGGATTGGGAGATGCTTTCTAAGGAGCAAAAAATCAATTGGTTGCGTGTCTGTGGGTTGATTGCTGCGCGCAGGGGAGGGGCTAATGGTGATTATAAAGAGTATGTAATAACGACTATCGATTCATATTTCCCCTCAGGTGACCGTGAAGTTGATTTTGAACTGGCGCGGATGCTTTGCTACGTGGAAGCACCGGGAATTGTCGGCAGGGTGCTTGATGTGATGGATAAATTACCACCCGAAGAGCCAGAGGAATGGTTGGAGTTGGTCGGGCGGAACTCACGCTACGGCCCGGACATCGGTATGGTGATGGCGAACCATCCGCCGACGGCACTCATCCACTATCTCTACTGCCTGCGAGCGGTCAAAGGGCCATGGAAAGCGGGGGAGAGGCGACGGGCATTTGATTTCTTCAAGGAGATCGAGGGACGGAGTGGTGGGCTGAGCTATGCGGGATCGATGGCTTATATTCGTAACCAGATTTACGAGAACGGCACGGATGAGGAAAAGAAGGAGTTCGCCGCCGAGGCGAAGCCTGCCGCAAAGAAGCCAGTGACTCTGCCGCCGGTCAAAGGGCCGGGGCGTGTTTGGGAGTTGGATGACGTTTTGGAAACGGTAGCCCTCGGTCTCGATGGCCGTGACAAGAAGAATGGCAAACGGATGTTTAAAGCTTCGATGTGCAGCACCTGCCACATGTTCGGTGGTGAGGGTGGGGCGCAGGGGCCGGATCTGACGAACTTGGCCGGGCGTTTCACGGAAAACGATCTAGCGCGATCCATCATCCACCCGAGTGAGGTCATCTCGGATCAGTATGAGTTCACCGAGTTTACCACCCACGAAGGAAAGAAGATCACCGGTCGTGTGCTCAACGAACAGGACGAGATCCTGGTGATCAGCTCCAACCCCTTCGATTTTACCCAGCAGATCGAGCTGAGCCGGGGAGACATCGCCTCGCAAAAGCCGTCTACCGTTTCCCCCATGCCGCCGGGGATGATCAATCGCCTGAACCCTGACGAGCTGCGTGATCTCTTTGCCTATCTCTTAGCGAGGTAATCAGCCTTTGAGCAGGTAGCGGGAAGACCAGAGGTAATTCCAGCCAGATACAACGGTGAGGGTCACGGCGAGGCCGAGAGAGATCGGCAGGAGCCATGCGCCGTCACCCCGCGGACGGGTGAGGTTTTGGAAAAACGCGAGGAAAGGATTTAGGCCTTCTATTGTCCCAAGAGTGAGCCAGATGAGCCCTGCGATGAGATAGGTGAGTTGGAAGGCGGTCTTCCATTTTCCTAAATTATCTGCGGCGAGCACCTGTCCGGCTTCGATGGCGATCTGGCGCAGGCCGGTGACGAGAAATTCCCGCCCGATGATGAGCGTGGTGATCCAGACCGGGCAGATGCCCTTAGCTGACATCAGGACAAAGGCCGAGCAGACGAGGATTTTATCGGCCAGAGGATCGAGGAGTTTTCCCAATGGAGTCACGAGATTCAGCTTTCTGGCGAGGTAGCCGTCGAGGAAATCGCTCGCAGCGGCGACAACAAAGAGGATTAGCGCGGTTAAATGCCCCCAAGTGCTCTCTGAGGCGATGAAGGCGATAAACCCCGCGGTCAGGAAGAGCCGGGACAGGGTGATCGTATTCGGAAGGTTCACGCGCCCAATGTGGGAAATTGATAGGCAAAATGCAACAAGGGGTTGCACTCAATCCCCGGTTTGCCTAGACCGTTGTTTGTAGAACCCCCAACAAAAAATATCATGAGCAATAGTGACTTCGGATTAATTGGACTGGCCGTCATGGGTCAGAATCTCGTGCTGAACGTGGAATCCCGAGGATTTCAGGTATCGGTATACAACCGCACAACCAGCGCGATGGAGGAATTCGTCGCAAAGCATCCTGACAAGAAGCTAGTCGGAGAGGCCACGCTGGAAGGTTTCGTGAACTCGCTGGCCTCGCCACGCAAGGTCATGATCATGGTGAAAGCCGGCGGCCCAGTGGATGCCGTCATCGAATCCCTCATCCCGCTCCTCGATGAGGGCGACATCATCATCGACGGAGGAAACTCCCTCTACACCGACACCGAACGCCGCGACAAGTGGCTCGGCGATCTCGGCTTCCGTTTCATCGGCGCAGGCGTCTCCGGCGGCGAAGAAGGTGCCCGCAAAGGCCCATCCATCATGCCCGGCGGCCCGGTCTCCACATGGGATGTCATGAAGCCAATTTTCGAAAGTATCTCCGCTAAGGTGGACGGCGAGCCTTGCGTTGTGCACATCGGCACCGGCGGTGCGGGTCACTACGTGAAAATGATTCACAACGGCATTGAATACGGCGACATGCAGCTCATCTGCGAAGCCTACAACATCTTCAAAGCCGCTGGCTTCACCCCAGCCGAGCTTGCTAAAGTCTTCACTGATTGGAACAACGGCGACCTCGAAAGCTACCTCATCCAGATCACCGCGAAAATTTTCGAACAGAACGATCCGGAAACCGGCGACGCACTTGTTGAGAAAATCCTCGATACCGCTGGCCAAAAAGGCACCGGCCGCTGGACACTCATCAACGCTGTGGAAAACGCCGTCGTGATCTCTACCATCAACGCCGCTGTGGAAGCCCGCATCCTTTCCTCCATGAAAGACAAGCGTGTGGAAGCCAGCAAGCACCTCCAGGGTCCGAAGGCGGAAATCACCGGCGACAAAGCCGAGTTGGTCAAGAAAGTTCACGACGCACTCTTCGCCTCCAAAATCATTTCCTACGCCCAAGGCCTCGACCTCATCGCCACCATGGGTGCTGAGAAGGGCTGGGGACTCGATCTCGCGAAGATCGCCGCCATCTGGCGCGGCGGCTGCATCATCCGTGCTCGTTTCCTCAACGACATCACCGATGCCTACCGTAGCGACCCAAGCCTCAGCAACCTGATGCTCGCCCCGTTCTTCACAAAGCTCCTCAACGAGTTCCAGCAAAACTGGCGTGAGACGGTCTCCATCGCTTCTCTCGCAGGTATTCCGATCCCGGCCTTCACCGCCTCGCTTGGTTACTACGATAGCTACCGTAACGCCGTGCTCCCTGCGAACCTCCTCCAGGCACAGCGCGACTTCTTTGGCGCCCACACCTACGAGCGCACCGATAAGCCACGTGGCGAGTTCTTCCACACCGATTGGCCAGAGGTCATCGGATAAGGAATATCCATTCAATGAAACGGCCGGGAGCAATCCTGGCCGTTTTTTTTTGGAAAGGAGCCGCGATTTCCAAATCGCGATCTATCCGGCGAATCGAGTTGTGCCAAATTGCCGGTGGGTGCTGCAAACAGTTCGGGTGTGAAGGCAACCTATGGAAAAATTCCGGCAGGGCATCGAATTTGCGCTTCCAAACAGTTCCAGATGTGTCAAACAGCCTGCACGGGAAATACCAAATACTACTCATCATCCTAGGAGCGATCCTCCTTTATTTCGGAGCCGAAGGTTTGGTCAGGGGCAGTGCGAGCCTTGCCACGCGGCTAGGTGTTTCTCCATTAATCGCAGGCTTGACCATCGTCGCATTCGGAACGAGTGCGCCTGAGTTGAGCGTCAGCTTGTCTTCTGCACTTGAAGGACACTCGGACATCGCCCTTGGCAATGTGATCGGTTCGAACATTTTCAATATAGCGGTCATCCTCGGGATCGCCGCGCTGATTCAGCCGATGAAGATCCATCTTGCCGTCATTCGCCGGGACATTCCGGTGATGATCGTTGCTTCAGCCATTGCCTTTGCATTGATTATATCCGGCAGTTTCTCCCGTATGGCGGGCTGTGGATTGCTGTTAGGGCTTGGAGCTTACCTATATTTTACGATCCGCTCGGCGAAAAGCGCTCCGGTCGGCAGTGAGGAAAATGCGATGGAAGCTCCGCCGCTGTTGTCGTCGAGCTGGCTGATTGATACGGTTGTTCTGTTGGCCGGGCTGGGGGTTCTGATCCTCGGTTCGCGCTTGTTCGTCGATGGTGCCACTTCATTTGCAAAAACCATGGGAGTTTCCGATGCCGTGATCGGCCTGACCGTCGTGGCAGTGGGAACCAGCCTGCCGGAGCTGGCGACGAGTGTCGTGGCGGCTCTCCGCAAGCAATCTGACATTGCCATCGGCAACGTGGTCGGCTCGAACATCTTCAACGTTTTCTGCATTCTCGGGGTGACCGCCACGGTGTCACCCATCAATGCGTCGGAAATCGGCCTGCGCGACGGGGTCGTGATGTTGTTGATTGCACTCATCCTGCTTCCATTCGCGATGACAGGGCGAAGGATATCCCGTAGTGAGGGCGCGGTTTTTCTGGTCATTTATGCCGTTTACCTCGTGCTGCTTTGGCCGAAGGGCTGAGGCCTTATGTCGGGTAATGCGAGGGCAGGGTGGTAGTTCCATTTGCGGCTGACTGGAACGCCGCTCTTCGCGGTTTTGCCAGCTCAGGGATCGAGCTTGTAGTGTGAAGCACTGGCTTCCTCTCCGAGGAACTCACCGGATTTGCTATAAACGCGGACAGCCCAGCCAGCGTATTTCTCTCCAGAGGCGGGGATGGTCTTAAAGCGGGGGGTGGATTTCTTTTTGTTGCCGCCCTTGCTTCCTGCTCCTTTCTTTTGTGTCTTGATCCTTTCGTCGTATTCCCGGGTGTATTTCAGGGTCTCGGTGGAGGAGGTGACGGTTGCCTGGCCTTGATCGTCGAGTGTGATCTTGTCGGTGGATTCTTTTTCAAGGAGACGACCTTCGGGGAGTTTCTTGGCGAAGATGATGGTGACGACTTTAAGCTCGCCGGTGACGGATTTTGCGCCGCGGAGTTCAATTTCGACGCAGTGGCCGGTGGTTTCGGTGCGCTCGCGTTTGGCATCGTCGCGAGAGATATCAAGTTTGGCGCTGACGGTGACGAGGCGAGGGTTGGTGATATCCTCGGCGTGGCAGAGTAAGGCGGGAAGCAGGAGGATAGCTGCGATGAAAGTCTTCATAGTGGCTGCGTTTCAGTAATCAGCATAACTTTTATCCGGGAGGAGTAAAGTCCGGGCAGGGGGTTGAGCGAGTGCATTATAACACTTCCTCAATACTGCATTTTTCTTTGGAGGAATGGATCAGCTGGGCTCTTCATCTTGCCCAGGCTGGAGGATGCCGAGCTCCACAAGGAAGTTGTCAGCGCCACTGATGGTCATCTCGAAATTCGAGTGGCTCACATTGAAATTGAAGAAGCTGTGTTCTGCTCCGGTGAAGTCGAGGAGGCGGCAGTTGTTTCTGCGCCATTTCATGCGGCGGCAGAAGGTGGCGACTTCTTCGAAGGGTGCGACGCGGTCCGCCTTTCCATGGATGAACATCATGGGCGGTAGCTTGCGTTTCACCAAGGAAGAGGGGCTGAGGAGCTTGGCCATTTTGCCATCGGGGAAGCGCTCGGAGAGCTGGCCTTTGGGGGTGGTGTTGACGAGGGCGCTGAAGAGGATGGCGGCCTTTGGTGAGATGACTGGGGTGGCGTGCTTATCCTGCTTCATGGTGAGGACTAGGGCGAGCCATGCGCCACCTGCGGCTCCGGCGAAAACAATCTGTGAGGTATCGATACCGAGTATGACAGCGTTGTCTCTGAGCCATTCGAGGGCGCTACGTGCGTCTTCGAGTGCCTCGATGGGGCCGGTGCCGTGTTTTGAGCCGATTCGTGTCTCAAAGGCGATGGAAACCGCGCCTCGCGAGGCGAAGTGGTGGCAGTGGGGCACGAACTGCGTGACCATGGCGGCATCCCAGAAGCCTCCGTGGAAAAAAATTATCGCGGGTCGGGGGGTTGTGAAGCTTCCCTCAGGAGCAAAAACGTGGGCGAGCAGCTGTGCGCCATCACGCGTCGCGTAGAGATAGTTGGAAGCGGATTTCAGAAGCTCCTTGTCCCGGGATTCGCCAATGGGGGCGACTTTTTGCAGAATGTGACTCATAACCAAATTGGCGACCAGTGAGGGGGACTGTGAATTCGCTTGGTTTTGTTTGTTGTGAAACGGGGCCGCTTGTCCAATCGTTTCGGCGATGAGAACGTTTATTTTGGCATCAACGCTGTTTTTTTCGCTAATTGGGGGGGCTAAAGCCGATCTTGGGGAGGATCTTGCAAAGGTTTACGATATTTGGAGAACCTCGATGGTGCAGAAGGATTACCGTATTTGGCAGCAGGTGACGGCTGCGCACAAGCAGGTGGAGGTGCGCAATCGTATCATCTCTGAGAAATTGCCGTTTCCCGCGGCGATCTTCGAACTCCCAGCGCCGCCACCATCATTGGCTGGGTTGAAATTTTTGGAAGCAGCACAGAACGGGCGCACAGCGAAGGCTGCATACTTCGGTAAGGTGGACTTCGGTGTAGGTGGAGTGCCAACGGACAACCTACTAGTACTATCGTACGTGCACAACGGCACGCGCTGGATGTATGATAAAGCCGATTACGTGAATCTGACGGCTCTGCCGGATGTGCGCAAAGAGTTGGCAAAAGGCGATTTGAGTTACCTCAAAGGCGTCCCCGAGGCGCGGCCATCGGGAGTTGTCCCGCCGACACCTGTAGCGGTGAACCCTGCGTCAACCATTGCGAAGGTTTACGTTTTTTGCCCAGGTAGAGAGGTGCAAGTGCAGGTGAATAAGGTGAGCCGCCACCGTTTCGCGAATGCAAAAGAGGCAGAGGTGGTGATCGGCGGCGCGAGGGAGGGACTGAACGAGGTGCAGTATTCCGTGACGAAGCTCGAAGGCGCCACGGGAGTGGAAGCGATGACGATACGCATTTACCTCATGTCTGAGATCCAAGGAGAAAACCCAGTGAAGGTCTATGAGTATCAGGTGGCGGAGAAAGAGATGGTCAAACCTTTCGGGACAGGAACGTTTTTCCTTGATGCAGCCACAGCGGCGAAGCTGAAAGGGCGCTAACCCTTTCGGGAACTTTTGATAACAACGAAGTATGGCGAGTGGTGGGAATCCTAGGCCTTACCTAGATGCTTGGTTGAAGCGTGTAGGCAAACAATTGTCCACTAGTGGAAGGCTGAGTGAACTGGTGTTGATACTATCTGAGGGTCGGAAGTCCGAACAGGATGCCTGGAGGCAGCGGCTTCAGCGTATTCTCGAAAGAGAAGAGGAGCCGGATCCCGAGCTTTTGATGAAAATCGATCTGATCCTCGCACCACCTTCAAAACGCCCGGCTACAAAGGATGAGGGGGAGGATATGTTCGGATTATGAGTCGAAATCATATCTTTTTTCGCTGAAGTGAGATATTCGGTTTGCCTCACTATAATTGTGCAGTTAGACAGCCGCAGATCAGTTGCGACATTTACGCGGAATTGATGTCCTATTCGATTTTTCCAAAGCAACTGTGCACAGACTTCCTTCAGACTCGACCCTGTCGAGATTCCGTCTCGCTTCTCTATTGGTGGTGTTGATGTTCCTTTGTGTGCCTTTTGCTATAGGTTTTCTCTATTACGGTTTTCACGTGAGTGATCACTCTTGGTTTATATGGGCTGCTGGAGCTGCTCTTACGGGGCTTTTCTTGCTGCTGTATACCTTGGTGTTGTCCGGAAAGCTGCGTTGCCCACTGTGCATGATGCCTCCTCTTCAGAATCGGCGTTGTTCGAAGCACCGGACGGTGACTCGAATTCTCGGCAGCCATCGGCTCTATGTAGCGTTGTCCATTCTCTTCAAGGGTTTCTTCCGCTGCCCATATTGTGGAGAGCCGACGGCCATGGAGGTTCGCCAAAGAGGTAGGCGCTAGGGCTGAGAAAAATGGCCCCGGCCCGGTGATTGTCGGTTGCACTGTAAGCGAGGGATGGCAAGCTCTATGCCAATGGCAACAGAAACGGAAGACTTGCAGGAACGAATCGCGGAAAGCAGCGGCTGGATTGCCGACGTGAAAGCGGAGATGGCGAAGGTGCTGGTGGGACAGGAAGATCTGGTGGACAGGCTGCTCGTGGGCTTGCTCTGCAATGGACACATCCTGCTGGAAGGTGTGCCGGGGCTGGCGAAGACATTGGCGGTGAAAGCCCTTTCTGGATCGCTCTCTGCATCGTTCGCACGCTTTCAGTTCACACCTGATCTGCTTCCTGCCGACTTGGTTGGGACGATGATCTACCATCCACAGGACGGAAAATTCGAACCGAAGCTGGGCCCTATTTTCAACAACCTCATCCTCGCCGATGAGATCAACCGCGCCCCGGCGAAGGTGCAGTCTGCGCTGCTGGAGGCGATGCAGGAGAAACAGGTGACTCTGGGGGACAAATCTTATCCGCTGCCGAAGCCTTTCTTGGTGCTTGCGACGCAGAACCCCATCGATCAGGAGGGCACCTACCAGCTCCCTGAGGCACAGCTCGACCGCTTCTTACTGAAGGTAAATGTTGGCTACCCGACCAAGGACGAGGAAATGGAAATCCTCAACCGGATGGCGACCTCAGAACCGCCTTACGAAACTGTGAACGTGGCGACGCCGGAGCAGGTCAGCGCCTCTCGTGAACTCGTAAACGAGATCTATATCGACGAGGCGATCCGCAAATACATCGTGGAGCTTGTCTATTGCACGCGTTTCCCGGTGAAGGTGGATGCGCCGTTGAAAAACTGGGTGCGTGCCGGAGCTTCGCCGCGCGGAACGATCAACCTCGCTTTGGCGGCGCGTGCGCGTGCGTTCATGGACGGCAGGGCTTTCGTGACACCGCAGGATGTCAAAGACATGGCGATGGACGTGCTGCGTCACCGCATCCTGCTCTCCTACGAGGCGGAGGCGGAGGGGATCACGACGGATGTCATCGTCTCGCGCATTCTCGCCAAGGTCGTGGTGCCCTAACTTTCAACCTTCAACTCTCAATTTTCAAAGAAGAGATGGGCTACTGAAAAAACCGAATGACGGAAGAGGAACAGATCGAGGAAATGATGGGGCGGGTGCGGAAGCTCGAGCTGAAAGCTCGGCGGCTGGTTCGTGAGTCATTTTCTGGCGAATACCTTTCTTCGTTCCGTGGGCAGGGCTTGGATTTCGATGACTTCCGTGAGTATCAGCACGGGGATGAGGTGCGGTTCATTGACTGGAATGTGACGGCGCGCATGAACGAGCCGTTTGTGAGGAAATTCCGCGAGGAGAGGGAGCTTTCCGTCATTATGGCGGTGGATGTTTCAGGCTCGGCGGATTTCGGCAGCAATCATTTGAGTAAGCGCGAGCTTTCGGCGGAGATTGCGGCGGTTCTGGGATTTAGCGCGTTGCAAAACGGGGATCAGGTGGGGCTGCTGGTGTTTGCGGGTGAGCCGATTCTTTTCGTGCCACCGGGGAAAGGGACACGGCATCTGCTGCGGTTGATACGCGAGATCCTGATGGCTAGGCCGGAGAAGCAGGGGACTTCTATCGATGAGGCTTGCACGTTCTTGATTCGTTCGCTGCGGCGGAAGGCGTTGGTTTTCATGATCTCGGATTTCCATGCGGACTCGCTTGATAAGCCTCTTGGCAAGCTGGCAAGGAAACATGAGACCGTAGCGCTGCGTGTGAACGACCCCTTGGAAGAAGAGCTGCCGAAAGTCGGGCGTGTGGTGATGATCGACCCCGAGACAGGTCACGAGACGCTGGTGAATACGAGTAACCCGAATCTGCGCATGGCCTACAAAAAGCTGATGAAAAGACAAGCGGAGGGGGCGGAATCGGTATTCAAGAAGCATGGGATCGATACGGCGGTGCTCTCGACGCACCGCGATACGCTCCCTGCGCTGCATGTGTTGCTGAAAAGGCGCGGGAGGCGGCGTAAATAAGACAGGATGGCAGAGGAAGAGAACAGTTTCGAACTCGTAGAATCGCGTGATGCGATGGAGTTGGTGCCGCAGCGGGAAATTCCCGGTTGGTGGTTCGCTGCGGGTTTCGCGGGGCTACTGGTGATCGCTGCTCTGCTTTTACTTTTCCGTAAATCCACTAAAACGGAGGATCCGCAGGCTAGAGAGCGTATGGCATATTTGAAGGCGAAGGATGAGCTGGGTGATCTTGGGACGGAAGGTGTGAGGGATACAGCAATCCACGTTTCCGTCATTCTCAGGCGTTATCTAGCGGATGCGTTGGGCGAGCCTGCGCTTTTCGAGACGCATGAGGAATTCGTCTCGCGGCATGATGGGCTGAAAGACCTTTCCGAAGAGGTGCGGCACGAAACGGGTGAGTTTTTCTCACAACTGGCGGAGGTGAAATACGCAGTGGAAGTCCCAGAGGGGTGTGATTCCGGGAAAATGGCTGAGGGCGGTATGAAACTCTTGGAAAGGATGCACGCGGCATGATCGGCGACTTCATAACACATTTCCGCTTCGCCCAACCGGGCTGGCTGATGCTTTTCGTGCCTGCGCTTTTTCTGCTGCTATTAAGAAGAGGACGGGGAGCGACGGGGGCGGTGGTTTTCCCAAACCTTGGGGTGTTAGTCAGTCTTGGCAAGCGAGTGAACAAGACGGCGTGGAACGTGGGGGTTCCGTTGATTTTTGCTTCCCTTGTTTTCGCGATACTCGGTATGGCACGTCCCGTTTGGAGAAATGAGTATCAGAGCAGGGTCGCGAGCGGGATCGATATCGTGATCGCCTTCGATGTCTCGCTCTCGATGGACATCGATGATTTCCGTTTCGAAGGCATGCCCATGCGACGCATCGATGCGGCGAAGCGGGTGGTGGATGCTTTCATCGATCGTCGTCCGGATGATAGGATAGGCTTGGTGGCATTCGCCGGTAGGCCGGTTTCGGCAAGCCCGATCACTCTCGATCACGATTGGCTGCGGATGAGGCTGGATAACCTACGGCTGCATCGCGAGGACAGGGGTATTATCGGCACGGTGAAGGAGCAGGGGACAGCGGTCGGTTCCGCGCTGTCCACGGCGGGCACTCGCTTGGACAACCGCGAGGCGAAGAGCAAGATCATCGTCCTCATTACGGATGGCGCGAGCAACTCGGGGAAAATTTCACCTCTGGATGCCGCGAAGCATCTTAAAACTCTCGGCATTAAGACTTACACGGTGGCGATTGGGACGAAGGACGGTCGGGTCGGCGGGGATATTCAGTCCTATCCGCGCCAGGAGTTTGATCTTCCGACTTTGGAGAAAATCGCCTCGGAGACACGCGGTGAGCACTTCTGGGCGCAGAATCTTGAGGCGCTTGAGAGCAATTTCCAAACTATCGATAATTTAGAGAAAACGGAATCGCGGAGCCTAACGGTGATCGATGACAGGGAACTTTATGAGTGGTTTGTAGGGCTTTCGCTGCTGGCGGGGTTGGGATTTGCGGTTTATATATCCACGGTGAAAACGGCGAGCTGACATGAATTTCGAACATCCCATATGGTTCTTAGCCTGGATCTCGGTGCCGATCCTTGCAGTGGTTTCCGTGCTTGTGGGGCGTTTTGGCAAGAACCGCTGGGAGGCACTTGCGGCGGAGCGTTTGAGGGGGCGGCTGATCCGTCGCGAGCATCCATTGCCGCGCTGGTTAGCTCTGGGGCTTCTGTTAGCCGCGATTTCGGCATTGATTTTGGCGATGGCGAGGCCGCAGGGGGATGCCGGCGTGAAGACACAGAAAACGGAAGGGCGCAATGTGATGATCGCGCTCGACCTCTCACGCAGCATGCGGGTGAAAGATGTGAATCCGGATCGGCTGGGGCAGGCGAAGGTGCTGGTTTACGAGCTTCTTGAGACTCTGGATACCGATCGAGTGGGGCTTATTGGGTTTGCTGGCACGGCCTCGCTCTACGGGCCGCTGACTATCGATTACGCGGCGATCCGCGAAACAGTCGAACAGATCGACGAAGAGTGGGTAGAAAGGGGTGGCTCAGATATCTCGGATGCGATCAAGCTCGCGACACAGACACTCAAGGAAACGGGGCAGCTGAACAACGCCTTGGTATTGATCAGCGATGGCGAGGAACTCGACGGGGATCTGGATGCAATCATCGCGGATGCGGAGAGATCGGGTGTGACGATTTTCGCCATAGGTGTTGGCACCGAGGATGGCGGGTTCGTGCCGCACCCGGATTTCGCCGATGGCTTGGTGGATCGCGATGGCAGCCGGGTGCTGAGCCGCCTTCAGCCGGAGGTGATGAGGAAACTGGCGACGGAAACGGGAGGCCGCTACATGATCGCGGGTCGCGGTGCGAACATTCCGGCTATGATCGAGTCCGCGATACAGGGCATGGATACCTTTGAGGCAGAAGGCGGGCAGACGCGAGTCGTGGTGGAGTTTTACCAATGGGCGCTGCTTCCGGGCATCCTTTTCCTGATGGGTGCGGTGGTGGCAGGGACTCGGTGGAAAGGTATCGCGAAACGTGCGGGTGCTACTGCGGCGGGTATGCTGTTGATTTCTGCACCCAACTCGCGCGCTGACATGCTGACGGATGCGAGGAAGGCCTTTTCTGAGGAGCGCTACGATGATGCGCGGGATGCGTTTCACGAGCTTGCTGAGGAGAAAGGCAGTTCTCCCAAGGCGATGAGATATCGTCTAGGAGAGGGTCTTGCTGCGTATGAGGCGGAGGATTTCCGGGGTGCTAGATCGGCCTACAGCGGGGCACTGCTTTCTGAAGATGATGAAGTCGCCGCCGGGGCGCATGAGGGGCTGGGGAACACCCTTTTCCAGCTCGGGTGGCAAGGGCTTTCCGGTAGCAGCTATCCCGAGGGTGATGGCACGCCGGACATGGAGGTCTTCGAAGAATTGGTGCGTGATCAGCTCGCGAAAATGGCGGAGGCAGAAGTCCCTGATTCAGGAGAAACGAATGAGTTTATCCGGCTGGATGCGATCATCATGAACTGGGCGGATGCTGTGCGGCATTACGATTCTGCCTTGGGAAAAAATCCAGGAGATCGCGGCCCTGAGCGCAACCGGACACTCGCGATCAATTACCTAATCAAACTCAAGGAGATCCTCGAAGAGGAGAAGGAGCAGGCAGAGGCAAACATGCCAGAGGAAGGTGAGGGGCAGGGTGGAGGACAGGGGGAACCAGGCGAAGGCGAAGGTGGCGGCGGCGAAGGCTCACCGGGCGGGAGTGGCGACTTAGGTGAGGAAAATGAAGGCGGCGGCGGTGGGGATGAAGAGGAAGAAGACGGCTCCGGCAAAGATGGTGATGAGGAAGAGGGAGAGGGAAAAGGGGGCGATCCGAACGAGAGTCCTGAGGATAGAGCACGGAGAATTTTAGGTGAGAACGCAGATGTGGAGAAAGGCCCACTCACACCCGGCGGCATACGTCGTTACAACCCTCCTGAGAAAGACTGGTGAATTTCATGAATGCTATGACTTTGAGAATTTTAACCCTGCTGTTCCTCGGTGTTGCCCTCGGGCACGGCGGGGCGCGTGCGCTGCTTTCCTCCAATTTCATCGCGAAGGGGGAGAAGTGCCTGTTAGAAATCCGTGTGGAAGGGCAGGAGCCGGATGTGATGCCCATCGTCCCACAGGTCGACGGCGTGCAGATCGAGGCCTTGGGGCCAGGGCGTTACAATAGCCTGCCCGGAAGGCGCATCGAATCGAGCTACAGGTATGTGGTCTCCAGCTATTCTGCGGGCGTGCATGTCATCCCGGCGGTGGATGTTTTGGTGGATGGTGTGAAACAGATGACTGAGCCGCTGGAGCTTCATGTCTTCGATCCAAGCGAGCTGACATGGAGTCAGGCGGGCTCCGAGCAGTTGGGTGCTGTTGCGGATTTTAACTACGCAGCAACAATCCGTATCCCTGAACGCAAATTCTACGAAAACCAGACCTTCGAGGCGGAGATTAAGCTCTATGTGCCACGCACTTTCCGCGATGCTGTAAATGACTGGGGTGTCCCTGAGTTCGAGCGAGACGGCCTAGCTGTCTGGCGCTTCGAGCCATCCGACACCACGGGTGAAATCAATCTGCTTGGAGGGGAGTATATTTCACGAACCTACCGTACGACGGTCACCGCGTTGCGCGATGGCAAGGTGTCGCTTGGGCCGGCGACAGTGAGGCTCATCTATGTCGCGGTAATTCAGGATGGTTACACCCGCCGTTTGCAGCTCCAGACGACGTTGGATGTTGGTTCGCTTGAGTTGGATATTTCGCCCCTGCCCGCAGGTGCGCCTCCGGGATTTGTTAATGCGGTAGGGGATTTCACCATAGGCACAGCGATCACAGAAACGGATGTCGTGGAAGGGGAGCCACTGGCGTTGGACATCGTCGTCAATGGTAGGGGGAATCTCGATAATCTGACTCCTCCCGTGATAACGGACGAGGAAGGGTGGAAAGTTTACGATACATCAGCTGAGCAACGCGGTGAAGAACGTCGGAACTTGAGCGGAACCGTGGTTTTCAATCAGTTTATCCGTCCTCTGGAAATGAAGTCGGCAATCCCACCCTTCAAGCTGGTGTTTTTTGATCCCGACAAGGAGGTCTACAAAACTGTCACCACCTCACCGATCCCATTGAAAATGACTCCTGCGGCGGGCGGGAATAATTTCGAGTCATCGGGGCCACCGCAGGCATTGCCTCTGCCGATTGAGCGCATGACCGATATTCTCGGCCTGATCGATACCAAGAAACTGACAGATTCTACCGGGCGTGGCTTGCCGGGCTGGCTGCTACATGCTCTAGGAGGTGCCATCGCACTGGCGCTCATTGGGCGGGCACTGTGGATGAGGTATGGGTACGTTTTCGAGAAGGATCAGACGAAGGTCGCCAAGCGTAGGGAGTTCAACATGGTGGAGAATTCCGCTTCGAACAGTGGCTTGGACTTTCTGAAGACGGCAGGTGGATTTGTAGAAAAATGGTTGTTACCTGCTGATAATAAAGAAATTATGGATATTCTAGAAGAGCGCGATAGACTTTGCTTCCAGCCAATGAAGAGCGAAGAGGCAGTACCGCGCAATCGACGCCAAGAGATCCTGCGCAGCCTGCGAAAAGCTGCATTCAGCTGGGTGCTGCTAGGCTTGCTGGGTGCTGGGGTATCTGAATCTAGAGCCGAGGAAGCAGGTGCGGCTGCGAAGGAGGCTTATCAATCCGCGAAGTTCGAGGATGCTGCGGCGCTCTGGCTGGATGCGGCACCGTATGAAGAACTTTCCGCAGACACGCTCTACAATATCGGAAACGCGGCCTACCGCATGGGTTCTCCGGGTGATGCCGCGCTCTACTACCGACGCGCTCTTCTGAAGCAAAGTGACCATGGCGAAGCGCTTCAGAACCTCCGTTTCATCGAACGAAAATACGGTTCGGTCACAGTCTCACGCCAGGCTTATCAGTATGTTCTCGCGAAGCTGCCGCTTTCTGGATGGAAGACGATCCTCTGGAGCGGGGCGTGGCTGCTGGTGATTGGCCTGCTTGTTTTTCCGGCCACTCGTCCGGGATCTAGGCTGCGTGTAGCTGGGGTGATCGGGTTCATTCTTGGGCCGCTAATGATTTCCTTCGGTGCGATGGGTTCTTTCTATTTCCCAGACGATGCGGAGTTTGCCTCTCTCGAGAAGCAAGCGGTGGTGGTGGGGACGGCTGTGGTGCTCCACACGGATGCAGCCCGGACTTCTCCACAGGTCATCGATGCACCTCCGGGTTCGCTGATTGAAGTAATTAAGCGATCCGGGCGCTGGGCTTATGTCGGTTTTGCAACGAAAACGCGAGGTTGGGTCGAGGATTCTGATATTGAGATGGTCTTGCCAGAGGGGAAACCTGAGCCGCCAAAAGCGAAGAAAGCCGAAGCGGACGGAAGTAGCGCATGAGTGGGCGCAAAGCATGGTTGTCCCGGCGCGATGGGACAGTGGTCATCGGCTATGGGCCGTTCACGCCCGCCGAAGAAGCACCGGTGGATGGGGTGGCGTTCTACAAGCGGGATTTCGCTCTAAGCGAGGAAATGCCGTGGCAGATACCGGCTAGCTATGAGCGCATGACGGTCGATGAATTTCGCCAGAAAAACGGCGGGGCTGGTTCTTCGGACATTCTTTGGGAAATCCCCGATGCGATGCCTTTTTCCTTTGTTTTCCAAGAAATCATGGGCTGCATTCGGCAGGGACAGATCGAAAAAACCGTCCCGGTGGTCACCGAGTGCGGCACGGTCGGCGGCGCGGTGGCAGATATGATCACGGCTGCAATGGCCTCGCAGATCGCCCCTCTACAATCGTATGGCTGGGTGTCTGAGGAAGATGGATTTGCAGGCGCGACTCCGGAGCTCTTGTTCAAACTCGATGGCTTGAAGCTGGAGACCATGGCTTTGGCAGGAACCGCGCGGCAGGACGATGAGGCCGTGTTTGGCGTCGATGAAAAGGAGATCCGCGAGCACGAATATGTCGCGCAGACCTTAGTCGCTAAGCTGCTGGATCTCGGCTCTCTAAATAGGCGTGAACGCGAAGTCCTGCGCCTAGGTTCGATCGTGCATTTCCTAACAGGCATCAGTGTGGAGCTCGAAGCGGAACAAGATCCCGCACGCCTCTTACGTCGACTGCATCCGACGCCTGCTCTTGGGCCTCTACCACGCACAGATCAGACGATGGCTTTGCTAAACGGCTGGCGTAAACGGATGGATTGCCCGAAGGAATTTGGAGCTCCGTTTGGGGTGTGGGATTGTGGGGAATTTGAGGCCGTAGTCGCGATCCGAGGGATCTGGTGGAACGGGCAAGACGTCATGTTACCTGCTGGCTGCGGTATCATCGAGGCCAGCCGCTTGGTGAATGAATGGCGTGAGCTACGCTTGAAGAGGGATGCGGTGAAGCGTTTCCTCGGGTGAGACCTATCAATGAATAGAGATCCTGGGGCAGATGGTGTTTCTGTAAATAGATCCAGGAGTGATTTTAGGTCACACTCCTACCCGCAGATCACGAACACACCACAAGTGATCTTTTGCGGCAGAGGCAGCACCTCGCATACGCCGTGCTCCATCCTTTCTTTTTGGGGAAAACCTCTCCCGTGCCGCTATAAACGAATCGTTCACAAACCCCTTGCTTCCAATCACCGCTCCATCCGTGAAATAACGAATCCGATGGCGGAGCATCGGCGCCATTTCCATATCCGGTAAGCTTGTTTCGTTTTCTCGGGACTCCAGTAGCTCAGCATCATTTTTCGAAACTCCCGTATTTTTGGAAGTTTGAGCTTTGTAGTTTGAAGTTTTCCGCCCTAGCGCCAAGCCCATCGCCCTGCGATATATACGGGAAACATCTTTCCAACACTCCGCATCAAAGCCGTATCCTTTGTGGCTCATGCATGCTCTCACCAATCCCTCTCTAGCCTTTTTCCCATTTCCTTTTTTCCCGCCTCCCACGGCCTCACCATAGCTGCTCCAGCGATACTCCGCCGGATCCTCAACCATACCGGCTCGCACTGGATTGAGATCGATATACGCCGCCATCGTCCGTGCTGCCGTTCCGCTCTCCACGATCACGCTTTTGAACCTGTCTTCCCATAGAGTTCCCCTGCGTTCGTGTTTGCGGTTAAACCAACGTGTGAAACGCTGAACCAAACCTTTCATGAACAAGCTCAGGTTGTGCATACGGTTGAGATAGGGTGCCCTGATCTCGTCTGAACGGAGCAGAATATCGGCCTCTTGGCTGAGATCATCAGTCGCCATGCTTTTCTCTTCTTCACGAGCCGCTGCGAGCTCTATTCGGACTCCCTCCACATGTTTTTCACTGTAAAGCGCAGTGAGTCTTTCGAGTAAAACTGCATCTGAAATTCCGCCCTCAGGCAGGGGAGTCACCTCCAAGAGTAGATGAAAGTGATTGGACATCACGCAGTAGGAGAGAACCCGGCAACCCGAGAAATTCTCATACATCCGCATGAACATACGAAACACTTCACGCTCCTCATCACCGAACACAAACTTGCGATCCACAACACGGGAAATGCAGTGGTAAATCGTAGGTTTTTTCTCCGATCCAGTCCAAGGAGCCAAGAATCTCTTTCGCGTATTTGCAGCTGCCATGCCCCTTAGTAGCGGCTGAAACGTAGATTGCAAGGGGAGACTCTATAATTTGTCTGGCAAATTGAATACGTGGCAAATTGAATACGGGCAAATTGAATACGGACGTTTTTGGGGGAGGGGGCGCCGGGGTTGGTGCGGGCGCGGAGGGCGGTGGCGAAGGATGAAAATTACCTGTCCCTATCCAGATGCCTATATCGAAGGCTGGCCCAACACCAAATCATCGCCCATGCGGCAAGCGGTGGCCGATGTCATGCGCCGCAGTTGGACTCGACCGCTCGCCACTGTTGGAATGGCGGTGCCGTGCCGCTTGAACATCTTCTTGCTTATCGGAAGACGCTGGACCCAAAGCCAGGTCTCACTCTCTTCTTGATGAGAGCCTTCGGCTTGGCCTTGAAGGAGCATCCGGCCACCGCTGGTTTTTTGGTAGGCCAAAAGATTGTCCATCCCAAAGCCTACGACATTGGAGTGGCGGTTCAAATTGACGATGGAGTTGTAGGAGAGCGTGTGCGCCTGCCCTTGTAGTGGGAAAAGGTGGTATCGAGACAGCTGAATCCTGGCTTTTGGGAAACTCACCTTTTTCTTGGTTATTTGCGGAAAATCGCTCTTGTCGCGACATATCCTACTTATAGTGTAAAGTTTAAGGGAGGCTTTCATCCTCTCTTAAAAAACCAGAACGGTCCCACCCATGAACTTTTTTCATCGAGTCCGCTACCAGAGTGCCCAATGCATTTTCCTTCTTTCTTTGGTCCAGATGTTTCCGGTATGCGCAGAGACCACTAATTTAGGGCCTACCGACGATGCCTACACTCAAGACGGGAGCAACAACAACAATACCAGCCTTCGTATCGAGAGTTCGAGTCGAACCCGCATCAGTTATCTCAAGTTCAACACCTCGTCGGTCACTGGCACCTATTCCGCTGCCACCCTTCGATTGACTGAGGGGACGGATCCCTCGGGAGGCACCATGACCCTCCGCTTTTACCAAGGCTCATCCAACAACTGGACCGAATCCACTATCACAAGCGCCAACGCTCCCAGCGCGGGCGCGCAAATCGCTGTTTTGACCGACGACATCACCGATGGGGAAGTGAAGGACATCAACGTCTTGCCCTTGGTCAACCAGCCGGGAGTTTACACCATTATCATCGAGGCCGACTCGTCGAATTTCGACCTGGCCTTCTCGTCTTCAGAGGGAACCGATTCGCCCCAACTCATTATCGAAAGTTCCTCCGGCCCTCCTTCCGGTCTCCCTCCCCATGGCATTACGACCAATCTCGAAACCGAGGACGCCGATAGCAGTGGCCTCCCTGATGTTTGGGAAGCTCTCTACGGTGCCCAAGGAATCGATCCCAATGGAGATTCCGATGGCGATGGCTTGAGTAACCTTCAGGAAGCGCATTTTGGAACCGACCCCTTTGATCCATACAGCGATGTCGACCTCGTGGTCTCGCCCAAGAACGAAACCACCGCGACCGTGGCCTGGACCCATCTCATCGGACGGCCCGGGCTTCTCCAAAGTTCCACCGACCTCGGTGTTACAGACAACTGGGCTCTCCAGGGAGGCTCCACCTACCTCGAAGGAGGGATGAACAAACTGGATGTCGATACTGGAATCCCGCCCAGCAATTTCTTCCGGCTGGCTCCCTCATCCGAAGATATCGATAGCGACGGCGTCCCCGATTACTTGGAACCACTCTTTGGATTTGCCAACAGCTCGGGCTCCGCCAACTCAGCCCTGCAAGCCCAGTCGTACGACACCGACGGGGACGGAAATCCCGATATCTCGGTTTCGGGAGACCTTGCGGCCTTCAATGAGATTTACCGCGTTCCCGAGGCCGGCAAGCGTCTCACTCGGGCCCAAGCCGCCCGGCTTCTGATTCAAACCACTTTCGGACCTGCGGAGATGTCGCAGGTTGACTACGTCGCGGGCCTCGGCGCGGAGGCTTGGCTCGATGAGCAAATCGCGCTGCCACCCAGTTATACCCAACCCTACATCGACGCCATCAAGATCGATCTCGATGCCGCTCCCCAGGGTGCTTGGACTGATTCTGAATTATCAGGATACAATATCAATAATGGTGGTTTGCCTGACGCCTATGTCACCGGGCTCAACTTCACGACCAGCTGGATGCGATCAGCCATGTCAGGAGAGGATCAACTCCGGCAACGTGTCGCCTTTGCGCTGTCGCAAATACTTGTCGCTTCCCGAAACGCGGCCGGATTGGGCAACCAGCCTCGCGCTACCGCCAACTACTACGACCTCTTCATCGAGCACGCCTTTGGCAACTTCGAAGACCTTCTCTTGGATGTTTCCCTCCATCCCTTCATGGGAACTTACTTAAGCCACATCGGAAACCAGAAGGCCAACGTCGCAGCCGGAATCTATCCCGACGAAAACTACGCTCGCGAGATCATGCAGCTCTTCAGCATCGGTCTCTGGGAACTCCATCCCGATGGCACCCGCATTCTCGACGGGAGCGGTGAACCCGTCGAAACCTACGACACCACCGACATCACCAATGTCGCGGAGGTCTTTACAGGCATCAATTTCAACGCCAACAACTTCGGTGGCGGCTCGCGCGACGATGGGGACCATGCGAACCAATACATGACCACCGCGATGAAGACGTTTGGAACTCATCATGACTTCTCCGAGAAACGCATTCCTGTTGGAATCCAAATGTCAGGCGGCCAACCGGTCTTGGACGGAAACGGGAAAACCACCCGTCTCTATCACACCATCGCCGCCGATCCGACCGCCGAGGCCAACTCCCAATCCGGGAATAGCAGTCTCAAAGACGCTGCCGACGCGGTCGCCTATGCGGAGGTCCAGGCCACGGTGGCGGCCCTCGTCAATCATCCCAATTGCGCTCCCTTCATTTGCCGCCAGCTCATTCAGTTTCTCGTCTCCTCCAATCCCAGTCCCGAATTCGTCGAACGGGTCGGGGCGGTCTTCGTCGACAACGGTTCTGGCGTCACCGGAGACTTGGAAGCGGTCGTCAAGGCCATCCTCCTCGATGAAGAAGCCCGCAACCCGCTGCAACATCTTCAAACTCCTTACTTCGGCCATCTCAGAGAGCCCAAAATTCGCTTTCTCCACCTTTGCCGGATGATGAAAATGGATCGTCACGACCAATTGCTCTTCTGGCATTGGGATGACTGGTTTGTGGGCCAGACCTTGCAGGAAGCGATGAAGTCGCCCTCGGTCTTCAACTTCTACCGTCCCGACTACAGCCTCTTCGGAAATCTTTCGGCCAACAATTTGGACTCGCCCGCGTTCGGCATCGTCAACTCCTACACCGCCATCTCTTTCCCAAATTATCTCTGGCGAATCAGCGACACCCGTGGGCTGGATCATTATTCCGGTAACGATAGCTGGTATGACGGCAAAGAGTTTCATGCCGACTGGTCTGACCTCACCGCCAAGGCCGGGAATATTCCCGACCTCCTCGATCACCTCTCGATTCTCTATTGTGGGGCCACTCTGGGGGCCGAAAGTCGCGCGACCATTACCACCGCTTTGCAAGATGAGCTCAATGACTCGGGCAACCTCACGCGGGTCGCTCGACTCGCGGCCTATCTTGTTCTGATGTCTCCCGAAGGTTCCTGTACCAAATAAAATTCCCTCTTCATCTTATCTCAACTTCAAGTAATCCCAGCCTTATGAACCGAAACAAAACCCGCCGTCAATTTTTAGGTGAAGCTTCCTGTGCGTCCATCGGTTGTATTTCCACCCTTTCCAGTATTCTCAATCTCAAGCTCGCCAACCAGGCTGCCGCGGCTGGGCTAGGGGGCGGGCCGTCCGGAGATGATTGCAAAACCCTTGTTTGCGTTCTGCTGGCTGGCGGCAATGACAGCTTCAATATGCTGGTCCCCGATGATAGCCGCTACTCGGCCTACAGTAGTTCCCGTGGTGGCGTGGGTGGTGGTGGCATGGCTCTCAACCAAGCGTCCCTCGTCAATCTCAACCAAGCCTCAGGAGGGGATGGGCAAACTTATGGTCTTCACCCCAGCTGCACCGCCCTTGCTGATATGTTCAACGGGACCGGCCCATTCTCCACCTACGGACGCCGCCTTTCCTTGGTGGCCAACATCGGCACCTTGATTCAACCGCTCGACAAGACGCAGTATAACTCGGGTAATTTTCCGGTCCCCAAAGCGCTCTTCTCGCACATCGACCAAATCAACCAATGGCAGACTTCTTTGCCCCAGGGGCCCTCCGAGCTCACGGGCTGGGGTGGTCGCATGGCGGACCTTGTTCACTCGACCTACAACACCGGCACGACCTCGATGTCGATTTCGTTGGCGGGCAACAATATCTATCAGATTGGAACTTCGACCAGCCAGTTCTCCATCACCAAAGACGGGGCCCTTCTTCCCACCGGAGGAAACTCGGGTCCCAACACCCTCGAAGGACGGAAGAACGCTGCGGTCGATGGACTGGTGGCTTCCTCTTACAACAACCTGATTCAGGATGCCCTTGCGGTCCACGTCAAGCAGTCACGCGATGCTCAGGAAGCCTTCAAGTTGGTCTACGATACTATCGATGTTTCTCTGGTCGAAAACACTGACTACGACTCCACCAACAACCCGGGAGTCTCCGTTGCCGACGTTCTCAACGGCAGCAATTTTGGACGGGATCTCTATGCGGCCGCCAGAACGATTAAAGCCCGTTCCCTGTTAGGTCTGCGTCGCAACACCATCTTTGTCCAGCGTGGTGGTTGGGACCATCATGGCGAGCTGCTCAATACCCAAGCGGGGATGCTTGCCGAAGTCTCGGCGTCCATCGCGGCCTATCAGAAAGCGCTCGAGCTCCTCGGCGTCGCCGACGAAGTGATCTCTTACACTGCTTCCGATTTCGGTCGCACCCTCCGCTCCAACGGACGGGGGACTGACCACGCCTGGGGTGGCAACCAACTGGTCTGGGGTGGTCCCATCGACGGGGGAAAAGTCTTTGGCACCTTCCCTGATCTCACTCTTAACAGCAGCGATGATCTTGGCAACGGAGGCCGTATCCTTCCCACCACTTCCACCGACAAATACTTTGAGGAGATGGCGACTTGGTTCGGCGTCTCGTCGACTGATATGCCCGCCGTCCTCCCCAACATCGGCAACTTCTCGACCGAACCCACCATTGGCTTTGTGCTGTAGCGGAGCCTTGGGGAAGTAGCTTCCATCAAGGAGCGTAGGCGTCTCGCCTGCGGAAGTTTAGCTCAGGCGAGACGCCTAAGCTCCTTGAGTATTAGTTCGAAAATTTGGGGTCGCTCAGGGTTTTGAGGAAAGCGACGAGGGCGGCTTGTTCGTGTTGGTTGGGGTCGGCGTTGTTGAGATCGGGCGAAGGGCCGAAGTGAAGGGTGAATTCTTGAATGCTTTCCTTGGTGAGATTGGGGAAGCGGAGGATTTCGGGGTTTTCACCATGGAGGTAGGCGTGCCATTGGGAGGCGGTAATGCTGCGGCCCGACTCGAGAGCGAGGTGAGGCTGGTTGAGAAGAAAGTCGAGGCGAGTGAGGTTGATTCTCTCACCACTGGGCGTAATGAGCTCCGTGCTGGGGATGGAGATGGGTTTGTTGCACCAGCGATAGTCGACCTGGAAATTGAGCGCCCAGAGAGGAGAACTCAGAAGAAAAAATGCGGCTAGGATGCGGAGAATCACTGCTCGCATTTTGGATCAGCAGAGGATGTTGCGGCCAAGAGGGAATCGGGTGAGGGAATTCACAAAAAAAGCGGGGATGACCGTTTGGCCGTCCCCGCTGGAGCAATTAGAGATCAGATGGGCTATTCAAGGGGAACTTCGACGATTCGGAGGAATGTTTTCGTGTTCGAGCTACTACTGCTAGGAATTTGCTTTTGGCGGGAGGCTCCTGAAAGAGCCATTGGGTCGAACCGGAGGGCGGGGAAAAGGGGGTTGACAATAATCTGAGTTAAACGGAACCATCAATTACTTGTCTGGCAAATTGAATAGGATGGAGAGGGCTGTTTATAAAGCCGCGCTCCATATTGTGCCTTGTGTTGGTATGGGGGATGTCGCCCATGTGCCCCATCCATTCACACGACTTGACTGCAATGGTGCAGGCAGCCTCGATAATCAAGGAATCGTGATTCTGAGGACGGTGGTGTCCTCGGTGGCCTGGAGAGCATTGCAATCGACCGGCAAGAGAAGGGTGCGGCCTGCGTCGTGGATGCCATCCAGTTCTCCGCTGACGACGGTGATGAGTGAGAAGCGATCGGCGGAGGCGTTTGATATGGTTTCGCCCGGAGCGAGCTTGTGGCTCGTGGTTTTGAAATACGGGCAAGTGGCGAGGGTGTCGCCCTGCGGTGTGTCCATGCGTGGTTCGTAGTCGTTGAAATCGATGCAGGCGAGGGATTCTGCGACGTGGAGGTCTCGGGGTTTACCTTCGGAATCGGTGCGATTCCAATCGAAGGCACGGTAGGTGGTGTCTGAGTTTTGTTGGATCTCGTGGATGAGGAATCCGGCGCCGATGGCATGGAGTCGGCCGGACTCGATGAAGATGGATTCGCCTTTTTCTGGAGCAATTGCATGCACCTGATCCGCCACTGTTCCGTCGGTGATGGCTTTCTCGAAGCTGCCGCGTGTCGCACCGTTTCTGAGGCCGACGTAGAGTTTTGAGCCGGGTTTTGCATCGGCTATGAACCACATTTCTGTTTTGGGTTCGCCGTTGAGGGATGGGGCGATTTCTGCGGGTGGGTGGACTTGGATGGAGAGGTCGTCGGCGCTGTCGAGGATCTTGATGAGGATGGGGAAACGTTCGGATTCTGGTAGGCCTGAGCCAAAGATTTCGATGCGGTGGTTTGTCCAGAGTTCGTGAAGTGATTTTCCGGA
>JANRFH010000027.1 GCA_030725745.1 Akkermansiaceae bacterium
AGTAGGTGTATCCGCCTAGTCCGTCGCGGTAGAGATCCATGATCTCCTTGCGCTCCTTGGGGGAAATGCGGCCGTCGTTGACAGCTTTTTCGGCGAAGGTGCGGAATTTCGAGACGAGCTCCTTGGGGTCGAACTCGACGTAGGAGAGCACGTCGGCGACGGTGTCGCCTTCGACCTCGTGGGTGTAGACTGGTTTGCCGTTTTCCAGGTGGACGCCGACGACATTGGTGTCTCCGAGGAGGTTGTGGAGGTCGCCGAGGGTTTCCTGATAGGCGCCGACTAGGAAAATACCTATGTAGTAGGGCTCGTCGGGTTTTAGATCATGGAGGGGAAGAATTTTTGCAACGTCTTCTTTGTCGATGAAGCGGTCGATCTTGCCATCGCAGTCGCAGGTGATATCGGCGAGGACGGCGCGGTGCTTGGGGCGCTCGTCGAGGCGGTGGATGGGCAGAATGGGGAAAAGCTGGTCGATAGCCCATGAGTCTGGGAGGGACTGGAAGAGCGAGAAATTTCCGTAGTAGAAATCAGCAAGGCCGTTGGCGAGCTCGGTGAGTTCCTCCGGCACGTCGTCCATGTCGGAGATCATGTTTGAGATGCGGGTGAGTATGTGCCAGTACCATGCCTCGGCGAGGCCTCGCTCGCGAAGGGTGGCGGCTCCGTAGAGGAACATGGCGCGGACTTGGTCGCGGTAATAGACCGCGTCGTTCATGGATTCCTGGAGGTTTTTTTTGCTCAGGGTCTTATTGACGTGGAAGAGGTTGGTGAGGTTCTGGGGAGCCTTTTCCGGCATGGCTGGTTCCTTGTCGGTGGTCTGAGCGGAGGTGACGTCTAGAATGTTGAAGACAAGGACGGAGTAGTAGGAAACGACGGCGCGGCCTGACTCTGAGATGAGGTTAGGGTGTTTCACGCCGACGCGATCGCACTGCTGGGCGACGACCTCCACGATGTCGGTGCAGTATTCTTGGATGGAGTAATTGCAGGAGGAGGCAAAATTCGTGTGGGAGCCATCGTAGTCCACGGCCATGCCACCGCCCATATCGAGCACACCCATAGGTGCGCCTTCCTTGACGAGATCGCAATAGATGCGGACGGCCTCGGTGCAGCCCTCGCGGATGGCGGCGATGTTCGGGATCTGGCTGCCTTGGTGGTAGTGGAGCATTTTCAGGCAGGCGAGGTGGCCTGACTCCTTCAGGGAATCGACGACTTCGATGACCTGAGCGGCATTTAGTCCGAAGACGGATTTATCGCCTGCAGATTCCTGCCAATGTCCGGAGCCTTTGGTGGAAAGGCGGATGCGGATGCCGAGATTCGGCAGGACACCGATCTTGCGGGAGCGCTCGAGGATAAGGTTGAGCTCGCTGGGCATTTCCAGGACGAGCATGATTTTCATCCCCATTTTCTGCGAGTGCAGGGCGAGATCGATGAATTCCTCGTCTTTGTAGCCATTACAGATGATGTAGGCCTCGGGATCGTGCATGTGCGCGAGGGCGGCGATGAGCTCTGGCTTGGAGCCGGCTTCGAGGCCATAATGGTATTTTTTCCCGAACTCAGAGATCTCTTCGATGACCTGACGCTGCTGGTTGACCTTGATGGGGTAAACGCCGCGGTAGTTTCCTTGATATTTTGTGACCTTGATGGCCTCGCGGAAAGCCTCGTTAATCTCAGTGATGCGGGAGTGGAGAAGATCGCGGAAGCGGAGGAGGACGGGCAGGTGTGTGCCACGGTCGCGCAGGCCGTCGATGATGTTGTAGAGCGAGACCTTGGCGCTTTTTTCGCCGTCTTCGAGCTTCACTGTGACGTGGCCGTCTTTGTTGACGTGAAAGAATTTATGTCCCCAAGATTCTACTCCGTAGAGTTCTGCGGATTTCTCGGGAGACCAGCTTTTGCCAGACTTGGATTTTGCGGGCTTCGGCGAGGCGGCGGAAGAAGGTGGGATCACGGGCGTAGGATGCACGCGAAACTCGAAGTTTCAATTCATTTGCTTGATGGTTTGGAGGCTATCTCATTCTGAAAAAGGAACCGCTAATGAACACGAATGAGCGCGAATCTCGGGTTTTGTGGGGAATCGTATTGGATTTGGCCTAAACTGATTTATCCGGGCCGCCTGTATAGGAATGGCGTTTATTCGCGTCCATTAGCGGTTGAAATTTCAGCGTTTTGAAAAGGAATCATCCCAAGCTTATTGTCATGTGTGCCGTGGGATGCGGGAATTTGAATCGGATAATAAAAAACCGCCCTTCCACTGAGGAAAGGGCGGTTTTCTAAGAATTAGTTGCTGTGACGATCAGTTGACCGCGACTGCGGAAGAACCGGTTTCACCCGTGCGGATGCGGATGGCTTCTTCGACGTTGGAGATGAAAACCTTACCGTCACCGATTTTGCCGGTGTTGGCGCTTTTCACGATTGCTTGGGCAACGCCCTCTGCTTGCTCGTCGTCGACAACGATTTCGATTTTCACCTTAGGGAGGAAATCGACGGTGTATTCGGAGCCGCGGTAGATTTCGGTGTGTCCTTTCTGACGTCCGAAGCCTTTGACTTCGGTGACTGTCATGCCTTGAACACCTACTTCAGCGAGGGCTTCTTTAACTTCTTCAAGTTTGAATGGTTTGATGATGGCTTCTATTTTTTTCATGATTGCGGCGGATTGGTAAGTGCGGTCATAGCAAGCGGTGTGCCAAACTCTCGGCCACCGCAATTCCGTTATTAAAGTTAGTAGATGAAAATTCCCGAGTCTGCCAGCCGAAACCCGAAACCCGTTGATTTTTTTTGATTCATTGGGTTGCGATAAATTGAAAGCAGCTTAAGGATATGGGCGTATCATTACAGATTACCGAATTATGAAAAAAATCATCTTCAGCATGTTATCCGCCGCCATCTGTCAGTTCGCTACCGCCGCCGATGTGACGGTGGAAATCACCGGCAATGACCAGATGCAGTTCAATATAAAGGCATTTGAGGTTACCGAGGGCGACAAGGTCAAGATTTCCTTCAAGCACATCGGCCAGCTTCCTGTCGTTGCGATGGGTCACAACGTGGTCATCGTCAAACCAGGAACCGAGCTTCCGATGTTTTCGATGAAATGCGGCACAGCCAAGGACAACAGCTACATCCCAGAGGATGCCGAATCAAAGGCTCTGATCGTAGCTCACACAAAGCTTCTGGGCGGTGGCGAGTCAGATACGATCACCTTCACCGCACCTGCAGCTGGTGAGTATCCATACCTCTGCTCTTTCCCCGGCCACTTCGCCATTATGCAGGGCGTGATGACCGTGAAAGCCAAGTAAGCGCTAATTTTTACCGAAAGCCGCCCCGCCTTTTGGCTGGGCGGTTTTTTCGTATCGGGAGCTTACGGGAAGAGGCCGCGGGATGTCTTTGCACCTGCGACGGTGGTGATAGCGATGGCCTGTGCTGCCATGCGATGCGGCAGTTTCCTGTGTTTTGCGAATCCGATGACTTTGTCGAAGGCGTGTTGCAGCTTCGTTTCCAGTTTGGAAATAACTTCTCGTTCCGTCCACTGGAAGCGCTGGAGGTTCTGCACCCACTCGAAATAGGAGACGGTGACGCCGCCGGCGTTGCAGAGGACATCGGGGATGAGGAAAATATCATCCCTTTCCTCTAGGATGAGATCGGCCTCAGGAGTGGTGGGGCCGTTTGCCCCCTCGGCGAGGATGCGGCATTTCAGCAATGCGGCGTTGGCTCCGGTGATGACGCCACCGACTGCACAGGGAGCTAGAATATCGCAGGGGCGCAGGATCATTTCGGCAGGGTCGATGGGTTCTGCTCCGGGGAAGCCTTCGAGAACCTTATGTTTCGAGGTGTAGGCGTGGAGGGCTTTGACATCGATGCCTTCGGGGTTCCAGATTGCGCCGCTGACATCGGAAATACCTGTGACGCGGACGCCATAGGATGAAAGCGTGAGAGCCGCGAAGATACCGACGTTTCCAAAGCCTTGGATGATTGCGGTGGCGTCTCCGGTATCGATGCCAATCTTGCGGAGTGCGGCTGCTGCAAGGAAAGCCACGCCATGCCCAGTCGCTCGGGTGCGGCCTTCGGAGCCTTGGAGGGTGAGGGGCTTCCCCGTGACGATGGATGGTACCAAGTGCCCGGAGTGGGTGGAATAGGTGTCAGTGATCCATGCCATGGTCTGTTCGTTCGTGCCCATGTCCGGTGCCATGACATCGATTTCGGGGCCGATGAAGGGGATCATCTCCATGGTGAAACGGCGGGTCATGCGTTCGAGTTCGCCCTGGGACATTTCCATGGGCTTGCAGCAAATGCCGCCCTTGCCGCCGCCGAAGGGGAGATCGAGCAGGGCGCACTTCCAGTTCATCCACATAGCGAGCGCGGCGACCTCTCCAACATCGACGTCGGGATGGTATCGCAGGCCACCTTTCACAGGGCCGCGGGTGAGGTGGTGCTGCACGCGGTGGCCGAAGAAGACCTCCGTGGTGCCATCGTCCCGGCGTATCGGCACGGTGACGGTGATGATACGCTTCGGCCATTTGCAGCGCTCACGGATCTCTCCGTCGAGGGCTAGGAAATCGGCCACGCGGTCGAACTGGGCGACCGCCATGGAGAATACGGGATTTTTGAGGAGTTCTTCGCGCATGTTTGTCAAACGATGTGCGAAGTGCTGGAAAAGTCCAGCGGCACGAATCAGAGCGGGGAAATCACCACCGCGTGTTCATCGTAGCGTGCCCTTGTTCCCGCAAGCCCGTGGATGTAGCCGAGGAGCGCGCTTACTGGGATGTTCTTCAAGTTCAGATTGATGCGCTTATCGGCGAGCTTATTTTTAGGATCCTCGATGATGAAATTCGGTGAAATCTCGCCGTCGTTGACCTGATTCATCGCGTTGCTAAGTGTATCGATGGCCTCCTGTAGGGTGGCATCCTCAAGTTGATAAACTGGGATCAAAACTGCGCCGATTTTTGCCTCTGTGGCATCGGCTTTGATCGAGTCCGCGTTGATTTTGACCTGTCCGGCGCGGTAACGGGCGTTGGCGTGTTGCGGGTTGAGCTTGAGTGCGGCGTTATAGGCCTCCAAGGCGGCATCGGGATCACCCGATTTCTCGGCGACGATGCCTTTCTGGTAATAAGCCTCCGCCTGCTGGCCTGCGGATTGTGCGTAGGCCGATGGGAGTGCGAATGCGACGACGATCAGGGCAATGAGGGTTTTCATGGTTCCCTAAAGATAGTATGAAAATTCCGAGAAGGCTAGGAGGGAATTCACCCCTCTTTGAGGAGCTTGCTGAAGTAGTCGATGGTGGGGTCGAGGCCGTCTTCGAGTTTCACCTTGGGCTCCCAGCCTAGTTCGGATTGGGCGAGGGTGATGTCTGGGCGGCGCTGTTTCGGGTCGTCGCCGGGGAGGGGGTGGAAGGTGAGTTTGGATTTTCCGCCGACCTTTTTGAGGACGAGTTCAGCCAGTTCAAGCATGGTGAATTCGCCGGGGTTGCCGATGTTGACGGGGCCGGTGATGTCGTCCTTTTCCATGAGGCGGACGAAGCCGTCGATGAGGTCGTCGCAGTAGCAGAAAGAGCGGGTCTGGGTGCCATCGCCATAGATGGTGAGGTCTTCGCCACGGAGTGCCTGGACGATGAAATTTGAGACGACGCGGCCGTCATCGGGGAGCATGCGCGGGCCGTAGGTGTTGAAGATGCGGACGACACGGATCTCGACGCCGTGTTGGCGGTGGTAGTCGAAGAAGAGGGTTTCGGCGACGCGTTTGCCTTCGTCGTAGCAGGCGCGGATGCCGATGGGGTTGACGGAGCCTTTGTAGGATTCCGGCTGGGGGTGGATTTCGGGGTCGCCGTAAACTTCGGAAGTGGAGGCTTGGAAAGCACGTGCGCCGACACGTTTTGCGAGGCCGAGGGAGTGCATCGCACCGAGCACCGAGGTCTTGGTGGTCTTGATCGGGTTGTGTTGGTAGTGCGGGGGCGAGGCTGGGCAGGCGAGGTTGTAAACGCGATCTACCTCGAACATAAAGGGCTCGCAGACATCGTGGCGGACGAGTTCGAAGTTCGGGTTTCCGAGGAGGTGGGCGACGTTTCTTTTCCGTCCGGTGAAATAGTTGTCCAGGCAGATGACATCGTTGCCTTCGTTGAGCAGGCGTTCGCAGAGGTGGGAGCCAAGGAATCCGGCTCCGCCGGTGATGAGAATGCGCATGTGGGTTGTCTAAGCTCTAAATCTTAAACTTTAAACTCTAATCTTGAAATGCGCTTCGCGCAGGGGGTGTCCTGCGCGAAGCTGAATGGGTGGGGTGTTAGAAGAATTTTTGTATCGCCCACCAGTAGACTGGGATGCCGATGACGATGTTCAGTGGGAAGGTGATACCCATGCTCATGGTGAGGTATTTCGCCGGGTTTGCCTCAGGGAGTGCATCCTTGAGAATGGCGGGTGCTACAATGTAGGAGGAGGAGGCACAGAGGATGACGAGTAGTAGTGCGTCTCCTTGCTCGAATCCGAATGCCTTGCTGATGAGTAGGGCGATGACTCCATTTACGATGGGGGCGATGACTGCGAAGGCCACAAGGATGAGAGGGAAGCTCTCGATCTCCCTGATTTTTTTCCCGACAACTGTGCCCATGTAGAGGAGGAAAAAGACCAGCATACCGGTGAACATGTCTCCGCCGATGAAGGTGGCGAGGGGTGACTTTTCCGTGCCAAGTGCGGTGAGTATGTAGCCGATGACCATGCTACCCACGAGGACGATCAGAGTGCCGTCTGTCACTGCTTCCCTGATGACTTGTGAGGTTGGTTTTCTTCCCGAGCCTTTCAGCGAGAGCTGCGCGATGACGATGGAGATGATGATGGCGGGTGTTTCCATCACCACGAGGGCGACGGTCATGTAGCCATCGTATGCTATACCGATGGAGGTGAGGAAGCCTGCGGCTGTGATGTAGGTGAGGGTGCTATTGGAGCCGTATGTGGCTCCAATGGCGGCGGCATCCGCGACCCCGAGTTTTTTCTTTAAGAGAAAATACGAGTAGGCGGGGACGAAGGCGCTCATGGCTATAATGATGCCGATGATGAGCAGCCCGTCTCCGAGGATGCTGGTGCCGTGTAGGCTCACCCCGCCTTTGAAGCCGATGGAGAGCATGAGGTAGATGCTCACGAATTTTACGACAGGCTCGGGTATGGCGAGGTTCGATTTAAATAGAACGGCGACTAGTCCTAGAATGAAGAAGAGGACGCCGGGGTTTAGCAGGGTGGTTAGCATATCCATGATGGTAGTATTTCGGTTTGTGTTTGTTTGGTGGTGCGTTTGATGCGGTGTGACTATGGGGAAATGCATAAATTCCTTCCAATATATGTTTGCGAAAGTATCGTTCTGAAAAAGCGAACATAAAATGACGTTTCTGAACTACCATCACCTGAGATATTTCCGCGCGATTGCGAACGAAGGAACACTGACCGGCGCGGCGGAGAAGCTGGGTGTTTCCCAATCTTCACTGAGCGTGCAGTTGCGTCAGCTAGAGGAGAGCTTGGGCTTGGCCTTGTTTGATCGGGTGAGCAAATCCCTTGTGCTCACGGAATCAGGAAGGATTGCTCTGGATTACGCGGAGTCGATTTTCAAGACGGGTGAAGAGATGGTCGGAGTGCTGGGGAATAGGCCGACGAACAAGCGGAAGGTGCTTAGGATTGGCTCGGTAGCTACGCTCTCGCGAAATTTTCAGCTCGCTTGCTTGAAGCCATTCATTGCGCGTCCTGATGTGGAGCTTGTGCTGAGGTCGGGGAGTCTGGGTGAACTGTTAGGGCAGTTGAAGGTGCATACTCTGGATCTTGTTCTTTCGAATCTCCCAGTGCGCAGGGATGCTGAGACGGCGTGGCACAGCCACTTGCTAGATGAGCAGGCTGTTTCTCTGGTGGGTGTGAAGCCAAAAGGACGAAGGCGTTTCAAATTTCCCGATGATCTGGAGGGGATGCCGATGTTACTGCCCTCATTGGATAGTCATTTGCGGGTGGCGTTCGATTTGGTGATGGAGAGACACGGTATCCATCCGGTAATAGCGGCGGAGGTGGATGATATGGCGATGATGCGGCTGCTTGCCAGGGAGGGTGCTGGTATTGCACTCGTTCCGCCTGTGGTTGTGGCCGGGGAGCTTTCGCGGAAACAGATCGTTGAGTTCTATCGTTTTCCAGACATCAGCGAGAAGTTCTATGCGATCTCACCGAGTCGTCGTTTCCCGAATGAACTGGTGGAAGAGTTAATCAAAGTGGCATCTAAGGAATTGCGTAAGAAGCGTGGGGGTAAAGCTGGCTCCTGAGCTTGCTTGACCGTGGGGACGGGGTAAGGGCATGGTTGCGCACATGAGAATTTTGACGGGATTGCAGCCGAGCGGGAAACTGCATGTAGGGAACTATTTCGGGGCGATGAAGCCTGCGGTGGAGCTACAGGGTGAGGGTGAGTGTTTCTATTTTATCGCGGACTATCATGCGATGACTTCTGGGCGTGATGGAGCGGCTCTGCGCGAAAATGTAAGGGAGCTTGCGATTGATTTCTTGGCGTGTGGGTTGGATCCGGAGAGGTCGGTGTTTTTCCGTCAGAGTGCGGTGCCGGAAGTCAATGAGCTGGCGTGGATTTTATCGACGGTTTGCCCGATGCCGCTCTTAAACAAATGCCATTCCTACAAGGATAAGGTGGCACAGGGGATTTCGCCGAATCATGCGCTGTTTGCGTATCCTGTGCTGATGGCGGCGGATATTTTGTTGTATGACTCTAACAAGGTGCCGGTGGGGAAAGACCAGAAGCAGCATCTTGAAGTGACGCGTAGCTTGGCGACGAAGCTGAACGAGGCTTACGGCGAAGGAACCGCGGTGATGCCGGAGGCGATCATTAAGGCGGAGACCGAGCTGGTGATCGGCACTGACGGAAGGAAGATGAGCAAGAGCTACAACAATACCTTGCCGATTTTTGGTGATGAGAAGCCGCTGAAGAAAACGGTGATGAAGATCGTGACGGACTCGACGCCGGTGGAGGATCCGAAGCCGACGGAGGACTCGACGGTGATTGCGCTGTATGAGCTGTTTGCGAGCGAGTCAGAGCTGGCGAAGATGATTGCGGATCACAAGAGCGGGGGCTTTGGATATGGAGATTTCAAGAAGCGTCTCGCAGATGCGTATTGGGATTATTTTTCTGAAATGCGGACGAAGCGTGAGGAGATTATGAAAGATCCAGGGTATGTGGATGAGGTGCTGAAAAAAGGTGCGGAGCGTGCTCGTGAGGAATCGACGAAGGTGCTGGATCGGGTAAAGCGGGCGGTGGGGCTCTGCTAGGGAATTTCGGCGGGACGCCGAAATCACGGCTTGCCCCGGGACGGGGCAGCTACGGGCGGATTTCTAGGAAGGTGGCTTCGGGGAATTTTTTGAGGATGGCTTGGCGCTCAGAATCGCTGGTGATGGCGAAGGTGGTGGAGAGGGCGTCGGCTTCCGTTGCTTTGGGCGCGGTGACGACGATGGAGCTTTCCGGGCGGGTATTGGCTCCATCTGCGGGTCTGAAGATGTGGTGGTAGCGGCCTTCGGGATCGAAGGTGTAGCCGCTGCCTGCGGAAACGGCTAATGCTCGGCTGGGAGGTAGGTCGATGCTTTCCCCTGTGTCGGCTAGCTCCACGCTCCATGGTTTCCCATCGGAGGCGAAGCCTAAGGCTGCGTATTCACCGATGTTTACTAGGGCATTTCTCACTCCGTTCCTTTTCAAAAGGGCGATGATCTCATCAGTTGCGTAGCCTTGGTTGATTGCGTTGAGTGTGATAGCCATGCCGGATTTTTCGAAAGAAATAACGGATTCGGTGGCGGTGACTTTGCGGTAATCGACGAGGGCAAGGGTTTCGTTCCACGTGGTTTTTTCCAATTCGACGCGTTCGGCAAGGTCTGCGGATTTCCATTTCGTGCGCCAGTTCCAGAGGGGTTGCACGGTGATGTCGAAGGTGCCGCTGGTTTTTTCTCCGAAGGTGAGGGCGGTGCGGACGAGCTTGAGGAATTCCGGGTGGGGGTTTTCTAATTCTCCATCTCTATTAAGACGGCAGATGGCGGATTCGGGATCGTAGAGGCTGAAGAGGGATTCGATGACGCGGAGGCGTAGGGAGCATTTTTCGGAGATGTTGTTAAAGGTGGAATCTGAGATGCCATGGGTCTGGAAATGGACGTCGGTGCCGAAGGCTACGGTGGAAAAGGTGTGCAGGGGATCGCGGCTGCGGCAGGAGGATAGGCCTGCGAATGTACTGGCACCGAGGATGCTGATGGCGCGGCGGCGATTCATTTTATGCGGCGGCGAGTTTTCAGGAAAAGAACGAAGCCGGTGGCGGAGAGAATGAGGACGCCGATGACGGTGATGTCGTAGATCCATTTTCCGATGGTTCCGAAGAAGCGGCCTGAATGGACGTCGAGGATGACGCGGTCGAGTGGGATTCCGTCTCCTGAGAAAGTGGTTTTCCAGGCTTTTAGATCGGAAGCTGAGGGGGTGACGAGGGTTGACCAATTCGTTTCCTGCGTCTCTTGGGATTCGGTGAAACTGAGGAGGTTTTCGTCGCTAGAGAAAGTGCCGGAAGCGGTTTCGAGGACTAGAGTGAGATCCTGAGTTCGGCCTGCGCGAGAGATGGGCACTGCTGGAAGTGAAATGGAATCCAGAGTCTCGATAAGATCGCCATCGAGGCCGTAGTAGTGGACAGCGGCGGAGGTGACGACGGCGGTGCCATCGCGTAGGGGAACTGCTCCGATCAATCGATCTTTGTCATCAACGATGGAGGTGCGGTGGAAAATATTGCCGTCCCATGAGGCGGCGTAGGCTTTGCCATCGAGACCGTAGGCTTGCGGTTCGCCATTAAGGCTCATCCCATAACTGGATTGTATCCAGTCGTTGGTTGTGTGGCGGTTGCTTAGATCGAGGTCAACCGTGTGGTTGAGTATCATGCCTGTGACACATGCGACAACGAGCGGAACAAGTAGGATGATACCTGACCAGCGGTGGAGGGTGCGGTTCCACCGCTTGTTGGTGCGGGGCGCGGCCATGGTTCAGACCTGAGAGTCGAGGTAGAGTGCGAGGCGGGCTAGCTTGGTGACAGCGCGCACTGAAAGAGTGGCTCCGGCGATGTTTTTGATGTCTGCGGAGATCTGGTCGCCTTCTTTGAGAGAGGCGCTGGAGAACTGTTTGGTAAAAAACGGTTTATTCACCTCCCATCCGTGGCTTTCACGGTAGATGAGAATTTCAACGGACTTGATGCGTCCGTTTTCGACGAGAAAGCCTGTGGTGATTGGCTCGGTTTTTCCAATTTCCTCGAGGATCCATACGCTACGGCTGCCCTGCTTCCAATAGCGGACGCGGGATTCGCGGTAGTTGTGCGCCATGATGTTTTTGGCGCGGGATTTGATGTCTCCTGAGAGGCTTATGACGGATGTTTCAGGGATCTTGCCGCCGAAGGATTGTTTAATGAATTCCGATGGCTGCTTGAAAACCTGTTCACCTCCATGCGCCCACGCAAGGAAGGCGAGGGTGATTGTTAGGATTGTGATGGGGAGTTTCATGGAAAAAAAGGGGGCGACCGAAGATCGCCCCCACTTTGTGGGATCAGAAGGCGTAGCCAACACCGAAGTTGTAGTTATCGCGATTGGAGCGACCGTTGGCGCGGTCTTCGTGCTCCCAATCGGCTTTCACGACGATGTTTTCCGTAGGCCAGAAGTTGAATCCTGCTTGGTAGTTTGTTTGGCCATCCGGGGCGTCTTCGTTTCTCCAATGCATGGCACGGGCGAAAACTCCGACAGCCATTCCATTGTTGAACGACCACTTGTAGGAGGGCTCGATGTAGCCGCCGAATTGGTCGTCGATTTCACGTCCTGCTTGTGTGACTCCACCGACGGAGGTATCGCCGCCAATATGCCAGTTTGCGGCGAGTCCGCGGAGACCGAAGCCGCCGTTTGTGTAGATGAAATGGGCGGTAGTGAGGACGGCGTTATTATCTGCGCCACCGGTGGTGATGTCGTCCTGATACTGGATGCTGGCAGCGAGTTCGAGGCCGTTGATTCCGGTGTAACGGACGCGGGCGGTTGCGGCGGAGCCAAGGTCATCGAAGCCCTCTGTCTTCTGGCGGCCATTGCGGAGGTCGGGGCCGCTGAGGTTCACATTTCGCGCATCGACATCAAGGCCGCGATGAACGGCGAAGTCCCATTGTAGACCATTGTCGTAGTTTTTCCGAAGGAGGAAACCGAATTCCGTCCAGGTGGATGGGAGGATTTCCGTTTCGATGGCATTGCGCTCCACTCCGTAGAAGGTGGTGGGCTCATGGATTTCATTGGTGATGCCGACAGGGACAAGGAATGCACCGGCTTGGAGATGGTAGTCATTTCCGAGATCTAGCTCGAAGTAGGCCTGCTCGAGTTCCCAGACGAGGTCGGTGCCGGGGTCGTTGGAATATAGGTGTTCGAGTTCGACTTCTGAGACGAAGATAAGCTTGTCGGTGAATTCGTATGCAGTGAAGAGGACGATGCGGTGGATGTCGAATTTGTCTGCGACATCGCCGGTATTGAAATGGGCTTCGCCGTAGGAGCCGAAGGTGAAACGGTCATACCATGCGAGGTTTTGTGGAGTGGCGAATGCTGCATCGATATCCTCAGCTGAGAGTCTTCCACCCTCAGCGAGGCGCTCGCGGAAGGTGTGTGCGGAGGCAGTCTGGACGGCGGCGATACAGAGGGCGGCGGCGATGGTGCTCGATATTTTTGATTTCATGAAAAACTTTGGCTTTTTCGGAGCGCGAATTCGATTTATTGCGACAGCATCTCATTAGCAAGGTTTATTTGAGAGTAATTCTCATTAAGGTTTTAATTCTTAAATTGGAGAGCTTGTTTCTGGATATCTGGGTGTTTCAGCCTAGCAGTTGAGGTCATGAAACGAGTTCTGTGTTTGTTGGAAAACGGATTTGAGGAGATTGAGGCGATTGCTCCGGTGGATTTGCTGAGGCGGGCGGGGGTGGAGGTGACGCTCGCGGGTGTTTCAGGCTTGGAGGTTGTTGGGAAATGCGGGGTGAAGGTTATTGCAGACGCGGAGTTGAGGGATTTGAATTTTCTGGAGTTTGACGTGCTATTGCTGCCGGGTGGGCCGGCGGTGATGGAGTTGCGGAAGAACGAGAGGGTGATTGGGATCACGAGATCGTTTCATAAGAGGGGTCGATTGATTGCGGCGATCTGCGCGGCTCCGCTGTTGCTTAGGGACGCGGGCTTGATCGATGGGAAGCGAATCACGGCGCATTTTTCGACGACAGATGAGCTGCCGGGGAATACTGGGGAGCGTTTGGTTTATGATGGTGAGTTTCTGACCTCGCGAGGGGCGGGGACGGCGGTGGAGTTCGGTCTGGAGTTGGTGAAAGTCCTTTGCGGGAAAGAGGCAGCGGAAGATGTTGCGGCCTCGGTGATGGTTTAGGTTGCGGGTAGCGGTGATCTCCGCTTGTTTTGCCGGGATGAATGGAGACGCGCAGCAGGATTTCGCATTGGCGTTCCTGAGTATTCTTTTCGAGGGGGCTCCGTTCATCCTACTTGGCACATTGATCAGTGGATTCATCGATATTTATCTTCCGAAAGGGGCGATGGATCGTTTCCTGCCGAAGAACAACACGCTGGCGGTGATGACGGCAGGGCTTCTGGGAGCGATTTTTCCTGTTTGCGAGTGCGCGGTGGTACCAGTGATCCGGAGGCTAGTGGGAAAAGGTCTGCCGATGAGTTGTGCGCTGACCTATATGTTGGCGGCACCGATCGTGAATCCGATCACGGCACTCTCCACGTGGAAGGCTTTCCAAGGGCAGGCTCCGTGGATGATGACGGGGGGGCGGATGCTTTTGGGTTATTTGGTGGCTGTAGGTGTGGGCTTGGTAGTTGCGAGGATTTCGCTGAGGAAGGTGCTTAAGCAGAGCCTTCTTGAGAAAATCGAATCTGCTGCGGATAAAGAAAATGAGGAATGCGGTGGGTGCTGCGGGCATGATCATTCCCACGACCATGATCACGGCCATTCGCATGAACATCACGACCACGGGAAAAACGATGACGATGGACGCCTAATTGCGGCGATGCGCTCGGCACAGAAAGATTTCGTGGATGTGGGGGTTTATTTTACGATCGGTGTGGCGATTACTGCGCTTTTCAATACAGGGATCGCGCCGGGAGCAATGTGGCTGGACGGGCTGGCGGGGAATCCGGTTGCGGCACCTGCGGCGCTGATGGCACTGGCGTTTATACTGAGCCTTTGCAGTACTTCGGATGCTTTCATCGCGGCGACACTGGCGAAGTTTACTTGGGGTGCGAAGCTGGCGTTCCTGGTGTTCGGCCCCATGCTGGATGTGAAGCTGATTTTCCTTTATCAGACGGTCTTGAAGAGAAAGTTCATCGTGGCGCTTGGAGTCTCGTTGTTTGTAGTGATCTGGCTGGCCTCGATGGCGGCGCAAGCGTGGTTGATTGAAATGTGATGAAACCAGAATTACGCAGAATCCTCTTTTCGCTGGCAGTCATTCTTTGGGCGGCCTGCCTGCTGTATTTTTATGGCTCGGGTAGGATCGTGAAATACTTGGCACCGGATTTCCGTCCTATAGCGCTGGCGGGTGGGCTGGGACTGGCGGTGATGGGGCTTTTCAATTTGCTCACTGCATTTCGGCAAGCGGATTGCGGGCATGATCATGGAGGAGAGGAGCATGACCATGAGGGTGGCGATATGAATCCGTGGTCGGCACTCGCGCTGATGACTCTGCCGGTGGCTCTCTCGATGGCTTGGACGAAGGATGGCTTCTCGGCAGCGACGCTTGCGCGAAAAGGTCTGTATGACGAAGCTCCGTCTGCGAGCGCACCTTTCTTTGCCTCGGTTTTGCCACCGCTGACGATGGAGGAAATCGAAAGTAGCCACCGCCGGACAACAGATGGCTATCTTGAGTTCAGCCTGATGGAATTGTTTTTCGCAACGGGTGATAGGGAGCTGCAAGGATTGCTCGGAGGGCTGGAAGTGGAAACGGAGGGGCGGATCGTGGAGGAGAAAGTGCGGAATGAATCTGGCACGCGGATGAGGCTTTATCGTATGTTTATGACCTGCTGCGTGGCGGACTCACGAGCGATACCCATCGTGCTGGAGTTCGGCTCAGAGCCGCCAATGCTACCGGAAAACGGCTGGGTGAAAGTGGCTGGAACGATGACTTTCCCCGAGGAGGGCGGCACGCTGCAGGCTGTGCTAAATGTGGATAGAGCAACGGCTGCCGAGGTGCCGCCGGAGGAGAAGTTTTTGCTGAGGTGAATACCTTTTTCTGCAATAATACAAACAATCATGTGGGATATTTTTCAAGAAATTCGTTTGAACGATCTAAGGGCGCAGCAGGGTGATACGAATTCCTCACTGAAATCTGCTTCAGGGGATATCAATGAACTCAACCGGCATGTGCGCAAGCTCGCGCTCGTGAGCCAGGCACTCTACGAGCTCCTCAAGGAAAGCACTGGGATTACGGATGAGGATTTGCGCCGGAGGATTGAGATGATCGACAAGCGAGATGGTGTAACCAATGGCAGGATCGATGCTACACCGCTCAAATGCCCGAAATGTGGCGGGGTAGTGACAGCCGGCGCTCTTTCTTGCCAGACTTGTGGTGCCATGGCCGCGCCGAAGTATCCTTTCGAGGCGTGAGCTCCTCACTGATCCAGCAGCGGAATGGAGAGCTTTATAAAGGTTTCCGGCGAGAGAGTGAAGAGTGCGGTGTCATCACTATGCTTGCCGTAGATGATTTTTGAAACGGGATCGATGCCGAGTGCGAGTGCGCGGGTGATGGTCTTTTTCGTATCATCGCCGAATTCATCGACGATTTTCACCTCGACTTGGAAGATCAGGGATGGCTCCACAAGCGCTGCGAGTGCGGTCTCGTCGGTGGGTGATAGCCAGCGGGAGACTTGTAGGTTTTCCAGTGCTCCGAGGAGGTATTTGGCGCGTGCGGGGTCGAGTTCTTCGGTGACATCGGTTTCTCCGGAATGGGCAGTCCATTCTTCATCATCCCAATCGTAGTCGAGCTTGATGGGAGGGGATTGGTCTGTGATGCGGGTGATGGACTTGAGATCGACGCTGCTGACAGACCATAGCAGGGAGTGACGCCAGTCGTGGGGGTTGGTGGCGATCTGGTCGAGGATGCGGTTGTCGAGGCGCATGATGGAAGCGTTGTCTTTGCGCTTGGCGAAGAGGTTTCCGTCTTTATCGAGGCCGAAGATGACGCTGAGGGAGAGGTTGTTTTGAGCTAAGAAAATGAGGCGGAGGATGGGTTTGTCGAGACCCCATGGTGAGAGGTCTTCGGGAGCGGCGTCTGTTTCAAAAGCGATGGCGCGTGTGGTGGTGATGGCCTTGAGGAGTTCGTAGAGGCGTTGTTCGTTGGCGCGTTGCTCAGTGCGCTTGATGGTGGCTATCCAAGGGGCGGGGGGCTGCCGGGAAATGAGGATAGTGGGTGAGGTGGCGGACTCGATAGCGATGCCACGTATCGAGGCGATGTTGAGATTGGTGAGCGTGGGATCGCGGAGGTCGTTGACGGTGAGGGGGAGATCCGGGATGGAGACGAGGGTGGGCTCTGACTTGAGGGGCAGGTTGAAAATGGTGTCAGGGCGGTCGCTGACGGTGGCACGGGTTTCTGCGGCGTCGGGGGTGGCGGGGGGGAGGATGTCTAAGATGGTCTCGGTGGTGGCGCCGAAGGGTGTGATGGCGATCTGGTCGTTCTGGGGGGAGGTGCCGTTGGTGGGGAGGGTGACTTGGGCGCGGTCGCTGACGGTGATTGCCTGGAGATTAACTAGCCCTTCGAGGAGGGTTTTCACGGCTGTAGGATCGGTGGAAAGGTCTAGCGGCTTGGTGATGCGCCATGCGGAGGTGGGAGTTTCGCGGGCGAGGGTGAGTTCGCCTTGGGCGGTGCGCAGTCGGATTTTTTGGGTGCCGAGGGGGTTGAAATAGAATGGTCTATGATCGCGAAGGTAGGTGAATCCGTCTTTGAAAAGTGGCAGGATATCGCCGGTGGCGGCATAGACGTGGGATTTCCGTCCGCGCTCGAGAGGGAGTAGGTATGTGGTGGGTATGGGCTCTGGATTTTCGACTTCAGGGAGGTGGAGAAGCGGTGTGCGGCGACCAAGGCGGAACATCGCGAGGGTTTCGCCGTTTTCGTCTCTGAGGCGGATTTCTATGTTGCCGCCGTTGAGTCCGGCGAGCTTTGCATCTAGTTCATCGCGGGGAACAGCATCGATGGCGATGGCGGTGTTTGCGAAGGTCAGGATGGAAATGGCGGCACGAGGATCCATTCGGTCGTCCCATGGCTCAGTGGCCAGCCAACCGGTGTCGGTTTTTATGAAACTCGCCTTGGTTTCTTCGGTTTTGATAGAAATTGAAGTAACGGATTCCGGCTGGAAGTCCGGGTAGATTTTCGCCCCGACTTCGGTGGGAGGTGTGCCAATGATGACGTTGAGATTCCCCTCGATGAACTGCCATGAAGCGAGCACGCCGAGGACGGCGGTTCCGAGCAGGAGCAGGAGGGTGTAGAAAAAAGACCTCAAAACTTTAAACTTTAAATTTCAAACTCCAAGGAGGGCATGTCACGCGCGGCGTGTGGAGAAGACGACGGCGCCGAGAAGGAGGAAGAAGATGGGTGCGAAGAAGAGGTTCATGCGATTGATGAAAGAGACCTGGGCATCGAGCAGGGGGAGCATGTAGATGCCGATGGGTTTGGGAGAGAGGCCGGTGAGGGACTCGCGGCGGACGAGCCAGTTTGAGGACGATGAGAGGAAATCGATATTTTCTGCGCGCTGGCGGTCGGGATCGAGGAAGTCTGTGGTGCAGAGGACGACCATGCGCGATGTGTCTGCGGCGTAGCGGTCGTCGTTAGCGGCTCCGCGTGTGACGGCAGCTGCGATGTGGAGTGGAGGTGCGGTGTCGCGAATCGTATCGAAGGATTCACCCTCCTTTGCGCCATCGGTGTTTTTTCCGAAATCCGCCTCGCCCCAGTAGTCAGGTAGGATGGTGATGAGGGGGACGGGGGAGATTTTTTTCATGGAGAGATCCGAGGCGCCTTCGCGGACTTCGATGGATGAGGATGCACCCTCGAATACTGCGGCCTGACCGGCTAAGTCTTTTAGGAAAGGGATACCTTCGCTGAAGTTGCCGCGTGCAGTGGTGACGACCCTGCCTTCCGCCATGGTGATGATGCGGTCGCGGCGCGGGGTGAGGCCTTTGTTGCGTAGGAAGGAGCGGAGCTTCGGCGGGCAGGAATCCGCCTCAAGGAGGATGAGGATGGCGGCGCGTGGGGTGTTCCAGTAGGCATTGAGCTTGGCGATTTCGTCATCGGTGAAATCGTATTTCGGTGCGATGATGGCGAGGCCTTCGACTTCGGCGGGGATTTCGTTGAGGCTGGAGAGGTTTGCCTGGATGAGGCGAATATTTTGGAAGCGGAGTGTCGAGGCGAGGTTGTTCCAAGGAGAGTTTTCTCCATCCGAATCGATGCGGGATTTATCGGCAAGGAAGAGGAGATTGCGGGGCTTGCCCTCGACGGCCTCGACGAGACGAGCGGTGATGAGATCCTCGCCGCGGAAGGCATCCGGGCGTCGCTGGCCGCTATCGTCCACGGTGTAGGTGAGCATTTCCTCGGCTAGAGCGAGGGTGATGTGGGGATTGAGCGCAGGGGTGCCTGTTTCCATCTCGGTAACAATGGGTGTCTCTTCGTCTGGGCGTGCATCGATAAGGATGAGGTCGCGGATGAGGACTAGGTTGTAAGTGGCGGCAAATTGCTCGGCGCGATCCTTTGAGCGCATTGGATCGATGATTTCCAGTTCGATCTGCTTGCCAGAGACAAGTGTGTATTCATCGACCAGAGCTCGGACTCGGTCGATGAAAGGAAAGGGTGTGGCACGGCGGAAAACCATGGTCATCTTCACCGGGCGCTCGCGTTTGGCAATGGCGTCGCTTTTGAGGTAATTTTCCGTTGATGAGGAAAGGGTGTAGTCGGCAGTGAGTGAGAGATCGGTGCGGATGCGGTTCTGCGAAGCAAGGTAGTTTGCAAATACGACAGCCGCCAGCACTAGGGCGATCTGGAGGATGGAAATGAAACCGATTCCGAATCGGTTCGGTCGGGATTGGCGTTTTGGTTTCGAGTCGGACATGGGGCGGGAAACTTTAAATCTCAATGAAGAGGCAGGGTTCGGAACTCTGGGATGCTGAAGGTCGGTCTTATTTGGAATTTAAAGTTTATAGTTTAAAGTTTCATGGGCGCCAGCGGCGGAGATCGATGACTTGGTAGGTGAGGAAAAGGACGAAGGCGGCGAGCGAGAGGTAATACACGACTGGTGCGGAATCGATGAGGCCGTTGGCGAAGTAGTGGAGGTGTCGCTGTGAGGAAATGTAGTGGAATAAGCCAGATCCGGCAAATGACTCACCCCAGATGATGGTGACGAAGCCGAGGAAGTAATGGATGACGAGGATCGTGATGGTGATGATGCCTGCGATGATCTGGCTGGAAGTCAGCGCGGAAGCTAGGCAGCCGATGGCGGTGAAGGCCGCTCCCATCAGAAAAATAATACTGAAGCTCCCGAGTAGTGCGCCGCCGGAGTAGGCGGGCGGGATTTCTGTGAACCATGAGAATGCCTGAAACTGGAAGTAGGCGGGTATCCAGAGGATGATGTAGAAGATCATCGCGGCGAAATATTTCGAGAGAACGACCTGCCAAGTGCGGACGGGGGCGGTCAGAAGGGTCTCTAGGGTGCCGCTGCGTTCCTCATCCGCGAAAAGGCGCATCGTAATGAGCGGGAAAATGAATAGGAAATAGAACCAGAAGACCGGAGTGTGGAAGGTGACGTAAACAAGGCTGTCCTTCACCGGTGTATCGCGGAATCCCTTCATGGCAGTTGAGAGGGAGGCACCCTGCATTAGCACCACGAAGGCAAGCACCACCCAGCCGAAGGGGCTGAGAAAGTAGGTATTGAGTTCCTTTCTGGTAAGGATACGGAGGATACGCATTGGGCAGAGACGTTCCACGAAACTACGGGGAACGTCCAGCGGAGAGTGCATGAGTCCTCCGTAGCAGTGGTGCGATTTTGTTAGATCCAAGCCCTTTGTTGTTTGATAAAATGGGGTAGTGGGGTTGAGGTGCTATACGAGCGATGAAAAACGGGACAAGACGAACTGGATAGCGGGGGCACGAGCCAAGACCAATCACCTGGCACTTCGCGTCCCTGGGATTTTTCATTTTCGATGTGACGAATAAACTGTGCCGAGGCGGTGTGGTGGTCGACCATGGTGATTCCCGCTTCCGCAAATGAATGAAGGACTGCGGTGTTCAGCTCGACCAGAGCGCGATCTTTCCAGAGCGCGGTGCGGCTGCGGGTGTCGATCCCCATTTTCTCAGCGACGACAGGGAGAAGGTTATACCGGGCGATATCTCCAAAGTTCCGCGAGGCGATCTCGGTGCCCATGTAGTAGCCATTGAAAGGCGCGGCGGAAAACTTCCTCCTCTCTCCAACCAGAGCCATATCGGAGATCGCGGGAACTGCGTGCCAACGGAGGTGCAAATCGGCGAACCAAGAGAAATCGGGGTGCGTGATCGTCACCTCCATCACCACCTCGCGGGGCAACTCAAAAAGCTTGGGAGGGGTGCCAGGGACTTCGATGACGAGGGGAAGGATGTCAAATGCTCCTTTGACTGAGGGAGGCCGCCATCCCATCTGTGTGACTTTTTTCGTGAATTCCAACTCTTGAGGGTCTCCAAGGATAGTGCCGTCACGTGCCTGATAGCCAGCGTAACGGATTAGCTGGTGATTCCAAATTCGGATTCCTCTTTCATCGTGTGCGGTTTCTTGGAAAACGGTGATGGTGGAGCGGATGCGTCCCCCGTTTGTTGCGAAGCGGAGGTGCTGCACGCAGCATTCGAAGACTTCATCCGCAGTCCTCGCCTCACGTGCATCTAGGAGTTGGAGGGAATTCCAAGCCAAGCGACCGATGCACCGCGCGCTGTTTCTCCATGCGTGTCTGGCGAAATCTTGGAGATCCTCCGCCGCTTGAGGAAAAGGCTCGTAAGTGTCGGTTGCTTTGATCTTTTTGTTGTCGGATTTAGAGAAGAATGAAGGACTTCAAATATTGTTCAAGAAAAAGAAATACACCCGGCGCAGCCGCCACAATCCCCCACACGATACTTCCGTGTAAGAAGCGCTTGTAATGTTTGCCACGGCAACGAAAATAAACCAAGACGTTTCCCGAAGCAACAAGCGCCATCAAAACAGTCGCCGGTGCCAATAGAGGTAGCCCTATCGAGTGAAATTTCTTCAATCCAAATACTATCGAATTTATCTGAAACAAAAAATTTAAGGATATATATAATGGAAGAAGTTCCCATAGATCTAAAGGCTTCATAATATGCCACGGACTTTTAAAATCCTCGACTCGCTTTTGTCTTTTTGAATCGCCTTTTGGGTTGGTCGTGTCTGTGTTGGTTGAAGGGATTCTTGTTCCCGACTTACCCCCGACTCTGAGGAATTCGTTGTAAGGTCAACCTCAGGAATTGAATTATGGTTGAACGTGTTCTCAATCCACACTGTTTCAACTAAATAAAAACGGCTTTTCAGAGGGTCGTTTTTTGAGTGTGAAAAGGGCGTTGGATTTAATGATCCTCGTGATTTAGGTAAAATCTTTTTTTTCTTTTTTCTCTGAGAAGAAGATTTCATCGGACTGCTCATAAACTTTCCAACGCCTATTTATTGAGTCCATAAATCTATACAAATACAACCCGCAGTCCTGTGATGCGAATAGTGCACCTTTGCTTTCTAAGCGTGAGCCTCGAAGTATCGTTTTCTGTGAATTGTGGATCGTTTGACAAGAAGATTCATCGAAACAGCGGGTGTGAAAATCAATTCCCTAAGTCGCCACCTGAAACCATCTCCGTCTCCTGCCGCCCTCTTCGTGGAAAAAGCACGTTCCTTTTTTAAAAAGCTCACCACCATTTCCCTGCATTTCTACAAAGGGAGAAAAGGAGGAAGATGGGAGGACAAGGAGCTGACGCAGGAAAGCACAAAGTCTGGAAAAGCGGCACTGTGACTTTGCTCACTGCTAAAGGACCTTCCGAAACCCTAAACCTTGATCAACGACATCTCTTGCCAAACTGAAGAAAACACAATCGATCAAGCGAACTCGGAACCGGACTACTCCCCCTATATTGACGCGGATGGGCAATGGGGCTGGTGGGGAAGTTTGCGTCTGCCACGGAAGGGATTGCGTCAATCCCGTGTTCGTCTCTTTGAGATTACCCTGAGCGCTCAGCTAGATTTGTTCATTCTTGGTGGGGTCTGGATTCGCGGCCTCCCTTTCTTGAGAATCATCACTTGACAGGCATCCGTGGAGAAACAAGAAGCATTAGAAATGATTGCCGACAGTTTACCGAACGTCTCCTCGGACTTTGAGCAGTTGTTGATGTCGCTGGCCATCCGTTTTGTCAACATGCCCACGTTAGGGATGGATGAAGGGATCGACCGTGCGCTTGCCATTACTGGCGAGTTTACCCAAGTGGATCGCAGCTATCTCATGTTGTATGACTTCGGTAGGAGGAGCGTTCACAACACCCATGAGTGGTGTGCGGAAGGAATCGATCCCATGATCGGAGAGCTTGGCGATGTTCCGACGGAGGGTCTTGAGGACGATTGGATTGGCGTTCATTTACGCGGGGAAATTGTGCACGTTCCCGATGTCTCAATGCTTCCCGCTGACAGTGCACTGCGTGGGATATTGGAACCTCAGGGAATCATCACGCTAGTGGCTGTTCCGATGACTTACGAGGGACAGTGCCTAGGTTTCGTGGGCTTTGATTCAGTTCGTAAGCAGAAAGACTGGGCGCAGAAAGATCTCACGTTGCTGAGGATGCTTGCAGAGCTATTCACCAATGCGGAGATCAGACAGAGAAAGGCGAAGAACATCGAAAAGGCTCGCCAGCGAGCTGATGATGCGGAGGCGCTGATGGGCAAAGTGCTTGATGCGACTGGGACAGCCATTTGGGAAATGGATTTGAATGCCGAATTTGTGCACATGGTCTCCGGATGGAGGCGTCTTACAGGTAAGGAATGGGATGGGAAATGGATCGAAGTGGAGGAGTTTTTCAAGCACGTCCACCCAGACGATGCCGCGACCGTCAAAGAAATCCTGCAAGCTAGCAAGGTGTCCAGTGGTGATTCTTTTAGTGCAGAGTTTCGGTTCCGGAATCCTTCTGGAGACTGGCGGCACTTCCAGAGCTGGTGGGTCGGTGAGGAGAAGGATAACGGAAAGAGAATCTGTCTGTCCGGTGGGACGTTGGATTGCTCAGAGGCCGCTCGGTCACGGGCGGAAGCGCTCAGGAGGGTGGAAATGGAGCAATGCTTTAGTATTATTTCCGCCCGCTTTGTGGATACTGTCTCGTTTGTGGCGGCGGTGGATGCGGCACTTATGGACATCTGCAACTTCAGCGGAGCTTACCGCGCTAGCTTCTACGTTTGGGAAGAGCATGGTTCCGACCTTCGCTGTATAAATCAATGGAGCAATGACCGTCTGCCGCGCTCAAGAAAAATTTCCCAGAGTATGAAGGTGGATTATGATTCTCCTCTCGTCTCAAAGCTTGTGGGAGGAGAGGTCATTGTGATCCCCGAGGTCAGGAACATGGATGGAGATCTGAAGATACAGGCACTGCTTCTTTCGCAGGGTATCCGTTCTTTTATTTCCGCTCCCTTGCTAGTGGGTGGGAAGTTGGAAGGGTTTATCACGGTCGAGTGCTTGAGTGAGAAGCGGCAGTGGACTTTGGACGATCTAGGGCTGCTCCGATCTTGTGCGGAGATATTCTCGAGCGGCTTGATACGCACCCGGGCTGAGAAGGTGATTTCCAAAAGTGAGGAGCTTCACAGGACGATTCTCAACAGTCTCAATGAGATCGTTCTCATGACGGACGGCGAAGACCGGATCACTTTTATCAACGAGGCTTGGAAGCTTGTCACGGGGCACTCTGCGGAGGCCGCGTTAGGATCGCGATTCGAGGATCTTCTTATGTCTCGGGATGTTCGTGGGCAGCTCGATGATGCTTCGGGTGACTCAGATGCGGGTGAGCACCGAAGGTTCGGCGTCTGCATTAGGGCGGCGAACGGTGCTAACCTGCACTTTTCTGTCTCGCGCGGGCCTCTTCCCAAAGACCGTGGCAGGCCTTCTGGCACCCTAGTCTCTCTGGTGGACGTCACGGAACGAAACCGTTGGGAGGAGAATCTCATCGCAGATAAGATCAACGCAGAGAATGCCAACGAGGCCAAGTCGCTCTACATTTCAAACTTAAGCCACGAGCTTCGCACCCCGATGCACGGTGTTCTTGGGATGCTCGAACTGATTATGAAGTCAGGGGTTCTTGATCAAAAGCTGCAGGGCTACGCCAGGGAGTCTTATGCATCTGCTAGCTCTCTGCTGCGTCTCCTTGATGATCTTTTGGATATCGCTAAAATCGACCGTGGACTCGTCACTCTCTCTGTCTCGGCAGTGGAAATACGCCCGATGGTTGAGAATCTGATCGAGATGTTCCGGCGGGACGCGCTTTCAAAAGGATTGAGCCTTGATGTGCAGATACCCGAAGATTTCCCAGGCACAGTGCTTTCCGATTCCTTCCGGATCCGCCAGATATTGCTGAATTTGCTCTCAAACGCGATCAAGTTCACCGATCAGGGCAGTGTAGCAATAGGGATCTCTCTCTGGAGTAGAGATGGAACAAATGGTCGGCGCAAAGGATGTGGTATGACGATTACTGTCTCAGACACGGGTATTGGTATCCCCGATCATGAGATCCCCAAGTTGTTTGATCCGTTTGTGCAGCTGGATTCTGCACGACATCGAGGCACGGACGGCAGTGGGCTGGGACTTGCTATCGTCGATGGTATCGCAAGGCTCATGGAGGGTGAACTGCGGATTGAAAGCGAGCTAGGGGTCGGGACTAGGGTGATGGTATCGATCCCACTGGGTGATCAGCCGGAATTGATTGAAGCGGAAGTCTCTTCAGTGAAGGAGATGGTAAGGCTTGACGATTTCTCTGGATGCCGGGTTCTGGTTGCCGAGGACAATGAGATCAACCGCATCCTTGCTGTGGAACATTTACGCTCGCTCGGGTGCGAAGTATCCACGGTGACTGACGGGCGCCAGGCGCTTGATAAATCGTTGGAGGAGACGTTCGATGTGGTTCTCATGGACTGCATGATGCCGGTGATGGACGGCTTTGAGGCGACGCGTCTCATGCTCGGAAAGAATTCCTCGGGTCTAAGTCCCTTGGTGATCGGGTGTACGGCGAACGCTTCTGAGCAAATGATGACCAAATGCTGGTCTGTAGGGATGAGGGCGGTTCTCGTTAAGCCCTACACAAGGGAGGATCTTGTTCGCGTTCTTTCTCCCGCTCTTCTTGTCAAGAGTGCCCACCTGGCTTCTTCAGGATTCCCAAAAGGACCCGGGGAAAAGATGGTGCCGCCGTCTCTTCCTGTCCTCGATCTTGCGGTGATTGAGGCTCTTGAAACACAGTTCAACGACGCGTCTAAGATGAAGTCCCGACTTCTGGATCTTTTTCACTCTGATGTGGCACTCAGAATTACGGAGCTACGAGAGGCGATATCAAAAGGGGATATGAACGCCTCTCTGGCCATCGCTCATCGGGTCAAAGGATCTGCCGCCTCAATCGGTGCGAAACGCCTCAGTTACCTTTGCGGTAAGATCGAGACAGAAGCGCATGGAGCGACGGGAAACCTAGCAATGATGGAGCCTGCGCAATCCATTGGAATCGAACTCGCCGCTGAATACCACGCTGCGTATGTCGCTTTATTTGATCGCTTCTAAAATCGTTAGCTGACTTTTTCAACGAGATGCAAACTTTGCATTTCTAAATAATCAGTAACTCTTGATGTTATTGCTGTTTCTCTTCGAGGTGTGGCCGTCATCACCTGCGTTATCCTGTCACTGCAGGGTTTGAGTAGGTTTCAACCCATTCGATACATGAACGCAACTACCGTCTCCCAGCCCACCCATCACTTTTCAGAAAAGCCAGTTAGGGCAAACTTTCTCGCCGGCTTGCAATGCAGGGATGAAGCCCATTGGGCAATGACGCGCACGAACATTGTGCTCTCTGCTCTTCGTTCGCGCCGTATTTCTTTCAGCTCTATTGAGGCGCTGTCCTACATTTACGTGAGGAGTGGAGAGCCAGTTTCGCTGGGTCAGCTATCAAAACAACTAGGCTTGACCACGGCTGCGGCGACACAAATCGCCGATGGTATTGAAAAGCATGGGTTCGCGCAACGCGCACCAATACCTGGGGATCGGAGGGTGGTCTCCATGATGCTCACTCCGAAAGGGGTCGCTTTCGCTGTTTGGTTTACCGCAGCGATGGCTGTTGACGGGACTCCTTTGGCTGAAATTGCAAACGAGTTGGAGAATATCGGTCGGGGCACATTGGATTCTAAAGGAGAAGTGTAAAATGTGCATTAATGGATGCCGTGATTTGTTTGCGGGGCTGCCGCTAAAAATAAATAATTCTACCGAAGGGTAGCTTCCAGCGACATTCGAAATCAGAACAGTCCATTGTGTGTTTACTTGTTTCCAGAATAATTGGCATTCTTACACAAAACATCATTTTGAATCATCCGAAGAGAACAATTTTTCTGACGTTAATAGCGCCGGAAAATCCTGCCTGTAAGGGGGCACTGACAAGGTCTGCCGCAGCATGGAATTCCATGAATTCTTGTGCTGTGGCAGTCCACGGTTGTCTCCAAAAGGCATTCGCTGGGGCTAATGGCTATTCCCCGGTGTTCTTCATGCGCCGGTTCTTTCTAATGGTCTTGGGTGTTTTCCTATTTCCAGGGTAGTGACAGATTTCCATTCGAATCTTCTCTAGAGAGAAGTTCGAATGGTTTGGGAGGTGAACTCCATAAAATTGCAGCGGAGAGGAGTTGTCCCGGGGGGGGCAACAAGCCTCTCCGTTGCTTTTTTCATATTTCTATCCGAACTCCCATTGTATCTTTGGGTGAAGGCTCATTCTTAAGGATTTTTGCCATGAGAGCGATTGCGGCGCATGAGGATGCCGCCTGCTCCTAGTGCTAATAATGCGAGCATCATCGGGAGCGGTGAGGCTTGCTTGGGAATGAATTCAGGGAAGATGGCGTGCGGGTTATCGAGGGTCTTTGAGAGCGATGTTTTGTCTTCACTGAAGATGAGGCGATGGATGGTGATCCGCTTCTCACCGTTCACCGATGCACATGCAGAAACATCAAGGAGACCGGCAGTGCGCGTACCTTTGTAGATGTTTTTATCAGAAAAGAAGATGGGTATGAAACCCCGTGCGGACATCGGTTTCCGCTCTGTTTTCAATGATCCGGCGGTATGAGCCGAATATTTACCTAACTCCACGGTCGCAGCGAAGCCCGCAGCGTTGATCAGAGTCGCCCTTGCTCTGGCTAAGCGTTCTCTGCCGAGCATGGCGTCATGATAGATGTAGCCCATTTCCACGCAGTGATGGAAGAC
>JANRFH010000028.1 GCA_030725745.1 Akkermansiaceae bacterium
CGCGAAAAGGACTTCATCCGCCACGCCTCCCACGAGCTACGCACCCCCATCGCCGCCCTCGGAGCCACCACCGAGCTCGCCCTCTCCAGGCCCCGCGAAGCCGCCGAATACATCCGCCACCTCGAATCCTGCGCGAAGACTTCCGCCGAACTCAGCACCCTCGTCAACAGCCTCACCGCCCTCGCCCGCATTGGCGGAAACAACACCCCGCCCCAGCTTGTCGCGCTTTCTTTTTCAGAAATCCTCGACGAGACCCTCGCCAAATTCACCAAACCCATCGCCGCCAACAACATCACCATCGAAACCACCGGCAGCGCCCCCACCGCCCTAGGAGATCCCGCCATGACCGGCATCATCCTCAGCAACCTCCTCGACAACGCCATCTCCTACTCCGCCCCCGGCTCCACCATCTCCATCAACCTTTCCGCCCACCCGGATCACGCGGAAATCTCCTTCACCAATCCCTCCACCGACCTCCCCGAAGACCTCGAACGCCTCTTCGAACCCCTCTTCCGCCGCGACTCCGCACGCACCTCCAACACCCATCTAGGCATCGGCCTCACCCTCTCCCGCGAAGCCGCCTCCGCCATGTCCGGCACCCTCACCGCTACCTGCCCCGGAAATGGCTTGGTCTGTTTCTGCCTATGCTTACCTGCGTTCAAGCCCTGAGGAGCCAGCGAGCGCTCAGAACGGCCAGATGAGAGGGATCATCAGGCAGGAGATTACCCAACAGATGACGTTCAGCGGGATTCCCATTCTGAGATAATCGGAAAAGCGGTAGCCCCCGGGGCCATAGACCATCATGTGCGTCTGGTATCCCATCGGAAGAGCGAAGCAGGCGGAGGCCGCCACGGTGATGCCCATGATGAAAGGCCTGGAATCCACTCCAAGCTCGCTCGAAAGGCGCACCACAATGGGCACCATCATCACGGCGGTGGCGTTGTTGGAAAGCACCTCCGTCAGTACCATGGTGAAAAGGACAACCAGCCACAGCATGGCGTAGGGCAGCATTTCTGGAGAAACGAATGCCTCGGTGATGGACACGAGATTTTTTGCCAGCCACTCCGCTGTGCCGGAAGTCTGCATGGCCATGCCAAGCCCGAGCAGGCCGTAGAGCATCAACAACACCTGCCAATCCACACTCGCATAAGCCTCACGAGGAGTGAGGATTCCCGTCCAAAGCAAGGCCAGCGCACCCACGATACCGGCGTAGTGGATGGGGATCTGTGGTATCGCCGGATACATGCCCCCAAGCAAATCGGTGATGGCCACCGTCAGAACCACGGTGGCAAGCACGCCCCATGAAAACATGATAGGCCACTTTTTCACCGGTGTAGGCACAAGCTCAGATGAAGACCTTTCATCTGGCGCATCCGTGAGCACGAAATCCCGTGTCTCCTTGAGCGCAGGGAGGTTGTTTACCGCTGTGATGACGAGAAGGGTATCCCCCTTGTCGAGTGTGACCTCGGACATGCGGCTGGTGATATTTAGTCCGTTGCGATGGACGGCCAGAACCACGCAGTTGTATTTCTGGCGAAAATCGGCGGCGGCAAGAGTGCGCCCCGCTAGCGAGGATTCGCTATGAATCACTAGCTCCGAAACGATACCATCGACTGCAGAAAGCTCCTGGGCACCGATTTCAGCAAAGAGTTGCTCCGCCTTCGCCGCGCCACCTTTGCGGCGGTGAAGGGCGACGAGGAAACGGTCGTTCTTTTCCACCGTCACTGAGCTCAAAGGCAGCATCAAGCGCGTGCCACGACGCCGTATCTCCAGCACATGTATCCCGGCTTCCCGGCTCCCTAGCGTGGTGTCCAGTAGCTTTTTACCAATGAGCTCCGAGCCCTCACCGATGAGTAGGTGATGCAGTGGCGTGGTGCGGAAATCGATTTCCAGACTCCCCGTGATCGATGAGCGCGAGGGCAGCATCTTGGGGCCGAAGATCACCATGTAGGCGATGCCTGCGATAGCCAGCGGCACACCCACGGGCGCGAGCGCGAACATGCTCATCGGCTCTAGCCCAAGATCCTTGAGGCTGCCGTTTACCAGCAGGTTCGTGGACGTCCCGATCAGCGTGCAGCAGCCGCCGAGTATGGAGGAGTAAGACAAGGGGATCAGTAGCTTTGAGGCAGCAATGTCCTTCGACCTCGCAAATCCCAGAACCACAGGCATCAGAATCGCCACGATCGCTGTATTGTTCATCCAGGCGCTAAAAAAGGCGGCGACTACCGTGAACGCGAAAATCGAAGTGCGCACCCCGCCATTCACACGCTTTTGAAGCAGCCGCCCGATCTGCGCGATCGCACCAGATTTCTCCAAGGCTCCACCGATCACAAACAAGGCTGCGATGGTTAGTGGTGCTTCGTTTCTGAAAACAGAAGACATCTCCCCCATATCAATCAGCCCCAGCGCCACAAGGAGGCACAGGATCGAGAGGGCGAGGACATCAGGCGACGACCATTCCCGGATGAAAGCCACTAGGGTCAGCCCGACTACTAGCAGTGTTAATGCGATTTCTAGACTCATCTATTGCCTACTGGCAGTGAGCTTTTGGATTTTGATTTTGGAAAATGCGCGGAGAGCGGACAGGTGGAAAAAAGCTCAATGGCTTTTTTCGGCATCGTCACCGTGCTCTTCATGCTCATCCCCGTGGGAACCATGATGTTCATGAAGACGTTTTGTGCCTTCTGGCCCTTCGAATTCATGCCTTTCGCAGGCACCGAGGGCGAAAACAAATACAAGAGGGAGCAGGGCAAGACGTTTCATCACGCCCCTATTAGCCAATCTCGCGTGAAACGCAATACCGGATCTAAGGATTACTTCAGGGAGATCAAGCTAAGGAAGTTTCCGTGCGAGTTGTAACATTTTAACCACGAATTAACGCGAATGGCCGCGAATCTGGGGTTTTGTGAAAATATTTGTGTGAGAAATAGGGCTTCATGAATTAAATTCTAGAGCCACATGCATCAAGATTCGCGGCCATTCGCGTGCATTAGCGGTTGAATCTCCAGCATTTTGCTCAGGATTCTTCCTAGCCGATCGCTTCGAACTACTTCCGCGATATTTCTTGATGCCGTCCCTCGTGAAAGGCTTCATAATATACGTTCCTGCTAAAAACCATGTCTGAGATCCAAGAGCCCCCCAACATCGACCCGGAACGCCTAGAACTCGCCCTGCGCGCATCGAACGAAGGTATCTGGGACTGGCTGACTCACGAAACCACCATTTATTATTCCTCCAGCATCTTGGGCTTCCTAGGGCTTGGCGATGCACAGGCACCGAATATTTTCCTACCCCCTTACCTTTCCGTGCACCAAGAGGATCGCCCGCGCTTTGCAAGCTCCATGGCTGCAGCACTGGCTCCCGGAGGCGCCGAGACCCTCTCCTCCGATGTCCGCATCCGGAATGCCAGCGAAGGATGGTGCTGGCTGCGCATCCGCGGAACCTGTGTGCGCGATGAATCGGGGAAAACTGTTCGCATCGCCGGATCGATGATCGATATCAGCCTGCGCAAAGCCGCTGAAGCCGAAGTGGAGGAGGAAAGGCACCTCCTGATGACCCTCATCGACCACGTCCCCCTTCAAATCTACTTCAAGGATCTAAATTCCCGCATCGTCATGGCGAACAAGGGACTAGCAAAATGGCAAGGGCGCGAATCCGCCGAGGAACTCATCGGCATGCACGATAGCGAGCTTTTCAGCGACGATCACTGGAAAAAGGCAGAAGCTGACGAAAAGCGCATCATCGAGAGCGGCATTTCCATGACCGGCCAACTGGAGCGCGAAACATGGAAAGACGGTGAAGAGACTTTCGTCGTCACCTCGAAATTCCCATGGCACAACCGCTATGGCGAAATCAAAGGAACCTTCGGCGTATCCAGTGACGTCACATCACTGGTGCTCGCGCAAAACCAAGCCACGGAACTTGCCAACGAACTCCTCCTCAAGAACCGATCCTACGAAGAGGAAGTGCAGCTCGCCCGAGAGATCCAGCAAGCCCTCACCGCCAGCAGCTTCGTCCCCAGAGAATCCGAAAACGGCAATCGCGCTACCTTCAGCTCGCGTTACCTTCCCATCTCAGGTCTCGCCGGCGATTTCTACGAAGTCATGGATCTCGGCGAAGACCGATACGGTGTTTTCATCTGCGATGTCATGGGGCACGGCATTCGCGCCGCACTCATCGTCTCCATGCTGCGCGGACTTATCGCCACCTGGACGGAAAAACGCCGCAGCTCATCTGATTTCCTTGGTGCACTGAACTCCGGGCTCACGTTCATTCTACAAAGAGCAAACGTCACCATGTTCGCAACGGCTTTCTACGGAGTCATCGACCTGCGCTCCCTGACGCTGGAATGCTCCTGCGCCGGACATCCAGGGCCCGTGCTTTCCGGAAAAAAAGGTAACATCCAGCTCTGCACCACCTCTTCGGAAAAAGGCCCCGCCCTCGGACTGATCCCCGGAGCGAACTATCCCAAACACACCGTTTCGCTACAAGATTCGGATCGCATTCTACTTTTTACCGACGGAGTCCTCGAAGCGGAAAACGAAGACGGCGAGCAATTCCTCGCAGCACGCCTCCTAAAAACCGTCGGGGAAAATCCCTCCACCGAACTCGAATCATGGCTCGATGGAATCCTCGAAACCGTGCTCGATTTCTCCGAAGGTCACCACTTTGACGATGATGTCTGCATGCTGGGAATCGCCATCACAGGTGACGGCGGCTGATACCTACTGCCAATAGTTTTCTCGCCATACTCTGCTCACTTGTGTTTGGATCTAGATATGAAAGCATCCATAAAACTTATCGGTCTTGCCGTCGTCCTTCTATTGGCATCCTGCGCCAACTCCAGCACAAGCGGGGACGACGATAGTGTGACCACTACAAGCGATCTGGGTAGCGACACTCCAGTTTCCTCACTCGAAGCACAGTGGAACGTCTTCCAGTGGCACACCTTGGCCAACGGGGCATCATCCTACGAATTGGAACTCGTGGTAAAAGGTCAGAAACGCGTCGTTAGCAGAGGAGTCGATTTTATCAGTGGCCGCATCGTCCCCACTGGTAGCAATAGCGTGCCTGCCTCCGCGATCTCCGCCTACTACGTCATCGCACCCGACGACAAAGATTTCATTTTTTATGCAACGCCGAGGGCAAATACCGTCCAAGTCTACCGTATCGATTCGACGCCAAAAACCGGTTCTTCAAGAGTCTTCGGAAAACCCCGACTCCTCACCACCATCGCACTTTGAGTTCCCAAGCCCGGTAGGGCTACCTCATTTTGAAGAAGGAACCGCGAATG
>JANRFH010000029.1 GCA_030725745.1 Akkermansiaceae bacterium
AACTTATTGATACCGGCTACACCGGTCTAGTTCAAAATCCCAATGTGCAAACTAATAATCATAAAGGCTCTGCCACACTAGTGGGATATGGCGCCAATAATGGTAATACCCAATTACAGAATGCTCTCAACTCCTTAAACAACCAGCAAGTGGCTTCGCACCTCGATACGATTCATCCCGAAGGATATTCAGCCTATATGTCTGTAGGTTTAGAATCGAGCTTATTGGCTCTCGAAACGGTTAACTCAAGTTCTCGTGGCAAGACTTTCAGGGCCCCCGTTGCATTGGATGGTAAGGTTTCCCTAGAGGGAGACTATCAAAGAGAACTTTGGGGCGATCTCAATTACGTCAATGGGTCTATTGATTCAGATGGTGAACTGGGAGGTATTGATTATAGCATAATTAGTTTCATATTTGGACAAGACTTAGTCGTGAACCACAATAGTAAACTTGGTATTTTTTCTGGCTTTTCTCATTACAAAATGGATGAGCATGGCATCTCTAATATAAAATTAGATACCGATGCACTTTACCTCGGTGCTTATAGTCAATACACAGTCAATGATTATATGATTAATAGTAGTGTGGGTTATGCCTACGGGATGAATGAGTCTGAGCGCGACTCGACTCTGGGAACGATCTCTGGAACATCTGAAGCTGAGTACGATAGCCATAGTTTCTTTGCTGGATCGAGTGTACAAAAAACTATCTACAATAACCAATATTTCAGTATTTCACCTGAACTTGGCATGTACTACGTGTACTACTACCAAGAATCCTTCGATGAAAGTGGAAACTCCGCTCTAGATCTAAGCATTGATTCAGCAGATGCTCACTCACTTGTTAATAGCATTGGCCTCGACATACAATTTACTGACATTGGCGAAGCTTATTCTATTTTACCCGGAGTCTATGTTCGCTACGAACACGACTGGGTTGCCGATCGTGATGATGAACATGAGATCCAAGGCGGTTTAAAAAACTCAAACTCTGGAAAGCATAGCTTCCTAGGTCAAAATCGCGGCTCTAATCACTTAATTGGTGGTTTTAACTTCTCCGTGAAGCCTAATGAAAATACGGAGTTTTATTTTGACAGTAATTATACCTATAGTGATAATGGCGATGAATACGGCTTTAACGGAAGATTGATCTACAAATTCTAGTGGCTTTTTCAGCTTACTAAGTACCCTGAATCCGTGAGTTAGTTTTGAGAAAATATCGGGAACCCGCCTATATCGGGAACCCGCCTAAATGGGGTCAGTCCCCGCTAACTAACATCGAACTGTTCTTCTCGGTTCAGCTCTCTGGCTGGACGAGACTTAACGTCCGCCCCATGCGTCAAATGATCTGGCCTTTCCTAGAAGTTTTGAAGCATCTCCAAAGCCTCGTTTAGTTTCTCTTCCGGCTTCGTCTTCGCCAGCATCGGATACCTCGATCCATCCATCAAAATCGGACTCCCGTTCCTCTGGAGCATGAGCCGCTGCCCGGAGATTTCGACGGAGGTGATTTGGTTGGAGGCGGCTAGATGGGTAAAAGCTGAAAATCTGAAACGCTGAGATGCTGAAATGAAGAGGTTCGACGACTTCTGCAATTATCAGAATTGCTCGGCAAGAATCCCGTTTTCATTGGAGAGCCGTCGTGCTAGGTTTGAGTTATGGAAACGACTGTGGTTCAAGCAAACCTGCCTCCGGAGCTGACTGCCCGGGCGCGTTCTTACGTGGATGAAGGATGGGCGGGTGGTTTCGACGAATTGCTGGCGGATGCTTTGCGGTGTTTCCTTGAATCCCATGCTTACCGAGTCACGGAGAACCTTGTGATGGAAGATGTGAAATAGGGGCCGCATGGGGAGTGCTGAGGAAATTTTGGGTTAGCGCTTGGTGGTGTCCTGCTTGACGAGGGGAGCTTCCGTGATTAAAGGATTGGGCGTGAATACGGTGTTGAAAATCGAGAAGCAGATCGAGGGTCTTCCGGTGGAGGATTTCGCGAAGCTTGCTGCCTGGATGTGGGAACGGGTGGAAGATGACGCAATGCTCCGGGCTTGTGTTGATGCGGTGGAAGAAGGCAACGAACGTGCGAGCCGCGGCGAGATTTTCGGCATCCTCGATCAGAAATGATCGTGGAGTTCCATCGGAAATTCGCCAAGGATCTGGCGAAGATCTCCGCACCTGAAGTTCTGGGCAAAATCAAGGAAGTGATCCTCCAGTTGGAAGAGACGAATGATCTGCGGACTCTGGCTCAGCTAAAAGCTCTGAAAGGCGGTGGGGGTTATCTGCGGATTCGGGTTGGTCAGTATCGCGTCGGCCTCCAAAATACGGGAGACGGCAAACTGCTTTTACTGCGGGTGATGCACCGCAGAGAGATCTATCGAAACTTCCCTCCGAAGTAGGCTGCCTTTTTCCGAAATCAAAATTCGGTTTTTATGGAGTCGCTGGAGTTTGAGTGGGGTAAAGGGTGTAAGTGTCTTTGCACGCCGCCTGAAGGCAGCGCTCCAATTTGCGGCGGACTAAAGTTTGAGGAAAAGTTTTGGATTCAGTCAGTTCCTCCATGTCCGCTGCGCTCCCATTGTGTTCCACTCTAAAAGTTCTTCAGCATTTCCAGCGCTTCATCTAGCTTATCCCCGGGCTTCGTCTTCGCGAGTCGCGGATACCTTGATCCATCCATCAGAATCGGGCTGCCGTTTCTTTGGAGCATTAGCCGCTGTCCGGAGATTTCTACGGAGGTGATTTGGTTGGAGGCGGCTTCGGCTTTGATGCGGGCGATGGTGAGGAGGTTTTGGATGGGGTGGGGGAGGCGGCCGTGGCGGTCGATCCAGTTTTTCTCGAGGGCGGTGATGGATTTGGGGGTGTTGGCTTCGGCGAGTTCGCGGTAGGCGTTGATGCGCAATTTTGCGTCGGAGAGGTATGCCGTTGGGATGAATGCGGGGAGAGGTTGAACCGCCAAGTCGCCAAGATCGCCAAGGGAAGAATTTTTAACCACGGATTTCACGGAAGACACGGATGAAGAGGATTTGGGTTTCTGGTCTTCTTTTGAGGTTTGAAGTTTAGAGTTTAAAGTTTGTGTCACCCACTGCGTTTCCGTTGGCACGATGAAGTCCGCCTTAAACGTTGTTTCCTGGAGGCTGGGGTCTTGTTTGCCTTTTAGGCGGTCGACGGATTGGCGGAGGAGCTGGCAGTAGAGGTCGAAGCCGATCTGGGCGATGTGGCCGGATTGCTTGGTGCCGAGAAGGTTGCCGGCGCCGCGGATCTCGAGGTCGCGCATGGCGATTTTGAAGCCGGAGCCTAGGGCGGTGTATTGCTTGATGGCGTGGATGCGTTTGCGGGCATCGCCCTGGGTGATCATTTCCCGGGGGAGGAGGAGGATGGCGTAGGCTTTTTCTCCGGCGCGGCCTACGCGGCCTCTTAGTTGATAGAGATCGGCGAGGCCGAAGCGGTCGGCGCGGTCGATGAGGATGGTGTTGGCGTTGGGGATGTCGATGCCGGTTTCGATGATGGTGGTGGCGAGGAGGACGTCGGCCTCGTGGTTGACGAAGGCGTGCATGACGTTCTCGAGGTCGTGCTTTTCCATCTGGCCGTGGCCGACGAGGACGCGGGCTTCGGGGACGAGCTCTTTGAGTTTCTTGTGGACTTGCTCGATGGTCTTGACGCGGTTGTGGAGGAAGAAGACCTGGCCGCCGCGTTTCATCTCGCGGCGTATGGCATCGCGGATGATGCGTTCGTCGTAGGCGGTGACGGTGGTGGCGACGGGGAGGCGGTTGGGGGGCGGGGTGTCGATGGTGGACATGTCGCGCGCGCCCATGAGCGCCATGTAAAGGGTGCGCGGGATGGGGGTGGCGGAGAGGGTGAGGACGTCGATCTGGCGGAAGAGGTCTTTGAATTTCTCCTTGTGGGCGACTCCGAAGCGTTGCTCTTCATCGACGATGGCGAGGCCGAGGTCTTTGTAGGCGACATCGCCGGAGATGAGTCTGTGGGTGCCGATGACCATGTCGACTGAGCCGTCGGCGAGGCCTTTGATGGTGGCGCGGACTTCGGCGGTGGTGCGGAAGCGGTTGAGGAGATCGACGCGGATGGGGTAGTCGGAGAAGCGCTCGCGGAAGGTGCGCCAGTGTTGCTCCGCGAGGACGGTGGTGGGGCAGAGGAGGGCGGCTTGCTTGCCGCCGGTGATGCACTTGAAGGCGGCGCGGATGGCGACTTCCGTTTTCCCGAATCCGACGTCGCCGCAGATGAGGCGGTCCATGGAGCGGGGGGCTTCGAGGTCGTGTTTCGTGTCGAGGATCGCCTGTTTCTGATCGGGTGTTTCGGTGTAGTGGAAACTCTGCTCGAACTCGAACATCCAGCGGGTGTCGGGCGGGTGGGCGTGGCCTTGCTCGTGCTCGCGCTCGGCCTGGATGCGGAGCAGGCGGGCGGCGTAGTCGAGGATGGATTTCTCGGCCTGCTTGCGGTTTTTCTGCCAGGTGGCGTTGCCGAGTTTGTTGAGGTCTGGGGTTTTTCCGCCGACTCCGACGTATTTTCCGATGAGGTGGGCTTGCTCTAGGGGGACGGAGAGGATGGAGCCGTCTTTGTATTCGATCTGTAGTTCTTCGCCTTCGTCTTCCTGGGCGATGCCTTTGAATTTCCCGATGCCGTATTCGTAGTGGACGACGAGGTCGCCGGGCTCGATGTCGTCGAGGGTGGCGCGGGCGCGCATGACGCGGGCTTTCTCGACGGAGGAGCGGCGGGCGGCTCCGGGGGTGCGGTAGCGGCCGAAGAGTTCGCTGGAGGAAAGGACGGCTAGCTTGGTGGCGGGGAGGGTGAAGCTGCTGATGAGTTCTCCGAGGACGGGGGTGAGGCCGAGGTCGCGGGTGAGGTCTTTGCCGGAGAGTTCGGTGAAGCGTTCGAGTTCGCCCTTGGTGGAGAAGACGATGCCGATGTCCCACCCTTCTCGCTGCCATTCGTTGAGTTGCTTGAAGAAGGTTTCGCGGCGGAGCTCGTCGAGGATGAAGTCGCCGGCGTCGAAGGTGCCTAGGGGGGAGGCGTAGGCGGCTAGGGTGAAGTTTTCCTCTAACACGCCTTCGGCGGTGTTTTCGGTGATGAGGAAGGTGGGCTCACACGAAGGCACGAAGGCACGAAGGTCTGTGGAGGCGGTTGCTCCTATTTCTATGAGAGTGTCGCCTTTCTTTAGGTAGTCGGCGATGGTGGCTACGGCGGGGGGCTCGGTGAGGAGGAGGTGGATTTCTTCTAGCTTGCGGGTGGAGGCTTGGGTGTTGATGTCGAACTCGCGGAGGGATTCGAGTTCGGTATCGAAGAATTCGAGGCGGAGGGGGCGGGGGGATTGGTAGGGGAAGAGATCGAGGATGCCGCCGCGGATGGCGTAGTGGCCGCGGGCGGTGACGGTGGGGTGGCGGTCGTAGCCGTGCTCGGTGAGGGTGGCGGCGAAGACGGTGGGGTCGAGGTCGGTGCCGGGCTTTAGGTGGGTGCGGTTAGAGAGGAGGGATTTTGCGGAGGGGGCGTATTGGGTGAGTTGCTCGGAGCTTAGGAGGATGGTGAAGGCGTGGGTGGTTGCGAGAGTTTCCAGGATGGCGAACCACTCGGCGGCGGTTTCGGGGTCTAGGATTTCGTTGGTGTCTAGCTGGGGTTGTGGTGGGGATGTGATGGATTCCGTTTCACTCGCCGCCTGAAGGCAGCGCTCCGTGGGCTGGAGGGGGGAGTCTGGGAGGACTAGGGCGGTGATGCCCCAGAGTTCCAGTTCGCTGGCGAGGCGCTCGCGTTGGCGGGGGGAGTCGTGGAAGATCCAGTGGCGTTTTTTCCCGAGGTCGGAGGAGGCGGTGCAGGCGAGGGCGGCGAAGAAGGAATGGGAGGCTTCCTCGGCGTGGTCGAACACGATGGTGCTACCGCCGGTGGCTAGGGGAGCCAGGCGTTTGGAGAACTCGGGGGATGTGATGGCTTGGCGGAGCCAGGTGGCTTGCAAAACTCTAAACTTTAAATGTTAAACTCGAAAGAAGAGGGAGGCTTCTGGAATGAAGCGGGGGGAGATGGGAGTCTCCTTTATTGGGTGGCGTTGTAGAGGGCCATGATGAGGGTTTTCTTGATGGTCTCCCAGCGCATAGGGACGGATTTCAGGAAAAACGATTGGGAGACGGTGAGGCGGATGAGGCCGTATTTCGGATCGGGGTAGGAGTCGAGTAACCAGCGAACGAAGGCGGTTTTTTCCATGAGCGGGGTGCAGGAGCTGCTGACCTCGGTGGAGGGCATTTGTTTCTCGGCGCTGGTGGCGACTTTCTCTGCGAAAGAGGAGCCGGAGTGCTCGAAGGTGATCTTGCCGTCTTCGATGGGGGCGGTATGGATGAGCAAATGGAGGACGGCGTCGCGACGTTTCAGGTCATCGGCGAGGCGGTTTTCGATTTCGTGGCGGAACTTGAGTTCATGGCGTTCGACGAGTTTGTCGCGGGTGGCTTCGGGTAGTTTGGAAGAAATTTTGCTCCAGCGTTTTTCATCATCGTGATCGAGATCGATGAGGAGGCGTGTGACATCGCCGTGGATGAGGGGGGTGCTGAATTTCATGGCTAGCCCCTGAGCGAGATTGAGAGAGCCAGGCTCCCAGCCTTCTGTGGAGTGGACGAGATCCTCGGAGCCTTTAAATAACGCGCGTTGTGCCTCCGGGAGAGCGCATGTTGCGTGGCTACAGGTGATGAGGAAGGCGTTCATGGCTATACGTTGGGGGTAAACTCCAAATTTTAAACTTTAAACTTCAATGAAGAGAGGGAAACGCGATCCGAGGGGAATTCCGCTTTGCAAATCGGGAAAACGTTGGAAGGTCATGAGGTTATGAAAAAGATATTGGCGTTCAGCGGGAGCCTGCGGGCAGGGTCGTATAATCAGAAGTTGGTTAAAATCGCGGCGGAAGGGGCGCGGGAGGCAGGTGCGGAGGTAACGGTGGTTTCTCTGGCGGATTACCCGATGCCGCTGTTCGATGAGGATTTGGAGAAAAAGGAAGGCAAGTCGGAGGGCGCGAAGAAGTTCAAAGAGCTTTTCTTGAGCCATGATGCGCTGCTGATTGCTTCGCCAGAGTACAACAGCATGATCACGGCTGCGCTGAAGAACGCGATCGATTGGGTGTCTCGGGCGGATTCCGAGGATGAGGCTCCGCTGGCGGCGATTGCGGGGAAGACGGCGGCGATTATTTCGGCATCGCCGGGGGGATACGGAGGGAAGAGGAGTCTGGGATTTCTGAGGCCTTTCCTAGAAAACGTGAAGGTGAAGGTGATTGAGGATGAGTTCAGCCTCGCCGCAGCTCATGAAGCTTTCTTTGACAAGGGTGGCCTGATGGATGCGGGAAGTGCTGAGGCAGTGAAAGCGATCGGTAGGAAATTGGCGGAGGCTTAGGTAAGTTTGCTAGGGTGCTAGTTTGCAGTTTTCAGGGAAGAGGGGGGCTCTCTGCTCTTCGCACTCCGCTCTCCGCTCCTAATCAAGGGCGGGTGCGCTCTGCGGCGAGGATTTCGTTCAAGAGCTGGATCATCTCCTGGGTCTTATCCTTGTTGTCGCCGCTGATGTCGTTTTCCTCTGAGGGATCTTCGGTGAGATTGTAAAGGGTGTATGGCTTGTTGGATTTTTTTGTGGGCTTGAGGTGTTTTTTCGCGTCATTGGTGCCCCAGCCACCTTTGTGTCGGATGAGTTTCCAATCACCGGAGCGGAGGCCGAAGGCGCTGTCTTTTCCCTGACTTCCGTTGTCCTGTTGGAGGAGGTTTTCGCGGCCTTTGGCACCCTTTTGACCAAGAAGGGCGGGGAGAATGGGGAAGCTGTCGCGGCAGGCATCGTCTGGGAGGGAAACGCCAGTCATTTCCGCGAAGGAGGCGGCGAGGTCGATGGTGCAGACGATTTCCTCAGAAGTTCCAGCGGGAATTTTGCCCGGCCATGAGGTGATGAAAGGGGTGCGGGTGCCGCCTTCGGTGACGGTGTATTTGCCTCCCGTGAAAATGCCGGCTGGCTTATGATCGCCTAGCTCGGAGATGGCGCCATCGGCGTAGCCATCGTCGAGGACGGGGCCGTTGTCTGAGCAGAAGACGATGAGGGTGTTTTCGGTGAGGTCTTGGGCATCGAGGGTTTTCATGATTTCTCCGACGCACCAATCGAGTTCAAGGATGGCGTCGCCGCGCAGGCCGGTGCCGCTTTTCCCCTGGAAGCGTTCGTGGGGCATGCGGGGGACGTGAAGATCGTGGGAGGCGTGGAAGAGGAAGAAGGGCTTGTCTTTGTTGGCGATGATGAATTCGTTGGATTTTTCGATCCATTTATCGGCGAGGTCTTCATCGCGGAAACGTGCTTCTTTTCCGCCGGTGTAGAAGCCAATGCGGGAGATGCCGTTGTGGATGGTGCCGTTGTGGCCGTGTGTCCAGTCCATGCGGAGGGTGGAGCGGTGACTCTTGCCGGTGGGTAGCTCAGGGGATGGGTTTTTGTTTCCGACCCAGAGGGGATCGGCGGGGTCGAGGTTGAGGACGCGGTGATCCTCGACATAGACCTGGGGGACGCGGTCGTTGGTGGTGGGGAGGAGGAAGCAGTGGTCGAAACCGATCTCGAGGGGGCCGGGCTTGAGGTCGCCGTTCCAATCTGGTTTTTCATCGCCGAGGCCGAGGTGCCATTTTCCGATGACGGCTGTGGCGTAGCCTGCTTCTTTGAGGATGGAGGGGAGGGTGACGGTGCCGGGGCGGATGATGGCGGGGCCGTTGGGAGGGGCGATGCCGGAGTTTTTAATCCGGAAGGCGTAGGTGCCGGTGAGGAGAGAAACGCGGGTGGGGGTGCAGGTGGAGGCGGAGCAGTAGCCGCTGGTGAAACGCTGGCCGGAGGCGGCGAGGCGGTCGATGTTCGGCGTCTCAAAGGTGGTGGCGCCGTAGCAGGAGAGATCGCCGTAGCCGAGGTCGTCCGCCATGATGACGACGATGTTCGGCTTTTCGGCGGAAAATGCAGGGAGGGCGAGAGCGAGGAGGGCGATGAGGGTTTTCATGGTGCGTGATGACATACGCAGGATAAGTCTCGTAACTATCAATCACAGAGATAAATGCCGACGGCCTAGCGCTTTTCGTTGATATCCCTAGGCGAAGCACTCAGCTTCTCAATATGAGGAAATATCTGTGCTTATGTTTGTGCGGTGCGGTCGCTGGATCTCCGTTAGTTTCGTATGGAGAAAATGAATACATGGGTGCGGATGCGCTGATGGAAAAGGTCGCCGCCGAGGTGCAGAGCGAGAGCGGCGACATTGATCCGGGAGCGAAGCTTCGGACGGAGATCGATGAACTCATCGCGAAGTCAGGGGAAATGCCGGAGAAGGAAGCGGCCGCCGTATGGATAGAACTCTTCGAATCGTATCTCGCGATACCCTCTTCAAAACGTAATAACCTAAACAATGCGAACCCGCCGCTCAAGCTGGAGACGGTATTTGAAGCACTGCCGACACCGGTGGCATGGGATGAGATTTCTGCACAGACGAAGGCGATGGCCGACGACGAAAAGGGCATCCTTAAAGAGTCGCTGATGTTCGTAAGTGAGGTACTAACAGGAGACCCGGACACTAGGCAGGCGGCGCTGGCTGCATTGAGGAAGTCGTATCTGGAAGGCCAGAAGGAGGATTCCTACAACGTCCAGTGGACAGGGGAGTATTTCGATCAACTGGAAGTGCTTTTGAAAAGCGGTGTTTCGGCGAAAGACCGGATCGAGCAATTCAAGGTGCAGCTCAGCAAGGCGGAGCAGGGAGATGATGAAGAGCGCGATACCTATCCCCATTACAGTAATGGTTACATTACTTTCCCTCCGCTGGCCGGAGAGATCACGGAGGAAGAGGCGGAGGCATTGGTCTTGCGTGCTTTGAAGCTTGGCGCGGAGTATAGCTGTGATCATGAGCCGACGCGCAGACTGATCGCCAAGGTGATGTTGGCGAATCCAGATGAGATCCTTAAGCCATTCTGGGATGTGATAGAAACGGCTGCCGAGATACCGTTATTCGAAGCTCTGGGAGAGAAGTTTGCCGATCAGGAATCTTGGGAGTATGTGGATGCCCAAGGTAACTACGTCATTTTGCTGATGATGGAGGGAGAGCTCGAAAAGGCTCGCGCCTACCTCATGAAGAACACGGCCGCGGGTGGTAAGAAGATCGACGTCGATTATGGGGCGATCCTTGAAACGAAGGATGCCGCAGCGCAGGAGGCAGCGATGGGACTTTTCGCAGGCTTGCTGAAGGAAGACGCGGGCTACCCCTACTGGAGAGCATACATCGAATTCGCGGAGAAGACCGGGAAGTCTGAAGAGGCATTGGTTTTTCTGGGCGAGGCGATCGCAGCTGCCAAGGAGGGAACGGATCTCGAGGATGAGTTAAGAGGGTATTATCTCGAGGGTCTGTTAGGCGCAGAAAAAATTGATGAGGCCTTGGTGTTTCTCCGGGAAATGGTCGCGCAGAAAGCTGAAAAGGAAGCGGTTACTTCCGAGAGCCAAGCGGATCAATATCTAGAGAGCAGCCTGCGTTTGGCAAAGATGGCGAGGCTACTGGAGAAACCGGATCTGGTGGAGGAGGCTTTCACCGGAGCCAAGGAGGCAGTTAAGTTAAACCGAAGGTATACGGATTCGGGTTATTCGGAAACGAACCGGCTGGTGCTGGAATTGGTGAAGCAAGGCCGTGGTGTGGAAGCGGAAGAAGTCCTCGCGGAGGAGTTGGTATTTATGTCACGGGCGGTAGCAGAAAACCGCCGCTACCGCAAAGAAGCGATGACCCCGCTCGCCTACGTGTATTCGGAGGCGGGTCGGCACCAGGATGTGGTGGATTTGTTAGAAAAAAGCACGATGTGGGATGCAGGTGATCTCTCTGATCTCGCGGACAGTAGTTTCGATAGCAAACCGCTGATGCTCATGGCTGCGGAATCGCTGCATGCGGTCGGTAGGAGTAGTGAGGCATCGAAGATTTTGGATCGCGTGCTCGCGAAGAGTCCGGGGCTCGATGCTGCCTACGAGTTGTTACTCGCCATCGGTGGGGAAGAAATCGTGGAGAAGCTCGACAGGCTGAGTGCCGAAAACCGTTTCCAAGAGCGCCCGTTGATCTGGAAGGCGAAATATCTTTTGAACTCCGGGAAAGCTGACGAGGCGGAAGAAGTGGCGAAGGCGGCGATTGCCGTCGATCCGAGTGATGGCGAGCAGGGCAAGGGCGACCGCATGAGGGTCTACGCAGTACTGGCGGAGATCATGGAGGCGAAGGGCGACAGCGAGCAGGCGGAGTTTCTGAAAAGTGTGGTGCGTGCGATCCGGAAGTCGGAAATGGCGGACGACTGGTGGAGTGCAGGCATGCAGAAACGCGCGATCGTGATCTACGAGGAATCGCTCAATGAATTTGCAGATGCCTACTGCATCCAGTCGAGGCTCGCGCTGCGCTACAATGAGATGGGTGAGCACGAGAAGGCCGAGGAGCATTACCGTCGCGCCTTCGAGTTGATGCCAAGTAGCTTCGGAAGGGTAGAGAGCCACTGCTTCGGTTGCGAGGGGGCTTTCTCTGGTGAAATGGCGCAGGGTATCGCGGAGCGGGTTTTCCTGAAGCTCGCCGAGGAAATGCCCGACAAGGCGCAGGTTTTCTACCTGCTCGGCTATCTGCGTGATGCGCAGGGCAGGGCGGCCGATGCGGTTGAGTATTTCACGAAAGCAGTGGAGCTCGATCCTGATTACATCAATGCATGGGACAAACTAAAAGGGCTGGCAGATGAGGCAGGGCTCTCGGCGGAGGAGAAGGATCGCATCGCTCTCGAGCTGTTCCGTTTGAATCCATATGGCACGAATCTTGGTGAGGTTTCGGACATCGCGAAATTGTGGGAAGTCGCGCTGGAGGCAGATAAAAATTATGTGCCCGACGAGACCGGGCCGGTCTTCAAGCTCAGCGCATCATCAGCACCTGTGGAATCGAACCGTTACAGTTATTATTCCAGCTACGGCCAGAAGACGGCTCCGAGGAAACAGATCGCCACGCATCAAACGCTCAGGCAAGTGATCCAGCTAACAGAATATATCTGGCGGGATTAGTCACCGAGACAAATGCCGACGGCCTTGGCGGCGTGGACGACTTCGCCTTCGGGATCGACGAGGTGGAGTTTGTTGACGGCTTCCTCGATGGTGACGGAGCCGACGTGGTAGGCCTGGTAGGAGACCATGTGGCCGAATTTTCCCTGCTCGGCGAGTTTGACTGCTTTTACCCCGAATCGCATGCCGAGAATGCGGTCGAAGGCAGTGGGTGCGCCGCCACGCTGGAGGTGGCCGAGAGTGGTGGCGCGGGTTTCCTTACCAGTGAGAGTTTCGAGTGCGTCTGCGACTTGCTCGCCGATGCCGCCGAGGCGGATTTCACCAGCGGTGGCCTTGTGGTTCGAGACGAGTTCTCCGCCGGGCATCTTCGCGCCTTCGGCGACGACGACGAGGGTGAAGTGATGCCCTTTAGAGTCGCGCTCTTTGATGAAGGCGGCGACTTTTTCTAGGCTGAAAGGCATCTCCGGGAGGAGGATGACGTTCGCGCCCCCGGCGATGCCGCCCCAGAGGGCGATCCATCCGGCGTGGCGGCCCATGACTTCGAGAACCATGACGCGCTTGTGGGATTCTGCGGTGGTGTGGAGGCGGTCTAGGGCATCGACGACGGTGGTGACCGCGCTGTCGAAGCCGAAGGTCATGGCGGTGGCGGAGAGGTCGTTGTCGATGGTTTTCGGGATGCCGATGACTGGCCAGCCTGCTTTGAAAAGCTGGAGTCCGGTGGTGAGTGAGCCATCGCCGCCGACGATGACGAGCGCGCCGATCTTGAGGTGATCCATGGTGCTCTTCGCCTTGGCGACGATTTCCGCAGGGACTTCGGCGACGTCTCCGGCACCGACCTTTGCGGCGAAATGGCCTTTGTTGGTGGAGCCGAGGATGGTGCCGCCCATTTTCAGGATGCCGATGGTGTCTTTTGGTTCGAGGAAACGGAAATCGCCGGGTGGGAGGAGGCCTTCGAAGCCGTCTTTGAAGCCGACGGTTTCCCAACCGAGTTCGTGGGCGGCGCCGACGACGCCGTGGATGACAGCGTTGAGGCCGGGGCAGTCGCCGCCGCTGTTTAGGATACCGATTCGCATAAACTTTAAATTTTAAATTATAAACCTCATTGGAGAGGGGGTGGTGGACGTTTGAGATGGGGGTGGGGACGCAAGATAGCGGGTTAAAAACCCGCGCTCCATATTGGGCACTCCCTATTTGGGGGTGGAGAGGATTTCGCGCTTGGCGTCTTTGACGGGGGCACCGGAGTCTAGCCATGGGTCGTAGGCGGCCCAGCCGGCACGGATGAGGGTGCGTGTGCGGTCGAAGCGGTTCGGGCTGTCGAGGACGATGACGATGAGGCGGCGTGGAGTGGCTCCTTTGGTGCCGTCTGGCTTGGTGCGGACGAGGGGGTCGCGCTCCATGCAGGTGGCGAGGCAGGCGCCGGCGGCATTGGTGGTGCCGGTCTTGATGCCGAGGATGCCGGGCTCGCCGATGAGTTCGTTGGTGTTGGTGAGGGTGAAGGAACGTGCTCCGCCTGAGCCAGTTACGGTGACTTTACGGGACTTTTGGCTGACGATGAAATTGATCTCGTTGCGGCGCATGGTGTGGATAGCTAGACGCGCCATGTCTGCGGCGGTGGAGAGGCCGGGCTTGGGGCCGTTTTCCAAGCCGTGGACGTTTACGAAGGTGGTGCTGTTAGCATTGATATCTTTAGCGAGGTGGTTCATCTCCGCGATGAAGGCGAGCACGGGGTCACCGCCTTTGCCACGATGCGCGAGGAGCTGGGTGCCGACGTGGTGGGCTATGGTGAGTGCTGCGATGTTGTCCGACTGGAGTAGGGCGGAGTAGAGGGCATCGCGGAGGGTGAGCGAGTCTCCCGGTGCGAGGCCGATGGGGCTGGGTGTAGGGAGCTGGGTAGCGATGCCTGGAACGATGATGGTTTCCGTGGAAATGTCCCTGCCAGTGGCTTTTGCCCAATCGACGGCGACGACAGCGGTTGCCATTTTCGTGAGAGAGGCGACGGGGCGTTTCACCGAGGTGTTTTGGCCGGAGAGGACTTTGCCGGAATAGGCTTCGACAACGATGTGCGCTTCTTCGGCGGTGAGCATGGTGCAGAGTGAAAAGAGGGCGGCTAGGAGATGGCGCATATTGGGAAGATAGAAAGCTCTGCTGGATATTCAAGCGTGCATGACGTTTCCTCGCTTTTCATTTTCCAGACCGGATGAAAGGGGTAGCGTTTCCGCGATGACAGAGTTTCTGGAAAACGGGGGAGTGTGGATCGTGACGGGGGGGCTGCTGGCTGGAGGGCTAGCGGGATGCATCGTGCCGGTGATCCCCGGGCATCTGCTCATTCTTGTGGGTGCGGTGGTTTTTCGGATATTGAAAGGGGCTGAGGCGGGTATTGCGTGGTGGGGCTTTGCGATCCTGGTGGCTATCATGGCGATCTCGCAGGCGGTGGAGTTTTTCAGCAGTTCTCTGGGATCGAAGTGGTTCGGCGGCAGCCGCGCGGGTGGGGTCGGCGCTATCATCGGCAGTATCGTTGGGTTATTTTTCTTTCCCTTCGGCTTGTTGATTGGGCCGCTGGTGGGAGCGTTTGTTTTTGAAATGATCTTTGCGAAGAAAAAGACACGTGAGTCGGTTGTTTCCGGAGTGGGGAGCGTGGTCGGCACGGTTGCGGGCATGGGCTTCAAGATTGCTGCCGGGGTGCTGATGATCGCGTGGTTCTTTGCGGATGTGTTCTTTTTGAAAAGCTGAAAAACTAAAAAGCTGAGATGCTGAAATGAAGGTGGTGGCCTTTTCAGCTTTCAGTATTTCAGTTTTTCAGCGTTTACTGCTGCGCCGTCTCCCGGGCGGTCGCAATGGGGCGCAAGCTCCTGTTGAGGAAAGTCCGGACACCGTAGGGCAACCCGCCTTGTGAAAGCAGGGGACGCGAACCGAGAGGAACGTGGATGGAAAGTGCAGCAGAAAACAAACCGCCGATGGCTCGCAAGAGCACAGGTAAGGTTGAAATGGTGGGGTAAGAGCCCACCGCGCCGAGGGCAACCGGAGCGGCAGTGAAAACCCCGGGTGGTGCAAGACATAACAGGGAAAGGGCGGCCCGCCCGTCAAACTCCCGGGTATTAGTCGCATCCTGCGCAAGCAGGGCGCCCGCGCTTCGGTGCGGGTGAGAGAAATGACCGTCCAGCCTCGCCTAAGAACGGGGTGGACAGAATCCGGCTTACAGGGAGGCGGCACCCCCTTTTTACTCCTCGAATACGCATTTCCCGCCGCTGTATTGGACTAGGGCCTTGAGAACGCGAGACTCCAGCAGGTGGGAACTGGTGATGTAGAGTCGGCAATTGGGCGAGATGAGTGCTTTTGCTAGCGAGCCGAATTCGTTGAGCGTATAGGCGGATGCATCGATGCGGAAACTGCCACCGATGCGAGCAATACTGATGAGATCCTGAATCGGACGTTTTTTCATTGAGCTTTATCTATCCTTTTTGGCTTCCCGTGTCTTGCCGATTCGTTGAATTTGCAAGCCATGAGCAACGGACTGACACAGCCTGAACTACCGCCGGTAGGAATCGTAGCGGAAATGGAACCCGCTGATCGCGCCCTGCTGGGTAACTACGGGGAGTTCCTTCCGGTGCAAGCTGGGCAGCTTCTCATTAATGCCGGTGATGATCAGGAATACCTCTACGTGGTCATATCCGGGCTGCTGCATGTAACCATTTTAGTGGATGGTAGGGTGAAACTTCTGGCGCGTGTCGAAGGAGGAGAAACCCTTGGTGAGGTGAATGTTTTCGATCCGGCTACGGCGAGTGCCACCGTCATGGCGCAGGAATTTTCCCAAATCTGGAAGGCGAACCGGGCGGACATCGACGAGTTCGTGAAAGCCTATCCCGAGGCTGGGGCGAACCTGCTCAAGGGCATTGTCACAGTGATGTGCCGCCGGATTAGAAATATGAATGAAAAGATCGCTGACACCGATATTTCAGAGATTTTAGGGAAGTTCTGGTAAGTGGCGGCGAATCTCTCTTAATCGAATTTTCATGTTAACCGAATTTGCATCGGCGCAGGTGGCCATAGGCGGAGTCGGCGGGGTTTTCTTGCTATTTTTCGCCATGGCGATCGGACACGCCTTTGCAGACTACCCGCTGCAAGGCACGTTCCTTGCGATCGGGAAAAATCGTCACTTGGATTCCAGCCAGCTTTTTGGAGGAAACGACGCGCCGAAAGATCTCTGGATCCATGCACTGAGTGCTCACTCGCTGATTCATAGCGGGTTTGTCTGGGCGATCACTGGCTCAGGTCTGCTAGCGCTTGTAGAGTTCATTCTTCATTGGATCACGGATTTCATCCGCTGTGAGCGATGGATTAGCTACAGCGCGGATCAGGGTATCCACTTTAGTTGCAAGCTCATCTATGCGGTAGTGCTCGTCTGGTGCGGGGAGCAAGTTCCTTTCTAAAAAGGGAGCGTCTTGCCATCGCTCGCGCAATTTTTCCTAACCAATATCCTTGCAAGGTGCGGAATGAATTAACACATTCACTGGCGAATGCCTGATTTCATCAATAACTGGTGGGAAGCCCTTAACTTCGAGCTCCAGATATTCTATGGGATAGCCATCGTCTCCGGCGTTGTGCTGGTGCTCCAGCTGTTCATGTCCTTCTTCATGGGCGCAGACGATATGGACTTCGGTGGCGCGGATGGTGGACTGGATATTCACGATTCTGGCATGAGCATCTTCTCTGTGCGCGGAGTGACTGCCTTCTTCACGGGCTTCGGATGGACGGGCGTGATCTGTAAGCAGCAAGGGATGGCTATCCTGCCGTCTGTGTTGATTGCCTTCTTTGTCGGTTTCTCGATGATGGTCGGGATTTACCTAATGATGCGCAGCCTCATGAAGCTACAATCTAGCGGCACGCTGGACTATGGAAACGCTGTCGGCCAGATGGGCACCGCCTACCTGACAATACCACCACTGCAGCGTGCAGGCGGGCAGGTGGAGACGATGATACAAGGTCGCCTCGTCACCGCAGAAGCTTTGCAAAAGGGCATGGAGCCCATCAAACCCGGAACCAAGGTCAAAGTTGTGGAGCGCATCGGCTCGACAACACTGATAGTGGAGCCACTCGATTAATCCCCCCAAACCAACCAAACAAACACATGGCATATATTCTAGGATTCGTGGCGATCATCGCCGTTGTTTTTATCTCTCTCGGCGCCATCCTCATGCGCTATCGGCGCTGTCCCTCCGACAAGATCCTCGTGGTCTACGGTAAGGTAGGCGGCGGAAAATCAGCACACTGCCACCACGGTGGCGCGGCCTTCGTTTGGCCGGTGTTTCAGGATTACCAATACCTCGATCTTACCCCGCTGCCCATCGACATCCGTCTTGAGGGAGCACTTTCCAAGCAAAACATCCGGGTCAACACACCTTCCACCTTCACCGTCGGTATCTCCACCGAGCCGGGTGTGATGGAAAACGCGGCAGAGCGCATGCTCGGCCTGAACATGGAGCACATCAAGGAGCTCGCGAAGGATATCATCTTCGGCCAAATGCGCGTTGTCATCGCCACGATGGACATTGAGGAGATCAACGCAGACCGCGACAAGCTCATCCAGAACATTTCCATGGGCGTTGAGGTCGAGCTGAAAAAGGTCGGACTTCGCCTTATCAACGTGAACGTCCAAGATATCACGGACGCCTCCGGATACATCGATGCACTCGGTCAGGAAGCTGCCTCGAAAGCCATCGCGGAAGCGAAGGTGAAAGTCGCCATGGCGGATCGCGATGGTGAAATCGGTGCCGCAGCGATGATGCGGGACAAGCGGATCAGCGTCGCCTCGGCCAACGCGACTGCTACAGAGGGTGAGAACAGCTCCTTGGTCAGCATCGCTCAATCCGATGCCCAGCGCCGTAGTGCCGAGGCGGAGGCAGAACGTCTCGCGACGGCAGCTGAGAAAGTTGCAGAAGCGAAAGTCCTCGAAGAAGCCTATGTTTCCGAGCAAGCGGCGGAGAAGCAGCGTGCTGAGCGTGACAAGGCCACCCAGTATGCGAACACCGTTATTCCCGCCCAAGTGGCGAAGGAACGCCAGCTTGTTGATGCTGATGCAGAGGCCGAAACGGTTCGCCGAATCCAGCAAGGTAAGGCGGACGCTGTCCGTACTGAGAAGCAAGCGGAGGCCGATGGTATTGTCTTCGTGAAAGAAGCGGAGGCCGCAGGTATCCGCGCCAAGCTCCTCGCAGAAGCGGAAGGCGCACAAGCAGTCCTCGCCGGAAAAGCCAAGGGCTTCGAAGACCTCATCAAGGCCTGCATGGGGCCGGGCGGCGCGCAGCAGATGCTCGTCACCGAGCTCCTGCCACAGCTCGTCCGCGAGCAGGTGCAGGCCATCGCCGGTCTCAAGATCGACAAGATCACCGTCTGGGACAGTGGCAAAGGAGCGGATGGCAAGACCAGCACCGCGAATTTCCTCTCCGGCATGGCCGGTGCGATGCCTCCGCTGCATGAGATCGCCAAGAACGTGGGCGTGGAACTCCCCGCCTACCTCGGCAAGCTCGATGAGGTGGATGCGACGAAGGATACGCCAGCTCCTGCGAGCAGCAAACCTACCGTGACCCGTGCACCACAGCCTCCATCCGCCCCTTATGATGATGGTAGCGGTGACTCCACCTTCACGGCGGGCTGAGGCTTTTCAAGCACCTCTCAAATTGTAAGATCCGCGCTGTGCCAATCAGTTTGGCAGAAGAGCGCGGAATCTGATAAAGCGCTTCTCCTCATCTCCGGATGAGGTTTTGTCGCGTACGGTGAACCGGCTACCGGTGGACTCAATGACATCGTAGGTGGCATTGGAAAACGGGGTAGGATTCTCTGGACTCCATGTGGAGAGATCTGAGCTGAACTGCGCCCCAAGCCATACTCCGATATTCCCGCTTGACCGATTGAGGCTTGCTTGGAAAAAGCCAGTATCGCTAATCGAAAGGCTATTCTGAGCCACGGCGAATGTCCCTTCTGGATCTGGAGTGGTGGGGGAGGTGCCGAGTGCCATTTCCGTGATGTTGAGTATGCCGTCGTTGTCGAAATCATCTTCGGCACCCACTTCTCCAGCGAGGATTTGTGCCGCCGAGAAATTCGAGTTTACCCAGAGGGCGAAGGGATTAATTGCTCCTGAAACCTTAACGATCGGGCGACTGGATGAACCAGCAAAGTTAAAGAAATTTCCTCCGATGTAGAAGTCTCCGTTGATATCCGAGGCTATCGTATGGATCGAGCCGGTCGCCCCGCCGGAAAAGTCCAATGTGGTATCGGTTGCTCCTGTGGAAGTCAGCGCAACGATGCGTCCTGTCGGGCTTGAAAAGCGACCGGCCGACAGCATTCTTCCGTCAGGCAGGATGAATACTTTTTCGACGTTGTCATTGCTTGTTGCAGGCGAGAAATCCGTATCAAGGTCGCCGTTATCGTCGAGCAGAGCCATGCGCGAGTTGATCGACTGCCCTTTGTAAGAAGTGATTTGTCCGCCGACGAGATATTGTCCGCTAGGAGTTAAGGTAATGGAATTTACGGTTCCGATGAAGGTTCCACCGACGGTGAACAGCATGCCCCCGCCTGATTCGAAGCTTGGATCACGTGTGCCGTCGGAAGCCAGTCTCGCGATGCTGTAACGTAATCCGGATGGGCTCGATGGGAAATAGAAAGTGCCACCGATCATGATCTTGCCATCATCTTGAGCAATGAGTGTTTCTATTCGCGGGGTAAATCCGCTGTTGAATTCCGGCGACAGTGGGGAGCCTGTGTTTGGTACGCCGGTCGCGAGAAGTCTTACTATAGCTGGAGCACCGACCGAATTGAAGGTGGTGAACCGTCCTCCGAGAATGATTCCACCGTCCGACTCGATACCGATGGCTTTCACATCAGAATTCGCTCCTGTACCGGTGGCGATGCTAAATGAGGTGTCCAGGCTCCCGTCGGCATTGAGCCGTGCAATGCGGTTGCAGGGCGTAGCATTGTTATTGTAGGTGGTAAAAGCTCCTCCTACGAGCAGGCTTCCGTCAGATAGCCTTGTGATCGCGTAGACAGTTCCATTGAAGCCGGTGGTTTTCAAAAAGGTTTCGTCTTCCGATCCATCTGCATTGAAGCGGGCAATGTTTCCAGTGATGCCACTTGTCATGATTCCTCCGGCGATGACCTTCCCGTCTGGCAGCGGCGCGATGGCGTAGATGGAGTTGTTGAAAAATGGTGGATCAAAGGATGTGATTTCCTGCCCTCCATCAAGGATCGTTACAGTGGCCGCGGATGATACGGTGGGCAGCACGGCATTGGTGGGAGAAGAAAGAGTGAGGGTGAAAGTCTCGCCACCGTCAGAGATAGCATCCGGACGGATCGGTATGAGAATGGTCTTGGAAGCGGAATCACCGGCCTTCCATGTGAGGGTTCCGCTGGCTTGGTGGAAATCGGTTCCGGAGGTGGCGGTCACCCCTGTGGTGGTGTAGTTGACCGAGCAGGATTCATCGCTGTCAAAACTGCGTGAGACGACCAAGGCCGCATGTCCGGCGGATTCGCTGACGGTGATGCTGGTTGCCGTTAGCTCGAGGCGCGAAAGGAAGTCCACTTGCACATCGATCCATGTATCAGGCGCTGTGCCGCCTGCTGCCAGGGTGGTGATGCTTACGCCAGCGGTGGAATCGGTGAACGTTGTGCCCACAGGGAGAGCCGAGTCATTACGGTCGGCATTTTCAGGGGATTGGGAGCCAGGTGTGGCATCGATGAGGTTTGGCCTGTCTTCAAAGATACCCTCACCGACGATGTAAGCCGATTCTTCGGTGGAGGCGTAGAGCGAACGAAGTCCGACCCAGTGATAAAGGTCTCCGCCCATAGGAATTCGCAACGCACGTATTTGGGTGATGTCTGGCGTAGGAGTATCGAAGCGATAGACGCGCCATGTGCCGCTACCGTTAGGCTCTACCAAACTCGCAGGCGCTAGCCAACCCATGCGAGACATGGCGTAGGGGCTGAAGTAGCCTTTATCCGTATTTCCATTACCCATCTGGTCGTAAATATCGCCGTACTCTAGACTGACTTTTGCCGTGTCGAGATATTCGGAGATCGCGCCAATTTCACGCAGCGGATCGAAATAGTTTGCATGGCGCAGGCCGTAGTTGTGGCCGAACTCATGGGTAATGACGTAGACCCTGCTGAAGTTATTAACTCCGTTGATCCAGTGATTTTGACCGCCAACTGAAGCAAGGCCTCCGTAGGTGATAAGGCTGCCGGGTATCGAGGAGAGGTTGGGGAAATAGGCTGCGACCACATCGTATTCGGATAAGGTGTAATTTGCGGCAGCTGCGGCACGAGTTTCGGCAATGATGATCGCGTTGCCGTCGTTGGATGGGTTTCCTGTTCCTGCGGTATTCGGTGTAGTGGCCACGACCGACGCGTCGGTTGGCAGTCGATAAACCGTTGGGGTGACCGTGTAGTTAATGGTGGCGACACCTTGGGAATATCCTTCCAGGCGTGTTTTCACAGTCGCGAGGTCAGCTTCCAGATTTGCCTTGGAAATCGGCTCTCCAGGCAAGTCATCGAAATCAACGCGAACGAATAGGACTTTTATGGTGTCGTTCTGGAAGGGGGTTGCCTCAACGATGGAGCCGTTATTTCCCGCACCGGAATCTGCTTCCAGCCATGTGTAGCCGTGGGCGACGATATTGCTGGTTTTTGAGGCCTGTGCGATCTCGATAGACTGTTCCAAGGTATCAGTCACCGCTTCCAGCGCACCGACGCTCTCGAAGGAATAGACCTTCCCGCCGATGATGGCGGCGACCGATGGGTCGGCGGGATTCCCGGTCAGCGGATCGGCAGCGTTGGTATTTCCTATGGGAAAGCTGTTTCGGGCGATCTCGTTTTCCGCTGCGGTGAGGCTGCGGACGGGGTTGCTGTCTAGAAGCAGGACATCTCCGAGGATGTAACCGTTGAGAGGAACATCGTTCATGGGTTGCTGCGGGGATTGGAAGTCAGCACCGAGAATAGTCAGCGAGCGGTCGCCGAAAATCGCGACATTGGTCTGTATGCACTTGAGGGAGCCTTCCGCATCGACAGAGGTCTCGCGCATGAGATCAATGCTGCCAAAAGTGTTCAATGGCTGCTCGGAAACCTCGCGGACTTCGGCCGGGAGTAGGGCTAGCTCGTCTAAGGAAAGGGTTTTTGAAAGCGCAGACTTTGGCTGTGTGAGGGCTAACTCTTTAAGTGCCGCGACCCGGCGCTCAGCGATGCGGACACCCTCCGTGATTAATTCGTTCCGCTCCCGTTTTGATGCGCGTGCAAGATCCCTGCTCCATACTGAAAGTTCGTCACTTCCGGTAAGGGAGGCGGGTCTATCCGTGGATACGTTTTCTGTCTCAGATGTTTTTGAGTTTTTCCAAAATACTGCACAAACGGTGAGGAGCAGCAGAAAAAGGCCGAGATGGCGTGCATTGGCAGATCGCGATTTCATTAAACATAGCTAAACATTTTAAAACACATCTGTCCAATGCCGAGATCACATAAAGTCGGCGTATCGAAAATATCGCCCCTGAGCGACTACTTTGGGCGGTAAAAACCTAGTATTTATCTACTACCCGATATCGCCGAGGTCTCCGAAGCCTTCGGTATCTCCGGTTTCGTCGAAGTCCATTTCGCGCACTCGTTTCTTGTCGCGCATGGCCTCGACCTTTTTACGAAGGTCTTCGCGGAGGTTGATGCTATCACGGATGGCAGGGATATCGATTTGGGGCATGGAGCGGTCTGAGGTTTCAAGATGCACGTTGCCGAGGCCGGTGAGGCGCATCCACCACTTCCGCTCTACGACCATGTCCTTCACGCGGTAGAGCTCCACTTCGTCGATGTTCTGGTTGATCACGCCTGTGGTGATGCGCAGGCGCTCGGTGGTTAGCTCGAAGGTCTGGCAGCGCACGGTGAGGTAGCTCCAGAGCGCGTAGATTGCTGGAATGATGAGTCCGATGAAGGCGGGCGGGAAAAAGATCCCTCCTGCGGTAATGCCGGCGGCAAGGAGGATAGCCACGGAGAATGGGCCGATATTGAGCCATTGCGAAGGGCTACCTTTCCAGAAAGTCTTTTCTTCTGTGTCAGTCATACTTGGAGAATCGTTGTGAAATTCAATCTAGGCAATGATTCGTTTGGGCTCAATTCTTGTTGGAATATTGGCTCAAATCAGGTGGGGGAGAGGTTTTGTAGTATTTGTCCCACCCGCATTTCTTGCACTCGAGTCGACGTTTGTTGGGCAGAATGACAGAGAGAAATACCATAATGGCAGGTGTGAAAATCAACGGGAAAAACGGCAGAAGAGAGTAATCTTCAAGGCCAAATTTTTTCAGTGCAGGATAGAGCACTCTGGGCAGGATCAGTGCTCCAAGCCAGCATGGTATAATTGCATACATAGCGCCAATTTTCAGGAAGCGGCTGGCTCTGCTGGGGCCAGTGGTCAGGTTGAAGCCCATGATGAATGCGGTGCCGCACATGCTACACTGCGCCGGTAGATCCTTTGGCCACGGATGGCGGTACATTGGCTGGAAACTAGGCTCATAGTTGGAGCATCCTCTGAACTGCCGATGTGGTGAGAGATTTTCCATACCCCGATGATATATGAATTTACTGGATATATGGAAGCGTATTCGCCGCCATCCGGGAGTCCGTGGAAACCGCCCATTGAATCGACGATTTTCCTTAGGATGGACGCCGCTCCTTGAGCTTCGTGAACAGGGCTCATTGACGCGTCATACCCCTCTTGCTAGCTTGCGGTTATGGATCGCAGGAAGTTTCTCACCATCACGCTTCCACTGGCGATTGCTGGTAAGGTGTGTGCTGCCGGGACCACGGAGCCGGAACTCGTCTTCGGGGTCATTGCCGATCCGCAATACGCAGATGCCGCGCCGAAGGGGACGCGCTTTTACCGGAACTCTCTGGCAAGCTTAAGGCTGCGATTGCTGATCTGAATACGAAGCCGTTGGCATTTGTCGCCACGGTGGGGGATCTCATCGACAGGGATTTCGCGAGCTTCTCCGCTGTCATGCCGATCTATACGAAGCTCAGTCATGAGCATTTCCCGGTCTGCGGGAACCACGATTTCGAGGTGGCGGATGAAGATAAGGGCAAGGTTCTTGGGGCAATGGGATTGGAGAAACCCTATTACTCCGTCATCCGGGGGTCATGGCATTTTCTCTTCCTCGATGGCACAGACATCGCCCTCTGGAGGCAGGCTGCCAATGATCCCGCTACGGCGGAGGCGAGGCGGATCTTGGAGGGAGCGGCTGCGACCGGTAAGCCGCAGGCAAAGAAATGGAACGGTGGGATTGGCAAGGAGCAGATGGCTTGGATCAAGGCTGAGCTGGATAGGGCGAAGGACGCTGGGCGTCGCGTGATCGTCTTCAATCATTACCCGGTCATCCCCGCCGGGAACCCTCACAACCTATGGAACGCGGATGAACTCGTCTCCCTTTTCGGGGAATACGATCACATCGCCGCCTACATGAACGGCCACAATCACTCGGGGAACTACGGCATCCATGGTAATTGCCACTACGTGAACTTCAAAGGTATGGTCGAGACCGAGGAGGAAACCGCCTACGCCACCGTCCAATGCTATCCCGATAGGCTGGAGATCCAGGGCTACGGCTTGGAGCCGGATCGCGGGTTGGGGGTTTAAGGGGAATGATGAATTTTATGAAATCACTATGAACACGTTTGTGCGCTTTTTCCGCCAATGAACAAAGAAACTTCAATGGCAGAGCCAAAGAGGGAGGGGCTTCCGTGTCCATGCTGTGGGCTCGCGATGATACCTGGAAGCGCGAGTATGCAATACACATTAGGCGGCTTTCTTTTTGCGGGTTACTCTTGGTTGACACTGTTTTTCAATAGGAATGGAGAGAAGCGGGTGCCGGTGATGGGGCCTTCAGATAAAGTGGGCGCACTATATTGCAAGGGATGCGAGACTTTGGTGCTTAAAGGTGACTTGGCGACTAGCAGGGAATGCAAAAGATGTGGGCTGATGGTTCGACCGGGGAGGAATAAATGTGGATCGTGCGGTGAAAAATTCGTCCCGAGACAGGAGATGCCGAGTTGGGTGGACTATTAGGCTGGGTAAGGTTGGGTTCCGGCCACAAGGGTGGCGGATGTCATCCACCTCTCCTTGTA
>JANRFH010000030.1:0-86691 GCA_030725745.1 Akkermansiaceae bacterium
GCTGCCCCGTCTCGGGGCAGGCCGTGCAAACCCCGTCCCGGGGTGAGCAAAACCATAGGCACATAAAATTGCCTGACCGGCATTCCTAATTCAATGACCCAACGAAAACTGCTCATCCCCGCCGGCATCTGCCTTTTCACCGTCGCACTTTCAATCATCCTGATTTCTTCGAGAAACAACGACGGGGCTAGCGAGCCCGACTCTTCAGCAGAAAACGCTCCCAATTCGGTCTCATCACAAGCCTCTCCTGCTCAAGAAACCGTTAGCGAAACCAAGCGCGAACGCGAAGATCCCGAGGCGGCAATCGCACGCCGCAACCTAGAAAAGGAATTCGATGAACTCCTCCCCGCCAAATACCCGCAGCAATACAGCTCACTCTGTGATGTCTCCCTCAAGCTCGGTGAATCCGTGATTCTCGGCGGCTTCAAAAGGTCTGACGGCGACTACGAATTCACAAGAATCTCTGTGACTCCCTTGAATGCAGCAGATTCAAGAGACCAATACTCAATCAAAACCGAACAGTTAATACTCACCGCAGACAAAACCACACAAGCCGGACTCGATAGTCTGCTTATCCCAGCAAAAACCCAAATCCAAAATTACAAAGTCATGACTGACGAAGAGAACTTCACGTCAAGAGATGGCATAACATTCCAATCAAGGCCAACTGTCATCACCAGTGCTGATTCCACATCATTGGTGATGATGGGAACCGACGAAGGAGCTATAGTCATGTCTTTTAGAGTCAACCCCTTCGCCGACAAGGAATCCATTCGCCTAAGAACTCGGATAGAAACTCCTGGCGATATGCGATAGCAGAAAATAACCGGCCTAACGATGGTCTCGTCCACCATTCGCAGTTGAATATTTCTCAGAACCCTGCTTCAACCTCACCCCATGTCCGACCGCAAGACCCTAGACGAACGTGCCCAGATGACTGACCTCGAGCGTGTGCGCCACTCCGCCGCCCACGTCATGGCCACCGCCATCCTCCGCATCTGGCCTGATGCACAGTTCGCCTACGGCCCTCCTGTCGAAAACGGTTTCTATTACGACTTTGAAATGGAGCACCGTGTCACCCCCGATGATTTCGAGAAAATCGAGGCGGAGATGAAGAAAGTCGCCAAGGAAAACCAGAAGTTCGAATACAAAGCCATCTCCCGCGATGAAGCCAAAGCCATGGCAGATTCCGGACGCCTTGGCGGCCTAACAGAACGCCCCGGCAACCCCTCCCGTTTCAAGCTCGACCTCATCGACAAGATCCCCGAAGGCGAACAAATTTCCTGCTTCCAAAACGGCGACTTCATCGACCTCTGCGCCGGCCCACACGTCGGCTACACTTCGAAGTGCAAGAACGTCAAAGTCATGTCGGTCTCCTCGTCCTTCTACATGGGCGACGAATCAAAAGGCCAACTCCAACGCCTCTACGGAACCGCTTTCGAAAACAAAGAAGCCCTCACCGAGCACCTCGAGCGCCTCGAAGAAGCGAAGAAACGCGACCACCGTCGCCTCGGCCGTGAACTCGGGCTTTTCCACATCGATGAAATGGTCGGCCAAGGCCTCATCCTCTGGAAACCAAAAGGCGCCCTCGTACGCCGCGCCCTCCAAGAATTCATCACCCAAGAACTCGACAAACAAGGCTACTCCCAAGTCTTCACTCCACACATTGGCAAGCTCGATCTCTACCGCACCTCCGGCCATTTTCCCTACTACCAGGACAGCCAATACGCCCCCATCCCGGAGCGCGACACCTTGGAGAAACTCGCCGACGAGGACGCGACCTGCGCCACCCTCATCAACGGCCTGAACGAAGGAACCTACGAAGGTTACATGCTCAAGCCGATGAACTGCCCTCATCACATCAAGATCTTCGCCAGCGACCACCATTCCTACCGCGATCTCCCCGTGCGCCTCGCAGAATTCGGCACGGTCTATCGCTGGGAACAGTCCGGTGAGCTTGGCGGGATGACCCGCGTCCGCGGCTTCACCCAGGACGACGCCCACCTTTTCTGCACCCCTGACCAAGTCGCAGAAGAAGTCAAAGGCTGCCTCGACCTTGTCAAAAAAGTCCTCTCCACCCTTGGAATGAACGATTATCGCGTCCGCCTCTCCCTCCGCGATCCGGAAAGCGACAAATACGTCGGTTCCCCGGAAAACTGGGACAAAGCAGAAGCCGCCCTCCGCGAAGCCGTCATCCACCTCGGCGTCGACTACACCGAAGAACTCGGCGAGGCCGCTTTCTACGGCCCCAAGATCGACTTCGTCGTCAAAGATGTCATCGGCCGCGACTGGCAGCTCGGCACCGTGCAGGTCGATTACAACCTGCCCGTCCGCTTCGATCTCTCCTACGTCGGCGCCGATAACAAGCCACACGTCCCTGTCATGATCCACCGCGCGCCCTTCGGCTCGCTGGAACGCTTCACCGGCCTCCTCATCGAACACTTCGAAGGAAAATTCCCGACTTGGCTTGCCCCAGAACAACTCCGCATCCTCCCGATCTCGGACAAAACCCTCGACGAAGCAAACGCCCTCGCAGCAAAACTCGCCGACCTCGGAGTCCGCGTCACCGTGGATCGAAGCTCCGATAAAGTCGGCGCGAAGATCCGCAATGCCCGCATGGAGCGCATCCCAAACATGGCCATCCTCGGCCAGAAAGAAGTCGAAGAAGGCACCGTCTCCGTCCGCGTCCGCGGCGAAGAACAGCCCATCACCAAAACGATGGACGCCTTCATCCAAGACCTCCTCGCCGAGATCGCCAACCGCTCCCTGTAGCTGCCGCGTCCCGCGGCAGGCCGTGGTCACTGCGTCCCGCAGTGACAACCACTTCCCGACTTGAATAGCACCTTTTGCGGGTCTATACAAATTCCATGCCTGATATCTATTACTTGGAGGATGCTCAGGCCAAACTCATCAAGTTGTGCCACTCTGGAGAGCGTTTTATCATTGCGAACCAAAATGAGTCCCTTGTGGTCGCAATGACGATAGGTGACTACGAAGCATTGATGGAAACCATCAACGTGCTCGGTGATTTAGACGCGATGATTGCGATCAATGCCGCGAAAACTAAACGATCAAAATACAGCGATTTGAATCTTGATGATTCAAATTTTGGCCTTTGATTTCAATCGTCTCTACAAGACGGATTGCTTGCTTCTTTTTCAACCAACTCCGATCTTGCAAAGAATGAATAAGCTAACTCTCTGCTTGGCCATCTTTTCCCTCGCAGCCTCCTGCTTTGTCGCACTTAGGCAGAGCGACACCATTGAAAAGAGCCAATTCCAAATTTCAAAACTCGAATCAAAGTTAGCTGAAACGGAGGCGATTGCATCCGAACCGTTAAAAAACGACGAATTGGTCAGGCACATAAAATACATTCGCTACCTAATTACTGAACATGAGGCCAGAAGGACGGAAGATAATGGATCGCTTAGCGAGAAAATCAAACAGCTTGAAGAAGAAAGCTCTTTTCAAGCGGCGCAAGATGTCGATCTCGAGATGAAACTTACAGACGTGTCCCATGAAGATCCACTCGAAATACTCAGAAAGAATCTAATGGAAGAAAGCACAAGAATGCTTGATGAAAGAATCACCGCTCTCGAAGAACTCGAGAAATTACGTTCAGAAGTCGAAGAGAAGCGCAAAAGGGACTCTATACTGCGTCGATAACGTAACGCAGACATCAACCTAATTACACGCCCACTAGCAACGGCGTCCCATACGTCGTGAACCCCGTCGACTCCTCAACCTGAATATCCAAGATCTCACCGGTCAAGCGATCCACATCACCTTCAAAAATCACGATCTTATTCTGCGGAGTCCGCCCGGTAAGCGTGTTCGGATTGTGCTTCGAAGGCCCCTCGCAGAGCACTTGCTGCACGGTGCCGACAATCGCCGCGTTCTTCTCTTTCGCCAGTCTGTCCACCGTCTGGAGCAATCGCTGATTCCTCTCTTCCTTCACCGTCTCGGAAATCTGACCCTCCATCTCCGCCGCAGGCGTATCCTTGCGTTTCGAGTAGCGAAATACGAATGCGTTATCAAACTGAAGTCGCTCTACGGTATCTATCGTAGCCTGGAAATCTTCTTCCGTTTCACCCGGGAAGCCGACAATGATATCCGTGGTGATCGCGATGTCCGGCCTCGCCGCTTTCATCTTCTCGCAGATCTCTACGAACTTCGCGTTCTTGTAGGGACGGCGCATCAGTTTCAAAATGCGATCCGATCCGCTCTGCATCGGGAAATGGATGTGGGACATCAGCTTCGGCAGATAGGTGAAAGCTGCCACCAAGTCATCCCGATAACCAATCGGGTGCGGGGAGGTGAAACGGATGCGCTCTATACCCTCCACCTCGTGCACCTCCTCAAGCAGCTGCACGAAAGGAGATTTCCCATCCACCTTAGGAAATTCCGTGCGCCCGTAGAGATTCACGATCTGCCCCAGCAACGTGACTTCTTTCACACCCTGCCGGGCAAGGAACTCCACCTCTTTCACGATCTCTGCAATCGGCCGCCCGCGCTCTTTTCCGCGAGTGTCTGGCACGATGCAGAACGAGCAACGCATGTTGCAGCCCTGCATGATGGAAACGAACGCCGAGGCATTGCGCGCCTTCGGCATGTGATCACGAATGGTGTTTTGGGAGTCCGTTTCCTCTGCGATGTCGCAGACGGAAGAACCGCTCATCGAAAGCGCCGGATCATCCATCCGCGCCTCCATGCGGCTTTTCAGGATATCGTCCACATACTCGAAAACCTTGTGGTATTTCTGAGTCCCCACCACCACATCGAGGTGCGGGATACGGTCGAAAAGTTCCTGCCCCCGCGATTGCGCCATGCAGCCCATGAAGCCGTAAACGACATGCGAGCGCTTCTTGCGCTGCGCGCCCATGATGCCCATTTTTCCAAGCGCCTTCTGCTCCGCTTGGTCGCGCACCGAGCAAGTATTGATCAGGATCGCATCCGCATCCTTCTCGGTCTGCGTGAGCGTGTAGCCGCCTTCGGTGAACATCCGCGCCACCTGTTCGGTGTCGCGCTCATTCATCTGGCAGCCGTAGGTTTTTAGGTAAACGCGGGGCATCTCGGCAATGGCCTTAGGCCAGTTTCAGGCGATCGTCAGATTCCAGTTTCGCGGTGATTTCTGGGTATCCACCAAGCTGCTGCATATTGAAGCAATGAAGGTAAATGGTGAAGATTTTCGGGTCGAAGATATCCACAAGCTTTTCCACCGCTTCGTCGAGTTTCGCTGTATCGAGCGCCTTGGGCAGCTCACCTGTCACGGAGCCTTTGCCGTCGTGCGCGATGCCGAGGATATCGCAGAACATGCCAAGCATCTTCTGCTCCCCTGCCATCAGATAAGCCTGAAGGACTTGGTCGCCAATGGCATCGCTGGACTTGAGTTGAAGCGTTTTCTGTATCCACGCATACTGCTCAGGCAGCGATTTTTTCTGCACAAACACCGGACGCACTTTGCGTTGTGAGGCAAGTGTGGAAACGGCGGATTTGTAAACGTCACGGTCATTATCGCGGAACCAATTTAGCATATGGGCGACAACGGAGGGATCAACGGCAGTAAAGATTTCGTGGGATTTCACAGTTTTGGGGAAATTTCGGTTGGCGGGCAGTCAAATCCCTCCCGCTCCATAACGCAACACTCTTTCGGCACCGTAAAAAACCAAAACGGCCTGCTCAGAGTTTCCCCCAGACAGGCCGCATGTGATTTTATAGAAATATATTATTTCTTTAGATCGAAGCGATCCAGCTCCATGACTTTCACCCAAGCGGCGACGAAATCCTTCACGAATTTCTCCTCCGAGTCGGCGCAGGCATAGACCTCGGCCACTGCGCGCAGCACGGAGTTCGAGCCGAACACTAGGTCAAAGCGAGTGCCACTCCACTTAGGGCTGCCGTTCTGGCGATCCTGCCCGAGGAATGCATTTCCACATGGGGAAACGCCTTTCCACTCAGTATTCATATCGAGCAGGTTGATGAAGAAGTCGTTCGTTAGCTGTCCCGCGCGCTCGGTGAGTACACCGGCCTTTTCTTCGCCAACATTCGCACCAAGGACGCGTAATCCACCGACAAGGACAGTCAGCTCAGGAGCGGTCAAAGTCAGCAATTGTGCGTGGTCGATCAGCAAATGCTCAGCAGGAATACTGAAACGAGCTCCGAGATAATTGCGGAAGCCATCTGCTTTAGGCTCAAGCTCTGCAAACGATTCTGCGTCTGTCTGTTCTTGGCTCGCATCTGTCCTGCCCGGAGTGAACGGCACATCAATCTCGCGCCCAGCAGCCTTCGCCGCTTGCTCGACACCTACGCCACCCGCCAGCACAATGAGATCGGCCAGAGAAACTTTCTTGGCACCTGCCTGATTGAACTCGCCCTGGATTTTTTCAAGCGCGCCGAGAACCTTTGCAAGTTGCTCCGGCTCGTTTGCTGCCCAGTCTTTTTGAGGAGCAAGGCGCACACGGGCACCATTTGCACCACCACGCTTATCTGAGCCGCGGAACGTCGAAGCGGAAGCCCATGCTGCCGAAACCATTTCCGAAATACTAAGTCCCGAAGCAGCGATTTTTTCTTTCAGTGCCACGACGTCGAAATCTTCGATTGCCTCGTAATCGGCTGCGGGAATCGGATCCTGCCACAGCAGATCCTCCGCCGGCACCTCAGTGCCAAGATAGCGAGCCTTCGGCCCCATATCGCGGTGCATTAGCTTGAACCACGCTTTTGCAAACGCATCTGCGAAGGATTCCGGATTTTCAAGGAAACGACGTGAAATCACCTCGTATGCAGGATCGAAACGAAGAGACAAATCTGTCGTCAACATCGTCGGGCGGTGCTTTTTGGTTGGGTCATGCGCGTCTGGCACGTTCTCCGGTGCATCTTTTGCAATCCACTGATTTGCGCCAGCCGGGCTCTTCATCAGTTCCCATTCAAACTCGAAGAGGTTCGTGAAATATCCGTGGCTCCACTTCGCAGGTGTCTGCGTCCAAGTGACTTCCAGCCCGCTGGAGATGGTATCAACACCCTTGCCGCTGCCAAAACTGTTCGCCCAGCCGAAGCCTTGTGCCTCGATATCTGCAGCCTCGGGATCAGCACCAACATGATCTGCTGGGCCTGCTCCGTGACATTTACCAAAAGTGTGTCCACCAGCGATGAGAGCGACGGTTTCTTCGTCGTTCATTCCCATCCGCGCAAAAGTCTCGCGAATATCATGTGCAGCCAGCAGTGGATCAGGATTTCCATCCGGTCCCTCTGGGTTGACATAAATCAGACCCATCTGCACGGCGGCCAATGGATTTTCCAAAACGCGCTCCTTGGGATCACCATTGCCATCAATGTCATAGCGCTTATCGCCATCCAACCAGCCGGTCTCGCGACCCCAGTAAACATCTTCATCTGGCTCCCAAGTATCCGCACGGCCACCACCGAATCCGAAAGTCTTGAAGCCCATTGATTCCAGAGCAACATTCCCCGCAAGAATCATCAGATCTGCCCAAGAAATTTTACGACCGTACTTCTGTTTGACCGGCCACAGCAAACGCCTCGCCTTGTCCAAGTTCACGTTGTCTGGCCAGCTGTTTAGCGGTGCGAAACGCTGTTGCCCACGGCCACCGCCCCCACGGCCATCGCCTGTGCGGTAAGTCCCCGCGCTGTGCCATGCCATACGAATCATAAACGGCCCGTAATGACCAAAGTCCGCCGGCCACCAGTCTTGTGAATCCGTCATCAATGCCTCCAGATCCTTTTTCAACGCACTGAGATCAAGACTCTCAAATTCCTTCGCGTAATCAAACTCCGCATCCATCGGATCGGACTTACTGGAATGCTGATTTAGCAGATCAACTCTCAAACGGTTCGGCCACCAATCTTGACTGGTTGTTCCCGCACCGCTAGGCGCAGCTTGTTGGAAAAATGGACATTTGGATTCTTCGCTCATGTTTCTTTGTCGGTTTGTATTTTGTTAGTTATTGTTAGAAATTTTATTCAACCACTTGGCAAGTCGGGCATACACCCCAGTAAATTACTTCCGCCTCATCAATTTTGAAGCCGTGATCACCTGCGGCATGAAGACACGGAGCCTCACCGACTGCGCAATCGATATCTATCGTTGCCGAGCAAACTCGGCAAACAAGATGGTGGTGATTGTCCCCTACGCGATCCTCATAAAGCGCTGCCGAACCACTCGGTTGGATACGACGAATCAGCCCTTTTTCGCTGAGAGTACTGAGTGAATCATAAACCGCCTGTTTGGAGATCGTCCCGATTTTTCCGCGAACGTATCCTGCAATCGTATCGGCCGTCGCGTGCGGGTGCTTGGAAACAGCCTCCAACACTGCAATGCGTTGCGCGGTGATAGGCACGCCGCTTTCGCGAAGCATGGTGGCGGGATCAGACATATCGAAATGCTTAATCCTAATCCTGACTTAGTCCAGAACTTTAATTAGTAAAGCGAAGAGAGGTGCTTTACCCTTCATTTCCCGAACTCTGCCATCGTCTCCTCAATCGCCCAAAGCACCTTCGTCTCTACATCTTTCCCTACTGGCCTTGCACCCTTAGCGCAGTCCACAAACCATTTACCTAGCAGCTTCCGCCGCTCCTGCGGGAAATGCTTCGTGTAACCCTCCTCATCCGGTGCGCCGAGTACTTCGATATCACGCCGACCGTGCGCCCTTTCCAAAATCCGCCCATATCTCACCAAAATCCCGTCTAGCAAGATCCACGGAAAATTCGCATTCCCCGGCGGCCCCATTTCAAGCTCCTTGGTCTCTCCGGTGGAAAATTTCACCCCCTCTTTCAGATCGACTTTCAAATCCGGCAGCATCCCGCCCTTGAACCACGCTGCGCCAGCGCCCGTTATCCCACCTAGGAGCGTGCCCAGTCCATGGGTTAGCCCGCCAGTGGAAATATCCACTGCCGCACCGCCCATCGCACCCGTCGCTGCCGCCACAAGTGTCAACTGCCCCCGGCTCAAGCCCCATTTCATCCACACCTCCTCGCTCTCAAGATCAATGTCGCGGAAGCTCTCTTCACCGCTCTCCACTTTCAGCAAATGATGCCGGTAGATCATCAGTAACTTCCCGAAGCATCCCTTCTCCAGCTTTTTCAAACGCTCGAAATACCTCACGCGCAAATCCTCTTCCTTCTGTTTCCGCCGCGTCGGCATGCGCTCGTCTTTTTCGTCGATCTTCTCCCGCACCCTCAGCTCCAGCGCCTCGGCGAGGAACTCACGCACTACCTCGGCGGCTTCGTTGCGCCGCTCGTCCCACTCCATTTCGATCAGGGAAATGGTCTCCTCCAGCCTACTGCGATGCCGCTCCTCGATCTCTAAAAGAGCCTTCATCAGCAGTAGCCGTTGCTCATATTTCGCTCGATGCGCATCAAACGTCCGCACCAGATTGAACGCACTCCCGAGCTTCTCACGCCACGCCTCCTCATGCTCACCACCGCCGTCCTCACGGAGATTCATCAGCGCCAATCGTGGCCGGCCTGTCCAGCGCAGGATCTCCATTTCCGCCAAAAAATCATCCCGTAGTGGCCTTCCAGGATCCACCACGTATAGCACTCCCGCCCCATCCAGCAAAGGCTTCAGCAGCCGCTTCTCGTCTCCGAAATCCTCACCCTTCTCCTCCACAAATCTCCGCAAGGTCTCCCGCCCCGGCGTCCCCTCTCCATGCATCTTACGGATCTCACGCATCGCCTCCACTGGTCTGGAAAATCCTGGAGTATCGATAAAACGTACGCACTCCTTCCTGCCAAACACCACCTTGTGAGCCTGCGCCCGCGTCGTCTCACCCGGCGTCGGGCTCACACGAAGTACCTCGTTGTCATCAATCTCAAGCAAGGTCGCGATCACCGCGCTCTTTCCCATATTCACCCGCCCGACCACCGCGAATTCCGGCACACCATCATTCATAATTCTTCCTCCCCGTAGAAATACACCTCAGCCCCAGCATCTGCCAACCCGTCGACAAAATCCCGCCAGATCGCTTTCTCTTCAGCCTTAACCACTGCCGGTTTCCCCTCACCATCCACATTCGCCACGAGGAAATGTACCATGACATCTGCCCCCGCAAGCCGTCTCACTTGCCCGTGCAGCGCCTTCATCCTCGGCGGCGATAGCGCCCAGCCCTCCGCCAAGAAGACCACTCCTGCCGGCGCATTGCGTATCGATCTCCGCGCATCCTCCTCACCCTTTTCATCCCACACCCCCACCTCGTGCCACTCGCCCGGATTCACCCTCAGCCTCCGCAACATGAAGCCGCGTAGATCCTCCTGCTTCAGCCCCGTCCCGCCAACATCCAGCACCAACACCCCGTCCACCGGAGCCTCGCTCACATCCACCCGCCGCGTCCCCATCAGCTCACGCCATAGCTCACGGTGACGCTTCGCCTGGAAATCCAGTCCTGCCAGGGCTCGGCTTTCTCGAAAACCCGCATACGTCCAAAGCAACAACCGTGGAAGCAAGCCCCAGAAGAAAATCGAGGCAAACAGAAAAGGATACCAGATTTCTGCGGTCTTCATCGGCGTGAAATGGATCGAATCGTTAGTCCATCTCCACATCGTCCTGTCGACCTCACCAAAGTCCGGCACCCATCCCGGGAAAACCCAGCTCCACGGAGCACTTAGAAATCGAACAACATCATGCAACCTCGCCGCCATCCAATCGGGCGTCGTCGATTCCCAATAAAACCCCACCTCCATAAACCAAATACACCCCAGCAATCCCGCCATCAGCCCCACTGAAAACATCACCGCCCCCGCCTGGGTCAGCCGCACCAGGTTCCACCCCAGAGCCTCCCAGCCTTTCCCGCCCTCCAATCTTAGCGTCCGCCACCATTCCATCTTGCCCGCACCGCCCGCCTTCGCGACCAACCATCCAAGAAACTTCGGCACAAACCCCAGCCCTTTAGAAAAATTTTCCCTCAGCAAAAACGCCACCCCCGCCGCCACCAGAATCAAAAGCTGCAAGCCCACCGTCACACCGAGCACCATTGGAATATTAAATGCCATGCGCTCACGATCCAGCAGCCCCGTCATTACTCCTATCCCAAGCAAAAACATCGCCACCAGCACCACCGCCCCCACCAGAAATCTTCCGCCAGCCCAAACCTCACCCGGCATCTCCTCACCCTGTTTCCTCTGCCCATCCAGCCACGCACGCATCCCCACACGCCGCGCCTCCGCACCTTCCAATCCTTTCACCGCATCCCGCAGCCCCTCTTCATCAGAAAACACCCCACCCTCCTCGCGACCCGCCAGAGCCTCGAAATCCACCAGATCCCGTAATGTCCAACGTGCTTTCAACACCCACACACTACCCACCGCACCCCACACCGCGCAATAGCTTTACCTAACCCAACCAATCTTGAAAATTGCGGTTTCCACTCCTACGTATAAGTTCCAACCGAATGCGCAATCCCGCCCTCATCACCGTCTCCATTCTCGGAGCCATCGTCCTCTTCGTCGCCATCGGCATGAGGAAATCCGCAGACAAACCCACCACCGAAGACCTCAGCGCACCCACACCCGAGGAATTCAACACCCCGCCACCAAGCTCTCCCACTCTCTCAATCCTCGCAGAAAATCCGGATTGGTCATCGCTCGAGGCATACCAACACACCATCACACGCAGCGATTTTGAGAAACTCCTCACCAACATTTTCACCACAGACGACACCTGGCGCGAATTCATCACCCTCAGCGACACCTCCGCTGCCATCCGCACATCCTCAGAACCCACCGACCCTGTCTTCATCCTCCGCTTCGCCACCCCAGAAAAAAATCTCCCCGCACCACGCACCTGGAAGTCTACCGCCGACCTCCCCATTCCACCTTCGGGAAAACCCCTCACCAACCTCCACATCGCCATCGACCCCGGCCACATCGGCGGCGAATGGGCGAAAATCGAGGAACGTTGGTTCAAGATCGGCACCGGCACCCCCGTCGCCGAGGGCGACATGACCCTCCGCGTCGCGAAATTACTAAAACCCCTCCTAGAAGAATTGGGCGCGACCGTCACCCTCGTCCGCACCACCAACGACCCCGTCACCCCCCTCCGCCCGCGCGATCTCAGCTCCCTCGCCGCCGATACCACCGGAGAAGACCCCGCCAGCCTCCGCAAGTTTACCGAAAAGCTCTTCTACCGCACCGCCGAGATCCGCGCCCGCGCCGACCTCGTCAACGACACCATCAAGCCCGACCTCGTCCTCTGCCTCCACTTCAACGCCGCAGGCTGGGGCAACCCCGCTAAACCAACCCTCGTCCCAAGCACCCATTTCCACATCCTCGTCAATGGAGCCTACACCGAAGACGAAGTCCGCCTCGCAGACCAACGCTTCGCCCTCCTCGAAAAACTCCTCCAACGCACTCACGAAGAGGAAATCCTTGTTGGTAAAACCGTCGCTAACGTCTTTGCTGAGATTTCAAAACTCCCCGCCTACCGTTACAACACCGTCGGCCAAAACGTCCGCACCATACCCGGGAGCAAGTTTCTCTACGCCCGCAACCTCCTCGCCAACCGCCTCTACGATTGCCCCGTCATTTTCATGGAACCCTACGTCATGAACTCCACCCACGACTACAACCGCATCCAAGCCGGTGACTACGACGGCCTCAAAAAAATCAACGGCCAACTAGTCCCCTCCATCTTTCAAGAATACGCCAACGCCCTTGCAACCGCGCTCACAACCCACTACTCCAAGTCCCACAGGTGACATATTGCCACCGCATCTCTTCCTTGAATGACTCTACTCATCACCTACATCCTTGTTGCCCTTGTCTTCTCTTTCATCTGCTCACTGCTGGAGGCATCTCTGCTGACTATCACCCCCACTTCTGTTAGCCGTGCAGTTCAAGACGGCAAGCCATGGGGACTGAAAATGCAGCACCTCAAGGAAGACATCGATCGGCCGCTCTCCGCCATCCTTACACTAAACACCATTGCCCACACCATGGGAGCCGCCGGTGCTGGCGCACAATGGGCGAAGATCACCGGAAACCAATGGGAGGCTGTCTTCGCAGGCTGCCTCACCGTCGCCATCCTCGTCTTTACTGAAATAATCCCGAAAACCATCGGAGCGCGCTTCGCCAATCCACTCGCGCCCTTTACCAGCTCTTTTCTTATTTTCCTCACCACCGCCTTGAAGCCTCTCGTCTTGGTTTCGAAATCCATCACCAGCATGATCACAACGCGCGAGGAAGAGCACGACCACTCAGCGCACCGCGACGAACTCCTGGCCATGGCGCGCATCGGCGAAGACTCCGGCTCGCTCAAGGCTCGCGAAAGCCTGTTTGTCCACAACCTCATACAGCTCCACGCCATGAAAGTGTCTGCGATCATGACACCACGCCCGGTCATTTTCTCCCTCCCGCAGACCACCCTACTCATCGATTTCGCAGCCCTCATCGAGAACAAGCCCTTCACCCGTATTCCCATTTACGACCAAGGCACAGATGACTTCACTGGCTTTATCATCCGCGGCGACGCCCTCATCGCCCACCTCAAGGATCATTACGACACCGGCATCCTCGCAGATGTCCTCCTGCCCATAGCCATCACCCCGGAATACACACCCGTCGATGCCCTATTCCAGCGTTTCATCGCCGAGCGTCACCACATGATGCTCGTCACCAACGAATTCGGCACCACCGTCGGCCTCGTCACACTTGAGGATATCATCGAGACCATCTTTGGAATCGAGATCCTCGATGAAACCGACCACCACCCCGACCTCCAGGATCACGCTCGCAGTCTCTGGCATGCCCGTGCTAAGAAAATGGGTATCGATATCGAGGATAAGGATCGCTCAAACTCCCAAGAATAGAGGCTGAGTCTCTCGCTAGTTTCACGAAAAATTCACACTTCTTGTCTCGTTTCAGCAAGAAATCTGCTCATCATGCAGATTGTGAAACTTCTCCTCATTCTCATTCTTGCCGCCTCCCCCCTCATCGCTGCAGAGGATGGATACATCCAGCAGTGGTTCAAGGCAGAGGAGTTCAGGAAATCCGGCGACAAGAAAGCCGAGTTCGAAGCCCGGCTGCGCTGCTTCGATCTCGCCATCGAAGCCAATGACAAGAATTACAGCTACGCAGCGGCATCCACCAGTGTATACGCATTATATAATTCAGGACGCCAGGTAGATGCCGGAAAGCTCGCTCACGAAGTCCTGGAAAAACTCAACACCCTACCCAAGGAAGACACATTCATAGCCAAAGCCTGCCATAGCGAAATATTCATGGTTCTCGATCGAGGGCTTCAAGCCCAAGGCCGTATCGGCGATGGCTGGCGTGCCAATGATGCAGTAGCTGCAATACTTCGCGGCAAACACCCCGGCCCCGACGATGGAGGCGAGGCTATCACCGTCGATGAAATCCTCCGCCTTCCCGCCAACCTTCGCGCCATAGGCTGGCGAAGCCTCGGACGCGAGGCTGATTACCTCGATATCGCCGGTCGCAGCCAGGATGCACTGGATTTGCTCGCAGAGGCGAAATCCGCCATTGGCGACCAATGGAACCAACTTCAAACCCATGAAAAGTTCTACGCATTCAAAGTCCTCAGCAGCTACGCCATGCAACTCGACTTTCTCGGCTACTCGAAGGATGCCCTCGATCTCCAAGCCGAACTCCCCCTCAGATCCGCCGATGATCCTGTCACAGGCTCTTATTTAACCCTCAAGATGAATCACCTCCGCAATCTATCCCAGTGGGAAGGCCCCTCGGAGGAGATCCTTGAAAAAGCACGCCAAGCCGGCGAGGAAATGAAGGCGATGGGAGGGCTCAATGCAACTGGTGTCGATCGACTCATTGCAAAAATGGAGCTCGATCTGGAGGATTCAAAAGCCGCACTGCAAGCCCTTGCCGAAGTCATAGCGAAAAACGAATCTTCAGAAGAATGGTTTGAGGCAACTTACTCCGCGCGCGACTCCATGGCCGCCCGCTCCCGCAGTGGCGAAGAAATTCCTGATTCCGACTATTTTGAGGTTCTAGAGAAAATGCGCGCCCAGGGAAATAAGCGCGGAGAACCGAGCACCTACACAGAATTCGCAAATCATCTCGTGCGCACAGGGCGCCTTTCCGAAGCTCTCCCCCTTTACCGTGAAGCTCTCCGGCTTGTCCGCTGCTTCCGTCGGGATTTGCACGAAATCCCTCTTCTCTGTCGCATACTCGATGTCCAGCTCGAAACCGGAAACACAGCTGAAGTTCAAGCCGCACTCGATGAACTCAACGCCGCCATTGTTCGGATCAAGAACATCCCTCCTGAGCGCATCGTTCTCGCCGCCATACCCCGCGCACAGGCTTATCTGGCTCTGGAACGCGAAAAGGAAGCCCGTGAAATCATTGCCCAGGCCATAGCCGCCGGACAAGGGCTTCCAGACCATAAGCTCACTCCCGTCTCAAAAGAAGTTCTCAGTGCTCTTTTCGGAAACCCCATCACCCTAACAAACACTACCCCTGAAACTTCGCCCATCGTGAAGATCCAGCCGGAATTAGTAACCACGCTCGCCATCCCTGGAGACACGGCAGCCGCACGCTTCACTCTCATCAATTCATCACCATCATCGGCCACAAAAAATCTCATCGTTACTGGCTCAGGAGCGCAGACGCGAAACGGCAATATTTACTTTGATCCCAATAAACCCAGCCAACAAATCGAACTAGCCGTATCTCTCAGCGCAGGATCAGAAAAGACCATCGAGATTGAAACGAACAGCTCCACTACGAATTCAGAATTCAAAGCTGAACTTCAGTGGGAGACTTCCGAATCCGTCGCCCAGTGGATCGTAAACTGGGATGATAACGCCAGAAACTCCGTCATCCTCGATGCCAGTCAGATCAAAGGTAATCCCTTTCGAGCCATCACCTTCTCCCATCATGTCCAACTCCCAGTCGGCATACGAGCCGCTGCATTTCGCCTCGTTTCTCCCGAGCCAATGCGCGTGGAATACTACGATACCCGTAGCTCCCATCTCATCGCGATTGATGCCAATGGCAACGGTGATTTTTCTGAAGAAGGCGACCTTCACATAAGTGGGCTGGATGGCACTGCGGCCGCTTGGATCACCGAAGAAACCGGTTCATCCATCGAACTCCGTATTTTCGGAACCACTGGCTATGGGATCATTCCCTTAGATGAACCGATCACATTGAGAGCTGAAGTCCTTCGCCAAGGTATCTGGAGTCTTGAAGCCGAGGACATACTCCGCTGAAATTCATCGTGATAATCCCCCGGAACCGCCTACATGGTTCACCGGGTCTTTTTGAAAAAAGAGCACTAGTCTCCCTTCTTTTCGCGGCATTCCAGTTCGTCTAGATAAACCAGCTCATCGCCGTCTTTGCGACGCCGCCAGATATTAAGACTGATGACGATCATAAGCCCGATCAGCGCAAAGGAAGCCTCCATGAAAAACGGCGTGGACATTATACCCACTACGAAACCGACACTGTCCCCCACCAATCCAGGAATCATCCGCCATGCAACTAGTAGGGTCACCACCAATACCGTCAGCACCAGCATAATCAGCCCGCCCGCGAGGATCTGCTTTCCCCTATTCTCCTCTGTGTCGCCCTGCCTGTTCATACTGAGGAACCATATTCCTACCTTCATTAGCCCACAATCCTGAATCTCTTTTAAAAAATATTAAGGTTTTCTTGATTATTTTGAAAAATTTGAGATATTTCAGTCATCAAACCGTCACGCAGTAAACTAGCTCCCCTGCTCGCCGCCGTCTTCCTGACCGCGCCGCTCCTTTCCGCGTGGGCATGGCACCGCAGCAACGACAGTCCGTCAGATCAGCAATCGCCGCTAAAAACGACCCGCGTCCCAGTTGAAATCATCGGCTCAGACACCCCGCCGAAATGGGTTCTGGTGCCGATAGACCCCAGCTGAGGCTCACGTTTCACAAAAAATAGAAACGCTAGCACTATTTCGCTACCGCCTCGAAAATGATCGGGATAATCAGAATCGCGAGGATGTTCACCACCTTGATCATCGGATTCACCGCCGGCCCCGCCGTATCTTTATAAGGATCGCCAACGGTATCCCCCGTCACACTCGCTCGGTGCGCCGGGGAGTTTTTCCCTCCGTGGTTCCCGTCCTCAATGTATTTTTTGGCATTGTCCCAAGCACCGCCCGACGAAGTCATCGCGATCCCTACGAATAGACCGGTCACAATCGTTCCGACAAGCACGCCGCCGAGAGCTTCCGGCCCCATGAATGCCATTCCGACCACGAAGATCACTGGCAACAACGCCGGCACAATCATCTGCTGCAAGGCCGCCTTCGTGACGATATCCACGCACTGCTTGTATTCAGGTTTTTCCGTGCCATCGAGGATGCCCGGGTGCAGACCGATCTGGCGCCGCACCTCTTTCACCACCGCGCCTGCGGCATTTCCCACCGCATCCATGGCAAAAGCCGTGAAAGTGAACGGCAGCAAGCCGCCAACAAATAGACCAATCATCACCTTGTGGTTCATAAGATCGAAAACGAAATCCTGCCCCAAGTGCGCCTTGAGTTCTTCCACATATGAGCCGAACAAGACCATCGCCGCCAAGCCCGCCGAGGCTATCGCGTAGCCCTTTGTCGCTGCCTTCATCGTGTTGCCCACAGCATCTAGTTCATCGGTGATCTTGCGCACCTCTGGATCCAAGCCGCTCATCACCGCGATTCCGCCAGCGTTATCAGTCACGGGGCCAAAGGCATCCAGCGAGATGACGATACCGGAAAGACTCAGCATACTCACCACCGCAATTGCGATCCCGTAAAGATCCGCCTGCGCGTGGCAAATCCAGATCGATGCCACGATACAAAGCACCGGAGCCACCGTCGCATGGTGCCCGACACTGATTCCGGCGATGATATTCGTCGCGTGCCCCGTTTCCGATGCCTTTGCAATACGCCTCACTGGCCCGTGTTCCGTGGAGGTGAAATAATTCGTGATCCACACCGAGGCGAAGGTCATCGCGATGCCGACTAAGATGCAGTTGAAAAGCTCTGCACTGCCCACGGATTTTCCACCAATCGTCATCGCCTCAGGGAATACCATACGCGTGATAGGAAAGAGTATCGCTGCTGTCACCACCCCGCTCACCAACACGCCGCCCACGAGAGATTTCGTCGCTCCGAGCTTTGTGAAATTCACAAACGCCACACCCAGCAGCGCCGCTAGAATCGAGATTCCGCAGATCACGAAGGGAAATGTCAGCGCATTCGCCTCACCACCTGTCGTCAGGAAACCCACCAGAACACCGCCGATCAAACTTACGGCATACGTTTCGAAAACATCCGCCGCCATGCCCGCGCAATCCCCCACATTGTCTCCCACGTTATCCGCAATCGTCGCCGGGTTCCTCGGATCGTCCTCGTCCAAGCCTTGCTCAATTTTCCCAACAAGATCCGCACCCACATCCGCAGCCTTCGTATAGATCCCTCCACCGAGCCTTGCAAACACGCTGATCAACGAGCTCCCCAGCGCCAGCCCCACCAGCGAATCAATTGCCATCTTCTGATCTCCGCCACCGGCTTTCAATGCGATCAGATAGAAACCTCCCACAGATAGCAGACCGAGCCCAACTACCAGAAGTCCAGTAACAGCACCGCCATTAAAAGCAACCCGAAGCGCGCCGTGCGATGAAACCGATGCCGCCTGGGCCGTGCGCACGTTCGCCCGCACCGCCACCATCATCCCTATGTATCCCGCCGCCAGCGAGCACACTGCACCGACCACGAAACCGATGGCCGTCGGCGCATCACGCAGCCAACAGATGGCAGCAATCACCACTATGGAAATCATCGATACCGCCATCACCTGCCTGCGGAGATACGCCGAAGCACCTTCCTGGATAGCCTTCGCGATCTCCTGCATCTTTTCATTACCCGCATCCGCCGCAAGCACCCAGCGGATCAACCACAGTGCGAAAATCAGACCAACAGCTCCAGAAATCAGCGAGAAGACCACTCCGTGGTCAGTGAATAGGTTTTGCATGCTTATAGGGTTTTGTAATCAATGATTCGATTAACCTGAACGTTTGCCCCGATCTGACAAGATGTTTCCTAACTGGATATATTTGCCCGCTTATTTGAGGTTTCTGCTCATGCAGATCTGGTATCCAATGCCCGCATGACGCGCGACGACTCGCTACCCACCGACCGCAGGCTCCGACAAGAAATCCTCTTCGCCCGCGAGCGCGTCTATCACTTCGGCCAGCCCACGCCTTTGGAAAAACTTCCTCTGACTGGTAATATGGAGATCTGGGTGAAACGCGAAGACCTCTCACCCATCAAAGCCTATAAATGGCGCGGAGCAGCCAACCGCATGGCGACACTCAGCGAGCTTGAGGCCGCACGCGGAGTCGTCACCGCCTCGGCCGGCAACCACGCTCAGGGAGTCGCCCTCGCCGCAAAAAAACTCGGCATCCGCGCACGCGTTTACATGCCCCGCTCCACCCCGAAGGTGAAGCAAGACGCCGTGCTCACACACGGTGCGGAATACGTCTCCATCCACCTCGCAGGAGATAGCTATGACGAAGCTGTGCAAGCCGCGAAGGCCGACCAAGCTCAAACCCAGGCAGTTTACATCCACGCTTACGACGACCTCCAAGTCATGGCCGGTCAGGGCACGCTCGCGGATGAAATCGTCCTTTCCGGCAACGGCCCCTTCGATGTTGCCTACCTTCAAATTGGAGGCGGCGGCATGGCGGCAGGTGTTTCCACATGGCTCAAAACCTACTGGCCTGATATCGAAATCGTCGGCGTAGAAGGCGAAGGCCAAGCATCCATGAAAGCCGCCATCAAGGCTGGCAAGCCCGTCGCCCTCCCGCAGGTCGATCTCTTCTGCGATGGCACCGCCGTCAAGCAGGCCGGAGAACTTCCTTTCGAAATCTGCAAGCAAACACTCGACCGCATCGTCACCGTCACCAACGCCGAAGTCACCTCCGCGATACGAAAACTCTGGGAAGGTCTGCGCTGCATCTCCGAGCCATCCGGTGCAATGGGACTTGCCGCTGCCCTTGGCGAAAAAGAACAGCTTGCCGGAAAAAAGGCACTGGTCGTTCTTTGCGGCGCGAATGTCGATTTCCTACAACTCGGTCGCATCGCACAATCCGAAGGCTCCTCCACGCGCAACAGCCGCACCCTCCGCGTCCGCATCCCGGAAGAACCCGGAACGATGCTCTCTCTGTTAGATAATTGTTTTTCTGGCACAGACATCACCGACTTCCAATACGGAAAGACCGACAACTCACAGGCCTGGCCTTGCTTCACTCTCTCCTCGGAAAATCCCGCCGACCTCGCCTCCGTCCCGGAAAAACTCGATGCCACCGGGCTCGCATGGGAGGACATCACCGGTGCCACCGACATCGCCTTCCGCGCCATCCCGCTGCGCGGCGATCTTCTCGCCCACCCCGCCTTCCTACGCCTCGATTTCTACGAGCGCCCCGGTGCCCTCCACGATTTCCTCGCGAAACGCGTTTCTGGAAACGCCAACCTCGTCTATTTCAACTACCGCCAATCCGGCGAGCGCATCGGGCGCGCCCTCATCGGCCTCGATTTCCCCTCACCCTTCGAGCGCGATGCCTTCCTCCTCTCACTACCTCCCCAAGGCGATGGTTACCGCCTCTGCGAGCCACTCGATGCCGCAGCATCCTCCCGTCTCGCCGCACCGTAACTGCTGCGTCCCGCCGATAGAACCAATTCCTCTCGACAGAGACGGACGAACGGACAAACTTCCCCTTCCATCCACACTTCCCCATGCGGACAGCGATTTTCGGCGACATTCATGCAAACCTCGAGGCTCTCGAAGCCGTCCTTTCGGACGCCGTTTCGCAGAACGTCACTGACCATGTCTGCCTCGGCGATGTTGTCGGCTACAATGCAGACCCTGTGGCATGTCTAAACCGTATCCGCGACATGGGCTGCCCAACGGTGAAGGGCAACCACGACCAAGATGCTTCCGACGACCATTCGCTCGACAGCATGAACCCTATCGCTGCCACAGCCCTTCAATGGACGCGCGAGCAGCTCGATGACGAGCAACGCCTTTGGCTGAAACGCCTACGCATGGTACGCCAAGTCGGCAATTACACCATCGTCCACAGCACTCTCGATCAGCCGCTGCACTGGAATTACGTGACCAACCGCTTCGACGCCATGTCGAACTTTTCCTACCAGTTCACCCAGCTCTGCTTTCACGGCCACACCCACGTCCCACGCGTCTATGTGAAGTCTGACAAGGTGCGCGAAGTCCCCGCTGAATCCGTCGAAATCGAGGCAAATGCCAAGTATTTCATCAATGTAGGCTCCGTCGGCCAGCCACGTGATGGCGACCCCCGCGCCTGCTACGCGATCTACGATCACGACACCAAGCTCATCGTTTTCCGCCGCGTGGAATACGACATTAAAAAGACTCAGGCGAAGATTCTGAAAGCTGGCCTGCCAAAAATGCTAGCCGAGCGCCTGTCTGAGGGTCGCTGAGTTACTTCCACGCATCCCGTGGAACAAGCCATCCAATTGCGTGGAACACGCTTTCCCGCTTGACGCAGCTTGCCTGTGCTCTGATTCTCTTGCCCCCACCCGTAGGAGTGCACCCGCAAGGTTTTTCTACACAAATCTTTCCATCCACCCGCTCCGACTCATCGGAAACGGATTAAGTGGAGTCACAACTCATTCATTTTCAACAGCTTCCATTTACAAACCTCCATGTTTAATAAATTTTTCGGAAACATGTTTTCCAACGATATCGGAATCGATCTCGGCACCGCAAATACTCTCATCAACGTCAAAGACCACGGCATCGTCCTCCGCGAGCCCTCCGTGGTGGCTGTAAAAGCTGGAACCAACGAAGTTCTTGCCGTCGGAGATGATGCAAAACGCATGCTCGGACGCACCCCTGGCAACATCGTCGCCATCCGCCCGCTCAAGGACGGCGTCATTGCTGACTTCGAAGTCACTGAGGCGATGCTGCGCCATTTCATCAAAAAAGTGAACAAAGGACGCCGCTCCAATCCCCGCGTTCTCATCGCCATCCCATCCGGCATCACCGAAGTCGAGCGCCGAGCTGTGCGCGAATCCGCAGAACAGGCAGGAGCACGCGAAGTCTACCTCATCGAAGAGCCAATGGCAGCCGCCATCGGAGTCGGCCTTCCCGTCCAAGAAGCCTCCGGAAACATGATCGTCGATATCGGCGGTGGCACCACCGAGGTCGCCCTCATCTCCCTTTCCGGTATCGTTTACGCACGCTCCGTCCGCACCGCTGGTGACGAACTGGACGAATCCATCATCCAATACATGAAGCGTGCCTACAACCTCATGATCGGCGAGCGCACCTCGGAGGAAATCAAAATCCGCCTCGGCTCCGCCGCCCCACTACCCAAGGAAATATCCATGGAAGTCAAGGGACGCGACCTCGTCGCAGGACTTCCCAAAACCATCACCATTACCTCCCAGGAAATCCGCGAGGCGATGGCAGACCCGCTCAGCACCATTGTTGACGCCGTCCGCACCACCCTCGAACGCTGCCCTCCCGAGCTCGCTGCAGACCTCGTCGATCGCGGTATCGTCCTCGCCGGCGGCGGAGCCCTTCTCAAGGGGCTCGACCGCCTTCTCCGCGAGGAAACCGGCCTTCCTGTCCACGTCGCAGAGGATCCCCTCAGTGCCGTTGCAGAAGGAACAGGAAAAGCACTTCAAGAGCTAGCACTCCTGAAAAGGGTCACCAATACGGATCGCTGAGCCCGGGATTCCGCAGCACGGGATCCTCTTAGGCCATGAAACCGCTGAACCTCATCGCACTACTTCTCTTCCTCGCGGGAGTGACTTGGGCACTCACGCGCAGTGAACCCATCGTGCGGGAAATTCAGGTCGCCTATTTCAAGGCCATTTCCCCCACCCTCAGCGCGGGCTCCGCTCTGGAAACGAAGACTCGCAAACTGCTTGAAGAAACACGCCACTCAAAGGAACTCGAAGCACGGCTCTCCGTCGCCGAAAGAGAAACCGGCAGGCTGCGCATCATCGAGTCCCGCTTCCAGACCATCGAGCGGGAAAACGCCCAGCTGCGCCACGCCTTGGACTTTAAAAAATCAACGAACTTCGATGTCGTCGCCGCACAGGTCATTCGCCGCCACCCGACCACATGGTGGCAGACACTTGAGATCGATGCCGGCCAAGACAACGGAGTCGGCATCCAGCTCTCCGTCATGTCGAACGAAGGCCTCGTCGGCATCATCGACCGTCCTTTCCAGAAACGCTCCTCTGTCCTACTCGTCACCGATGAAAAGTGCCAAGTCTCCGTCCGCGTCGAAGGTTCGCCGGAAGTCGGCATCCTCAGCGGCCAGCGCGGCGAGTTTGACAAAAATCCTACCCTCCGTCTCCGCTTTCTCTCCAAAGACGCGGCGCTCAGACCCGGCCAACGTGTATTCACCACCGGTCGTGGCGGCATCTTCCAGCCGAACATCCTCGTTGGCACTATCCTATCGGTTGAGAAAGGCGCGCTCGATTCGGAAGCCCTAGTGAAGCCCGCTGTAAACCTCAGCAACTTGGACACAGTCTTCGTCGTGCTTTCCGAAAACAACTGAAAACTAAACGCTTGTTCCGCTACAACCTCAGCACCGTCTTCCTACTGCTCGCCGCATTCCTGGTTCAGCAGTTCATGCCTGCGTTCACGGGACTTAGCAATGCACGCATCCTTCTCGTCCATCTTGTTTTCCTCTGCACCGCGGTAACCGTGGCCACCCCCACGATGCTCGCCATGGCCTTCATCGGCGGCCTGTTCTGGGATGCCCATTGCTCCCTCGCACCGATCACTATGGATCCCGAGGTTTACACTCAGCCTGTCGAGTCCCTTCCATTCGGCTATTCCATCGTGCTCTTCGCAGCCATTGGCTTTCTTATGCAGGGGCTCAACCCCTTATTCCGCCAGGGAAAATGGCAGTTCTCCGCACTACTCACCGGCGTCGCCATTTTCCTCTATCTAGGCGCTGAATTTGTCCTCATTTCTTTTGTCAGAGGGGATTTTGTCATCAGCCGGTCTATCATCCGGCTTATGTCCTATACCTCTCTGCTCACCATGTTATTTTCACCTCTCGTCTTTTGGATCCTTTACCGGATTGCAAGGCTATTTGACCACTCCCTTTATCCTGAAGCAAACCGCGGCAGACGCAGATAATTACACCCATGGAACCCCGCTTCAGACTCCGACTCTACCTACTCACCGCCCTCATTCTGGTCGGGTTCGGTACATTACTGTCCAAGCTCCATGAATTCCAAATCGATAGGCAGGACGAATTCCTAGCACTCGTGCCCGGCAACCGCACCGTCACCGTCCGCGAGCCCGGCATCCGTGGCGAAATCACGGATCGCAACGGCATCCCCCTTGCCCGAAACCTCCGCAACTACGTCGTCTCATTTAATCTTGAGGAAATCCTTCGCGCCTACCGCCTGCAACATGACGAAAGCCCCACTCTCGACCGCCTCACCACTCAAGACGGCCTGCCAAGGAAACGCTCAGAAAAGGACATCGTCACAATCGTCAACGAATGGACGATTAAGCCACTCCAGGAACTCGGACTCGCGAAAAACTACAACGCCTCCGCCCTCCGCACCCACTACCTGACCCACGGCGGCCTCGTCCCCTTCACCTACCGCGCAGATCTCACCTACGAAGATTTCGCCCGCCTCGCCGAGCGCAACCTTGAGTTCCCCGGAGTCACCCTCAGCATCCGCCCGCAGCGCCAGTATGCCTACGGCACCCTTGCCTCACACGTCCTCGGATACGTGAAGCAGTGGGAAAAAGGTGACATTTCCTCTGCGGACAAGCGCGCCTACGATCACTACATCGGCGATAGTAAGGGCGTGGACGGCGTCGAGGCCACCATGGACGAATACCTGCGCGGTCCGGAGGGCAAAAAAACCATTCTCAAGGACGAGAAAGGTCGCACCATTGGGATGCTCGACTTCACCAAACCTGGCATCGGCGGGCAAGTCGAACTCAGCATCGACGCACGAATCCAGTTTCTTCTAGAAAATACCCTCCGTCGCGCCGGTCGCGCCGCCGGAGTAGTCATGGATGTCAGGACTGGCGAGGTTCTCGCAATGGCCTCGGTGCCAGACTACGATCCCAATGTTTTCATCCCCCCGTTTTCCAAACCGCAGATCGAGAAGATCGACTCCTACTGGGCCAGCCCGCGCCTCTCACCTTTCACCAATCGAGCCATAGCGAAATTCGAACCCGGCTCCACGATGAAAGTCGCCACCGCCATCGCAGGCTCGATCCAAGGACTCGATAAAAACTCCTACAACTGTAGTGGATACGTCCCCTACGGAAACCACAAGATCGGCTGCTGGATCTACAACATGAAGGGTGGTAGCCACGGGACATTGTCTCTCCCCTCGGCCCTCCAGCAATCCTGCAACCCCTACTTCAACCAGATGGCAAACGCGATGAGGTGGCAGGGCATGCTCGACGGATGCTCGCTTGTCGGATTCGGCAACAAGACAGGCATCGAACTTCCCAACGAAGACCCTGGTCTCCTACCCGGCTCCCGTGCTTGGCGCGCTTCCTATCCAAACGAGACCATGACCCCGGCGCTCAACGCCATGACCTCCATCGGCCAGGGCTACATGCTCGCCACACCTCTTCAGCTCACCGCCATGGCCGCCGCCATCGCCAATGGAGGTAAATACTACAGACCCCGTCTCGTAAAAAAGGTCGTAGCTGAAGATGGCAAGGTTCTCGTCCCCGATTTCCCCGAACTCGTCGTCGATCTCCTCCAGAACGGAGTCAAAGAAGACGACCTCGCCCTGATCCGCAAAGGCATGTACATGGCCGTCAACGTGCCCGGCGGCACCGCTGGAAAAGTGCGCATGGATGATATCGAAGTCTGCGCCAAAACCGGCACCGCCCAGACCACGGACAACGGTAAAAAATCCAACAACTCATGGGTCATGGCCTTCGCGCCATACGAAGAACCTCGCTACGCCATCGTCATCCTCGTTCAGGCAGGTACATCCGGCGGCGGCGTCTGTGGCCCCCTCGTCAACACCGTTCTAACAGGTATCTTCGCCCAAGAAAATGGCATGCGCCTCCCCCTCAAGCCACAGAACGAATATGCGGGGCACCTCGAGACCATCGCAGCCATCGAGCCCCTTCCAGACATCCTCGCCGCCATCGAAGCCTCAGAAATTCCAGCCTCCGATCCCTCTGTCACTGCTCAGCCTTCTGAGGAAGACATCGGCGAAACCGGCAATGAGATCAGCGGCATCGTCCCTGATGTACCCAGCGGCAGCACCCCTGTCCTCGTAACACCGAAACCAACAATCACCGAAGAAACCGATACCGAGGGACAAGTGCTCCCACGTGCCATTCCTATTCAGGAATGATCGGTTTCACAACAAACCCAACCTCAGAATTTAGAACTAAATCAACGTGATCAAAAAAATCAAAAGAATGTTAGGGATCGGCAGCGCCGACCCATCCAGTGGCAACTCCATCATCGTCAATGTCGAAAAACTCGAACGCCGCGTCGCCCTCGTAGAGGACGGCTTGCTCGAAGAATACACCGTAGAGCGCGAAGGCGATCAGAACATCGTAGGAGGAATTTTCAAAGGCCGTGTCAAAAATATCGAGCAAGGCCTCAAGGCCATGTTCGTCGACATCGGTCTAGATAAGAACGCCTTCCTCCACTTCTGGGACGCCATCCCAGCCGCCCTCGACGGCGGTCTGGAGGAAATCGAGCGCGAAGGCTCCAAGAAACCGAAGAAGAAAATCACTTCCAAGGACATCCCCTCGATCTGCCCAATCGGCTCGGAAATCGTTATCCAAGTCTCCAAAGGCCCAATCGGCACCAAGGGACCCCGCGTAACAACGAACATTTCCCTCGCTGGCCGCTACCTAGTCCTCATGCCCTTCACCGAACAGTTCGGTATTTCCCGCAAGATCGACGACCCAAAAGAACGCCAACGCCTCCGCCGCATCGTCCAGAAACTCTCCGTCCCAGAGGGCATGGGTATCATCATGCGCACCGTCGCCCAAGGCACACGCGCCCGCCACTTCGTGCGCGATCTCGCCATGCTCCTTGAGCAATGGGACAATATCGACCAACGCCGCGCCAACAACCCAGCCCCCTGCTGCATCTTCCAAGAGCCGGATCTCATCGAGCGTACCGCCCGCGATTTCCTCACCGAGGAAGTCGATCAAGTGCTCTGCGACGATGCAGAAACCACCGAGCTGATCCGCGAAATTGCCGGCAAAATCTCGCGCCGCGCGAAGCGCCGCATCCATCACCTTCCCACCGCCAACCAGCCAATCTTCGAACGCGTAAATATTCAGAAGCAGATCGACGAGGCATTCTCCCGCCAAGTCTGGCTGAAATGCGGCGGCTACATCGTCATCGACGAAACCGAAGCCCTCATCTCTGTCGACGTCAACACCGGTCGCAACCGCGGCTCCAAAGACGTCGACAAGATGATCCTCCAGACCAATGTCGAGGCAGCTGAAGAAGTCGCCCGCCAGCTTCGCCTGCGCAACATCGGCGGCCTCGTCGTTGTCGACTTTATCGACATGCGCCACCGCCGCGATCAAATGGCGGTTTACAAGGCGATGAAAGAGCGTGTCAAAAAGGACAAGGCAAAGACCCAAATCCTACAGATTTCTGCCATCGGCCTGATGGAAATGACCCGTCAGCGACTCAACGAATCCCTCCGCGATTCGATGTACGAGCCCTGCCCATATTGCCAAGGCCGTGGCCGCGTAAAGACACCGATGACCATGTCCATCGAGATCCAGCGCCGCCTCAATACCGTCATCCAGACGCACCGAGATCAAGTCGGCGATCTCATCGTCGTCGTCAATTCCGACGTCCTCAACCGCTTCAAGCAGGAAGACGCTAAAGTCCTCGTGGAACTCGAGCGATCCCACTCTGGGCGCCTCATCTTCCGCTCGGATCCGACCCTCAACCGCGAGCGCTTCGCAGTCATCGATGCCGCCACCGAAAAAACCATAGAGCAAGGCTGAACCGGATTCAGAATCCATTTCCCAAAAGGGCGCCCTTCCGGGCGCTCTTTTTTGTCTTAAGAAAGAGCGAATTCTTCGTTCAAAGCTCCCGTCGCGATTTAAAATCGCGGTTCTCTTCAATTCCACTAGCATCCCCCCAAATGCCAGAACTGGATTCCTCCAAACTCACCGACCCTTCCTCTTCGGACGAGATCCTCGACGCCTTTCTCTCATATTTGGAAACCTCTGGCACCATTCCGTATGACCATCAGGAGGAGGCGATCCTTGAGCTTTTCGCTGGCAGTAACGTAATCCTCAATACCCCGACCGGCTCAGGGAAATCCCTGGTCGCGCTGGCTCTCCAGTATCGTGCGATCTGCATGAAGCGGCGTTGCTACTACACCGTTCCCATCAAGGCACTAGCCAACGAGAAGTTCCTCTCCCTCTGCAAAACCTTTGGCCCCGAAAACATCGGCATGATCACCGGGGATGCCACGGTGAATCCCTCAGCTCCTGTCATTTGCTGCACTGCCGAGATCCTCGCAAACCTCGCCCTGCGCGAGGGTGCCGCTGCTCCCGTGGATGATGTGATCATGGACGAGTTCCATTACTACTCAGATCATGAGCGAGGCGTTGCATGGCAAGTGCCACTTCTCACCCTTCCGAATGCGCGCTTTCTTCTAATGTCCGCCACCATCGGCGATACGGAATTTTTCCAAGAAACGATCACCACCCTCACCGGTGCACCCACTGCCCTCGTGAAATCCGAAGACCGCCCGGTTCCTTTGGAATTCGAATACTCCACCCTCGCCCTTGAGGAAAAGATCGAGGAACTCGTCACCGCAAATCGCGCGCCGATCTATCTCGTCCATTTCACCCAACTCTCTTGCGCCCAGACAGCCCAAGATCTCATGAGCCGGAATTTCTGCTCCAAAGAGGAAAAACAGGCGATCGCCGATCTCCTCGTCGATGCGGATTTCCGCAGTCCCTACGGCAAAGAGATGAAGAAATTCCTACGCCACGGACTCGGCATCCACCACGCCGGACTCTTGCCAAAATACCGGACTCTTGTCGAAAAACTCGCCCAGAAAGGCCTCCTCAAAGTCATCTGTGGCACCGATACCCTGGGCGTCGGCGTCAATGTCCCGATCCGCACGGTCGTCTTCACTCGCCTCTTCAAATACGGCGGCCAATCCACCAAGACCCTTGCCGTCCGTGATTTCAAACAGATCGCCGGACGAGCGGGTAGGCGCGGGTTCGATGACATCGGCTACGTCGTCGCCCAGGCACCGGAACACGTCATCGCCAACATTAAGGCGGATGCGAAAGCAGCGGCAAAGGGCGGAAAATCCAAGGCGGTGAAGAAGAAGCCCCCGGAAAAGGGCTTCGTGAATTGGGACGAAAACACTTTCCGCAAGCTCATCGACTCCCCTTCCGAGAAGCTCAGTTCCTCCTTTGTGATGAGCCACAGCATGCTGCTCAACGTCCTCTCTCGCCGCAACGAAGATGGCTGCGAGGAACTCCGCCGCATCATACGGGACAGCCACGAAACTCCTTCGAAGAAGGCGGATTTGCGGAAGCGCGCCTTCGGTCTTTTTCGCGGTCTCGTGGAGGGAAACATCTTACGTATCATTCCCAAGGACAAACGCGAGACTCCGGCGAAGGTCGCGCTCAACATAGAGCTCCAAGATGACTTTTCTCTCAATCAAGCGCTCGCCGCCTACCTCGTCGAGGCGATCCCGCAATTGAACCCCGAGGAACCCGCCTACCCGCTCAATGTCATCTCGCTCGCCGAGGCCATCGTCGAAGACCCAACTCAGGTCATCCGCAAGCAGCTGGACAAGGCGAAGGACAAACTCGTCGCCGAGATGAAGGCCGATGGCATCGAATACGACGCCCGAATGGACGCGCTCGAGCAAGTCGAGCACCCGAAGCCCGGCAAGGAATTCATTTACGCCACCTACAACGAATTTGTCCTGAAAAATCCATGGGCGAAGGAAGCCGCCGTGCGGCCGAAATCCATCGCTAGGGAGATGTTCGAGGACTACTCCTCCTTCGAGGATTACATTAAGACCTACGGATTGGAAAAAAGCGAAGCCGTGCTCCTCCGCCACCTCTCGGAAGTTTACAAGATCCTCGCCCAGACCGTCCCGGATTCACACAAAACCCCGGAACTAGAAGAAGCAGAAACCTTCTTCGGCACCATGATCCGCTCCACTGATTCATCCTTACTGGACGAATGGGAAAAACTCCGCAATCCCGATGCTACCGACCAAAGCGAAGCTCCAGTTTCAGCAAATCCCATCCCCTACACCAGAAACAAGAAAGCCCTAACTCGAGATGTGCGCTCAGCTATCCTAGGTTTCGTCAAACTCCTCTCCCAAGGCCGATACGAGGATGCCCTTTCGCTGGCCGGATCCGATCTATCCACTAGCGAATTGAGATGCATCATGGAGGAATTTCACCAAAGCCACGGCCTCATCCTCCTCGATCCCGAAGCACGAAATGCCAAGCACACCCGAATCCGCGAAGTGCCGGAAAAGGGAATCTGGGCGATTTCGCAAACCCTCGTAGATCAGGAGGAGTTCAACGATCATACTGCCGAATTCGAGCTCGATCTTAAAGCTACCGAGGATAAGAGATCCCCCGATCTCCGCTTCCTAGGTATCACAAATAACCGGTAAACCATAACCCATGGGTAGGAATTGTTCGGTAAACAACAGATCAAACCCCAACCCTCAGATCCCGCGCGCTCCACAGATGATCTTTCGCCGCAGATGCAGCACCTCTCATCCTACGCGCACCATCCTTCCGTTTATCGGAAAACCTCTCACGAGATGCCGCAAACGCATCATTCACAAACCCCTTGCTACCTATAATCGCGCCGTCTGTGAAATACCGAATCCGCTGACGTAGCATCGCCGCCAAATCAAGATCCGGCAACACCGTCTCGTTATCTTCAGATTCCAACACCTCAGCCTCATTCTTCGAAATTCCCGTCTTCCTTGAAGTTTGAGATTTGAAGTTTGAAGTTTTCCTCCCCAACGCCAAGCCCATTGCCCGCCGGTAGATCCGTGACACCTCCTTCCAACATTCTGCATCAAATCCATACCCCCTGTGGCTCATGCACGCCCTCACCAATCCTTCCCTGGCCTTCTTTCCATTTCCCTTCTGCCCACCTCCCACCGCCTCACCATAGCTGCTCCAGCGATATTCCGCCGGCTCGGAAACCATCCCCGCCCGCACCGGATTCAAATCAATATAGGCCGCCATCGTCCGCGCCGCCGTCCCGCTCTCCACGATCACACTCTTGAACCTATCTTCCCACAGCGTTCCCGTCCGCTCATGCTTGCGATTGAACCAACGGGTGAAGCGCTGAATTAATCCCTTCATAAAGAGACTGAGATTGTGCATTCGCTTGAGATAAGGTGCCCGAATCTCCTCTGAGCGGAGCAAGATATCGCCTTTCTTGTCGAGATTATCAGCCGTCATCTTACGCTCCTCCTCCCTAGCAGCAGACAGCTCTACCCTAACACCTTCTACATGCTTTTCGCTGTAAAGAGCCATCAACCTCTCCAGCAAAACCTCATCTGAAATTCCAGAATCAGGCACTGGGGTAACTTCCAACAGAAGGTGGAAGTGATTCGACATCACGCAGTAGGAAAGCACCCGGCAGCCGGAGAAATTCTCATACATTCGCATGAACATGCGAAACACTTCACGCTCCTCATCACCGAAAACAAACCTCCGATCCACCACCCGTGAAATACAGTGATAAATCGTTGGTTTCTCCTCCGACCCAGCCCAGGGAGCCAAGAATCTCTTTCTCGTATTCGCAACAGCCATGCCCCTTTCTACCCTCTCAAATCCCTACTGCAAGAGGATTCTTTTATTTTGTCTGGCAAGTTGAATATGAAACCCCCATCGACTACCTCGATCCCGGCCACGGCTCAACCCGCGAAGGCCGCCTCTGGGCTTATCGCGACATAGCCACAAGCACCTGCTACTTCGACTGGCACGCCGGGCGCGGCGCGGACTGCCTGTTAGACTTCCTCGGCTACGACGAGGCCACCAACACCATCGCCTACACAGGCACCATCCACACCGACGGATACGGAGTTTACGACAGCGTAGCGAAAAAACACGGCCTGCGCCATGCCGGTTGCCTCGCCCACATACGCAGAAAATATACCGACCTTGGCAAAGCCGCCCCCGAAGTCACCGTCCCCATTCTTCTCCTGATCCAGAAAATCTATTACATCGAAAAACAGATCCGCCAAAGCGCAGCCCCGCCAGCCTGCCGCGCCCTCATACGCCGTGCCCGCATCCGCCCCATCGCCGATGAACTTCACAACTTCATCCTCGCGCACCGCAAAGCCCACCTCCCCGCTGGCGACATCGGCCAAGCCATCACCTACACACTCAACCAGTGGCCAAAGTTCCTCGTTTGCCTTGAGGGTGGATCACTCGAACTCGACACCAACCTCGTCGAAAACATGATCCGCCCCACCAAACTCGGCATGAAAAACTGGATGTTCTTCGGCAGTCTCGAAGCCGGGGAAAACAACGCGCTGATCTACACCCTGTTGGCAAACTGCCGGGCGGAGGGACTCGATCCCGAAGACTACCTGAGCGAAATCCTCAAGCGCCTCCCGCACGATCCCACCCTCGATCAAGCGGCGGCGTTAACACCCGCACGGATCGCCGCCGAGCGCCACGCCCGCAACGAGGAGAGCGAACTGCAAGTCGCTTGAACCGTCGCCCGCAAGCGAAACCGGACGAGGACGAATTTGGGACGCTTACAGTTGAATAGCAAGCTTTACACTAGTACCGCCAAACGAAAAAAGGCGAGCCGAAGCTCGCCTTTTTGAAGGTTTGTATGACCTGTTTAGCGCTTGCGACGAAGCAGGGCAAGAGCACCAAAGGCACTCAGAAGAAGCGCAGATGGTTCTGGGACTGCTGCGAGTTGCAGAGTATCAAATGTAGTAACACCTGCACCAGCTCCTGGAACTGGATCTCCCGTAAAAGCACCAGCGTTGATCTGCCCAATCAAAGGAGTGGTTCCTGTTGGGTTTGCGGAGAATTGATTTTCTGGTGTCGATGATTCGTCAAGTATAGTACCGACTGCCACAAGTGCGAAAGCATTGGATGCTGCAAGAGTTGCCGCGTCACCCACAAACATATATACGGTTCTACCTATCAGGGGATTTCCCGTAAGGATTGAAGGGCCATCAAAAAGAGCCTCATCGACATATCCCGCTGTTCCGGCAGTAGTTAATTGGGTGAGAAACCCTCCAGTCAAACCCGAGGTCACCGAAGTAAAGTCACTTATCGTAGTGGATATATTGGCTAAGTCTGCAGATGGAACATAAGAGTTACTGCCGAAATAACCTAAGGAAACAATTCCACCGTCTAGCAAGGCTGCGTTCACAGCACCAGCTTCCTGAAACAGGGTATCAGTAGAACCTGCGCCATTGACTAGGTTAGAAACCGCATAATTTGCTGCGTTGACTTGGAGTGAAAGTGCACCAAGGGCGGCAAGGGCAATTATTTTACTTTTCATATCTTTTTAGCTTATTTTTAAATTAGAATATTAGATATTTAGAAATCAGAGGTCATTATAGGATGATGGAACAGTAATATCTACAGTGACTGGAGTTGCTGACTTCCGTTGAATAAGAACAGCTCCAGACAAACTAATCGCCTCTGTTTGCTGCGAAGTGAGATCCACCGTAGGAGCGGCTACACTTCTCCAGTTACCGCTTCGAAGGAAATACTGGTCGTAGTTCAAAGACGAGGTCTGAACCCAGAGAATATCTGCATTCAGAGGCGAAAGCCCAGGAGTGAGATCATCTTCCAGACCCACGTTTGCTAGAGTTGCACCAGCAGGAACGACTGTATTAACTAAGTTGAAGCCCTGCGCCAAAACAGTTATGGACGAGTTTGTTTTGACTTCCCCGGTAAGAGTAATGGAAGCAGCTGAACTATTTTTCTTCTGCACAAAAAAAGCATCCCCATAAATAATAGGAACATTCGGTGCAGCTGTTGTGGTGCCGTCTATACGGAACTGGCCTGATGAATGCAGAAAGTATCTATTATAAACGCCAGGTGAGATAGGCACCCAAATTACATCGGCATTCAATGAACTCAATCCGGGAACTAGAACGCCTCCGCTCGCCAACGGAGTAGTAGTAAAGATTTCCTCTAGAGTCGGTGCTATGCGGACAGCATAAGTATCAGATGTGGTTATCCCAAGAGTAGTAAGATCAGTAGTAGGTGATGTAGTTACAGGCGTAATCGTAGTTCCGGAAATCCCAGAGGCTTCCACTTCAAAAATTGCTCCAGTGATTGCCCCACTCGTAATTTCAAGCACGTATTTACGACCAGAGATAGGAGTAAATGAAAGTTGATCGTCAACGAGAGAAGAAGCATTTATAGTTTCAAATACTCCTGAAGCTGCTGGTGAATTGAGTAGCGTCAATCCCAACAGGTTGAACCCTTGAGATAAGTCTTGAGTCACATACCCGCTAGGCTTAGAATAAGCTGCGGTTTGAGCGTTTGAGAGCCCCGAGGCGGCGAGCGCGGCGATGGCTGTAAGATGGATTAAATTTTTCATGGCGGGGAAGATTTAGTCGGTTTTATTAGGGTCGTCTAGAAACTTCGGCTGGATTGCCGTGACATGATCGTCACAGTTTTTTCCAATACAAAATAACTTCAAGCGCAACTAAGAGACTCTGTGAAGTGGTCTCCTGCAAGGAAGAAGTGAGTTTTTGATGACTTTCCTTTGAATTTACGCGATCCTTACCAATTCCTCACAACCCCTTGATTTCAAGGGATTTATCGGACAAAGCCACACGCTGGCAGGGGGATTTTACAGCCCGAAACCTTGATGTATCTTGCTTGGATAGCGGGAGGATGACGCATTCACCCTGTATCCTGCCGCACATTTTCCCGGACGGCTTGGAATGGGAGTGAAACGGACATAGCCGAAGGCAAAGCCATCCCTGCCTGATCCTGCTTGGATAGCGGGAGGGTGACGCTTTCACCCGGTATGGTGCATTACACTTTCCCGGACCGCTCAGGCAGGCCAATGGGTGAGGTTCTTGAGGAGGCCTAGGCGTTGCTCGATTTCTTCACGGGAAGTTCCGGCGAGGCGGTTGGTGGAAAAGGCCTCGCAGGTGTAGGAGGCGACGACGGAGCCGTAAACGATGGCCTGGCGGAGATCATCGAAGGAGTAGGAGGCCTTCCCGGTGGAGGCGAGGTGGCCGGCAAGGGCGCCGAGGAAGGAATCGCCGGCTCCGGTGGGGTCGGCGACTTCCGTGAGGGGGAAAGCCGCGCTGCGGAAGATGCTGATGCCGGGGAGGCCGGGGATGGAGAATTCCGAAGGGGCGGTGCCGGATTCTTCGCGGTGGAAGAGGATGGCTCCGAATTCGCCGAGCTTGATGACGACGTTTGCAGGGCCCTTGTCGAGAAGGATTTTCCCTGCGGAGATGAGGTTCGGGGTGCGGCAGAAATCGCGGGCTTCGGATTCGTTGATGACGAGGAGGTCGATTTTTTTGAGGACTTCGTGGAGGTCGTCGTTGGCGATGGTGATCCAGAGATCCATGGTATCGGCGGCGATGAAGGGTTTCTCAGCGGTGAGCTGGGCGATCATCTGGAGCTGATTGATCGGGTGCATGTTCGCGAGAACGACTACTGGGGCGGAGGCCATTTCCGCAGGGACTTTCGGAGTCCAGTCTTCGAGGACGTTGATGGCGACATCGAGGGTGTCGCGGTCGTTCATGTTCTCATGGTAGGAGCCGGTCCATGAAAAGGTGTTGCCTTCGGATTTCTCAAGACCGCCTGTAGAAATGCCCTTGGAGGCGAAATGATCGAGGTGCTCCTGGGGGAAATCCTTTCCGATGATGCCCACGAGATGCACTGGGGAGGTAAAGTAAGAAGCGGCGATACCTGTGAAGGATGCTGAGCCGCCGAGCAGGTTTTTTCCTTCGGCGGTGGGGGTCTTGATGTTGTCGATGGCGATGGAGCCGCCGATGAGGATGGGCGTGGTGGCAGAAGACATGGGTTCTGCGTAAAATGGATGGAGGGAAAATCAAAGCGCTTTCTTGCGAGGTCTACTTGCTACCTCAATTGGGATTTTCACCGCCAAGTAAGAAAAGCTCGCCAAGTAAAAGTTTGAAATGAGGGGGAACATGGATCTGTGTCGCTGTTTTATAATCCATGGCTGGACGCCCGGCATATCCCCTGCTTCCCTGCACGAAAGAGAACCACTGAAACCAAGAAATTTCACCAAATGTCACGCAAAACAAAACTGATCGTTACCCTAGGCCCTGCCACCGAGAAAGCTGAGACCATCGGCGAGCTTATCGACGGAGGAGTGAACGTCTTCCGCCTGAATATGAGCCACGCGAAGCACGAATGGGCGGCGCTAATGACCAAGCACGTGCGCCAAGAATCCTCCAAGCGCGGGCTGCACATTGCGGTGCTCTTCGACCTGACGGGGCCTTCGATCCGCACGGGTGATGTGGTAAAAAACTACGAACTAAAAGAGGGTGACAAGGTGGAATTCCGCAAGGAAGGCACAGAGCCGACGATTCCCATTTCCACAACGGTGAATTATCCGGGTATGATGCAGGATGTCTCCGAGGGGAATATCTTGGTGGTGGATAATGGTGCGTTGCTCATGCACATCGACCGCACTGCAGATGACCGCATCATCTGTGATGTGCGCACGCCGGGCACTATGGGCTCCCGCCGACACATCAATCTCCCCGGCGTGCGACTGAATCTGCCTGCTCTGACGGAAAAGGATCACAAGGATCTGGCTCTGGCTGTGGAATGCGGGGCGGACTACATCGCTGGCTCCTTCGTGCGCGATGCGGCACACGTGCGTGAGCTCCGCGAGGCAATGGAAGCTCTGGAGGGTGAGGCTCAGATCGTTGCGAAAATCGAAGATCAGGAGGCGGTGCGCAATATCGATGCGATCATTCAGAGCGCGGATGTGATCATGATCGCACGGGGCGACTTGGGCATTGAGGTGGATTTTGAGGATCTACCGATTTTGCAGCGCCGTATTGTGAAGCGCTGCCATGAGCTTGGGACACGGGTGATCGTGGCGACGCAGCTTCTGGAATCCATGATCACGAATCCTACCCCGACTCGGGCGGAAGTGACGGATGTGATGAACGCCGCTTACGAGGAGGCGGATGCGTTGATGCTTTCCGGCGAGACTTCGGTGGGACGCTATCCGCTGCGCTGTGTGGATGCGTTGGTAAGAATTTCGGCACGGATCGAGCGTTCTGGTGGCCACGGCTTCGGCGCAGCGGTGATTCTGCGCGACGAGCGGCAGAAGACGGCTCGTGCGGCTGTGACGCTGGCGGATTCATTGCCAGACGCTCGCCTTGTGGTGCTGACACGCAGGGGGGTGCTTGCGAACCATATCGCCCTGATGCGCCCGCGGACGGGATCGTTTTTCGCATTCACTCCGAAGGATGGTGTCTGCCGCAAGCTTTCGCTGACACGCGGGATAAGGGCGTTCCAGATGGGCTTTTCATCGAATATTGAGGAAACTATCGGGCGGGCGACCGAGCAGCTACGGGCTGAGAACTTGGTGAGGCCGGGGACTCCGATCGTGATTGTTTCGGATATTCTTTCCGATCACTTCGCGGCGAATTCGATATTGCTGCACCACGCGTAGCATGAGATTTGATGGCGAAGGCAGGGACTTTTCATCCCTAAAAGCCCGTATCTCACGGAGCGATTCATCCACTCGTTGGGCTCCCGTGGATTGAGCCGCTAGATATGGACGACTCGGAATCGGAGCAGAGCGGAGATGGCCAACGGCAAAGATCGTCCCTGCCTTTCGGCTCAGTTGGCGACGAGGTTCATGATCTTGCCGGGGACGTAGATCACCTTGCGGATGGTCTTGCCGTCGATGTGCTCTTTGACTTTGTCGGAGGCGAAGGCAAGTTCCTTGGCTTCATCCTCGGAGGCGGTCATGGAGATCCAGATGCGGTCGCGGAGTTTGCCGTTCACTTGGACGACGAGTTCGCATTCCGTGCGGACAAGCGCTTGCTCGTCGTAGGCTGGCCACTCCATTTCGGAAAGCAGCTCCGTGCCGCCGATGAGACGGTGTATTTCTTCTGCGATATGCGGGGCGAAGGGATTGAGGATGGTGAGGAACTGGGTGAATTCCTTACGTGGCACTGTGCCTGCCTGGGTAAAGGCGTTGGTGCAAATCATCATCTGCGAGATCGCGGTGTTGAAGCTGAGTTTCTCGATGTCCTCGCCGACTTTTTTGATCGTTTCGTGGACGACACGCAGGAGTTCCTTGTCGGTGCACTGGGTGTCGGTGATTTTTTCAGAAACGTTGCCTTCGTCGGTGATGGCGAGGCGCCAGACGCGGGCGAGGAATCGGGAAACGCCCTCCACGCCTTTCATCTGCCAGGGTTTCACCTGCTCCAGCGGGCCCATGAACATTTCATAGAGGCGCAGAGAGTCGGCGCCGTATTCTTTGACGACGTCGTCGGGGTTCACGACGTTGCCGCGTGATTTCGACATCTTCTGCCCGTCCTCGCCGAGGATGAGGCCTTGGTTGACGAGTTTCTGGAACGGCTCCGGTGTGCGGACATGGCCGAGATCGAAGAGCACTTTGTGCCAGAAACGAGCGTAGAGGAGGTGAAGCACCGCGTGCTCGGTGCCGCCGACGTAGAGATCCACCATGCCGGGTTTTTCGTTCGTCCAGTAGTCCTCGGCGGCTTCTGAGATGAAACGCTCGGAATTACTATTATCGCAGTAGCGGAGGTAGTACCAGCATGAGCCGGCCCATTGCGGCATGGTGTTGGTCTCACGGGTCACGCCATCGGGAAGCTCGACCCAATCTCGGGCTTTGCTGAGGAGTGGATCGGGTGTTCCGGAAGGCTTGTAATCCTCCAGCGGCGGCGCGAGGAGTGGTAGCTCGGAATCTGGGAGCGCGTAGTGCTTGCCGTCTTTCCAAGTGATCGGGAACGGCTCGCCCCAGTAGCGCTGGCGGGAGAACAGCCAGTCGCGCAGCTTGAACTGGATCTTGCGCTCGCCCTTTTGGTTTTCGACGAGCCAGTGGATGATCGCACCCTTGGCTTTTTTTGTCGGCATGCCGTCGAGGAAGCCGGAATTGATCGCCGTTCCCGGTGCGGTGTATCCCTGCCAATCCGAATCGTCGGTTGGCTGAACCACCTGAAGAACCGGCAGGTCGTATTTCTGCGCAAACTCGAAGTCGCGCACGTCATGCGCTGGCACGGCCATGATGGCTCCGGTGCCGTAGCCCATCATGACGTAGTCGGCGATCCAGACGGGGATTTCCTCTCCGTTCACGGGATTCGTGGCGTAGGCGCCGGTGAAGACGCCAGACTTGTCCTTATTCAGGTCGGTGCGATCGAGGTCGGATTTTGCGGAGCAGGCTTTCTTGTAGGCTTCGACGGCGTCTTTGTTGTCTTCGGTGGTGATTTCGGAAACGTAAGGATGCTCCGGTGCGAGCACCATGTAGGTAGCGCCGAAGAGGGTGTCGGGACGTGTGGTAAAAACGGTTACCGATTTCCCGCCGATGGCGAAAATAACCTCCGCACCCTCGCTGCGGCCGATCCAGTTTTTCTGAAGCAGCTTGATACCCTCCGGCCAGTCCAGTGTATCGAGCTCGTCGATGAGACGCTGGGCGTATTTCGTGATGCGCAGCATCCATTGGCGCAGCGGACGGCGCTCGACGGTGTGGCCTTTTCCTTTCCATTCCTCGACCTCTTCGTTGGCGAGCACGGTGCCGAGATCCGGCGACCACCAGACAGGGGTGTCGGCGACGTAGGCGAGGCGGACGTTGTCGATTTCATCACGGGACCAGCCCTTCGCTTCCAGCTCGGCAACGGGTTTCGCCTTGTTCGTTTCCTCACAAAAATAAGAGGAGTAAAGCTGCAGGAAGATCCACTGCGTCCAGCGCACGTATTCGGGATCGGTGGTGGCGATTTCGCGCTCCCAGTCATAGGCGAAGCCGAGCGATTTCAGCTGACGGCGGAAGTTCTCGATGTTCGCGGCGGTGGTGACGGCGGGATGCTGGCCGGTCTTGATCGCGTATTGCTCAGCCGGTAGGCCGAAGGAATCGTAGCCCATCGGGTGGAGGACGTTGAAGCCCTTCATGCGCTTGTAGCGGCCGATGATGTCAGTGGCGGTGTAGCCCTCGGGATGGCCTACGTGGAGGCCGGCGCCGCTCGGATACGGGAACATATCGAGCACGTAGTATTTCGGCTTTGAGGCATCGAAGCCTTCCTCGCCCGGGTTTGGGGTGCGGAAGGTTTTTTCGGAATCCCATCGAGATTGCCATCTAGGCTCGAATTCGTCGAAGGGGAAAGGCTTGCGTGTGTCTGACATGGCGGGCGGGAAAGCTGCGGGATCATCCGCCCATTGAAAAGAAAAACCCTGCCGCAGCAGGACGCCGGGCAGGGTCGGTAAACGGTTGGAGAATTTCTCAGTCGAGATCCTTCTTCTCGAGCGCTTCGTCGAGATGCCCGAGGAACTTTTCTACATCAGGATATGCTGAAGCGAAAAAGCGGTCGAATTCCTTCCCTTCACTATCCAGCAAGATGACGGTCGGGTATCCCTCGATCTTGTATTCCTTGGCATAGGGCATGTTCTTTTTCTTCAGCTCTGGATCGCCTTTCGGGAAATCCAAGTGCACGAGGACAAATTTTTCGGAGGCAGCCGAGACAAACTCGTCTTTCGAAAAGACATTTTTTGCCATCATCTTGCAGGGAGGACACCAGTCAGAACCGGTGAATTCGAGCATCACTGCTTTGTTGTCCTTCTTGGCGATCTCGATGGCGGTCTCGACATTGGTTTCCCATCCTTCCGGAGCATTTGCAAATGCCGTGGAGACCATGGCTGAGGCGCAGAGCGCGGTGAGGGCGAGGTTGGTTATTGCTTTCATAATGGTGTTAGGCGTTTCCAAGGGCTCTTTTATTCTAAATTTCTTGGCTGACGCGAGAAAAACTGAAACTCCATGAGTATGTCTGAGCTGCCAAAATTGATCCTCGCGACCCGCAACGCCCACAAAACCGAGGAAATCCGCCAAATTCTAGGTAATAAGTTTTCCATTACCGATGTGCGCTCATTTCCCGATCTCCCAGAAATCGAGGAAACCGGTACGACCTTCGTAGAAAACGCCCGACTCAAGGCCATGGGCATCAGCAAGCACGTGCCAGGCTGGGTGCTGGCGGATGATTCCGGACTCGAAGTCGATGCCCTCGGCGGTGCCCCCGGTGTCTGGTCGTCAAGCTTCGGCGGCGAGGAGGGTAACCATGCGAAAAACAACGCCCGGCTAGACCAGGAAATGGCCGGAAAGGAAAACCGCAGCGCACGATTCCGCTGCACGCTCTTCCTAGCGAAAGACGGGCGTGAGATCGGTGTTTTCTACGGAACGGTGGAGGGTAGAATAGCCGCTGAGGCCTCCGGTGAAGGCGGATTCGGCTACGATCCTCATTTCATCCCAGATGGTTACGAAATTCCCTTGGCAGAGCTGGGATCCGAGGTGAAAAACTCGCTCAGCCACCGCGCGAAAGCCATTTCTGCCCTCACTGAGTTCCTTGAAGATAAAGATTTGGAGGAATTTTAAAAAATAGTTTGGAAAAGTTAAATAAATTCACTAGAATGCCCATATGAAAAGGTTTTCCTACCTCCTTTTGCTCATCCTTCCACTATTCGCCTTTCTCAGCTCCTGCTCGAGCCAGGTGAAGGCGAAACAACCTGTTTCCTACCGGTTCGATCACGGACGCACTGCAATGCTCAAGAACGGCATCGCCTATGCCCCGCGTAGTGCACCTGCTTACGTCAAAAAAGCTATCGCTGCGGGAAACCGCCTTCAGAACAAGCCCTACAAGTGGGGCGGTGGACATGCTAAGCACATTGACAGTGGCTATGACTGCTCAGGCAGCGTCTCCTACGTCCTACGTGAAGCTGGTCTCTTGAAAGGGTCGATGACCTCACGTGGCTACTTCGAGTATGGGAAAAAAGGCGCAGGTGACTGGATCACCATATATTGCAGGGATGGCCATGTTTTCATGACCGTTGCAGGGCTTCGCCTTGATACAAGCACTGGCCGTAATCGCAGCGGTCCGCGCTGGAGCACCGCTACACGCCAAGGAAAAGGCCACGTGATGCGCCACCCACCCGGGCTCTAATCCGGGAATAAAGCCAAATACATTTCCTCGAAATCCGAGAAAACCTTTTCAGCTGGGCTAAAATCCAGCGCTGAAGTCACGCGGTTCGGCACGATCCATGCCCGCATACCTGCTGCTTGCGCCGAGATGAGACCGTTAAGCGAATCTTCGATCACTAGGCACTCTTCTGCAGCCAGCCCAAGTTTTCGCGCAGCCTCGAGATAAAGATCCGGTGCCGGCTTTATGCGGGGAGCATCCCCTCTGCATACGATTTCTTGGAAATGGTCGGTCAGCCCTAGCTTATCGAGCCAACCATCAACCCACGAGTGAGATGAACTCGAAACCACCGCTAGAGCCAGCCCGCGCCTCTGAGCTTCCGCCAGCGCCTCCCGAATCCCTCGCATGGCACCATACCCTTCGAGCTCCGCCCTGATCTCTACCTGCCTGTCCTCATCCATCGTTTTCCAGTCAAACCGACGTCCTGTCAGCTCTTCTAAATGGAGTTTTGGCGACCACGTATCGAAATCCGAACCGATGCAACGGCAATACAGGGCAAGAGGTAAATCGTGTCCCTGCCGTTGGAAAGTTCTCAGCCACGCCTGATAGATAGCCCATTCCGTATCCACGATTACGCCATCAAAGTCAAAAAGCACAGCGAGTGGAGTCATGCCCATGCAATCTCCGATCAACCGCTTACCAGCAAGCATTGATTCTTAAAGTCGTCCTAAATGTCAGGCTTTCGAATTTGATTGTCATAATTGCGTCAAATTGGCATAAGCCCTGCGCCTTCCCACCATAATCACCCATCAAAAATGAGTATCCGCCAATTCATCGGAGCGTCCTCCACCCTACTTCTCGTATGGCTGGGAGTTACTTTTTTCCACGAGGTGCCGGTCGGTCGATATCAACCCAAGGAAGCTAAAACTGCAGATCTGGGCGAAGATGCCAAAAAGGGCGAAACTGCAATTGTTTCCGTGGAAACCTCCGAAAACTGATTTCCGACATGGCCGAAGAACCCATTTGCACCGCAAAAAGCCCGATCAAGATCGAGCTGGAGCCCGGAACCTATTGGTGGTGTTCCTGCGGACGCACGAGCCATACCCCTTTCTGCGACGGCTCCCACAAAGGAACAGGCCTCCAGCCGAAAAAAATCGAAATTTCTGAGAAAACCACCATGAGCCTCTGCCAGTGCAAGGCCACAGACAACGCCCCCCTCTGCGACGGCTCACATCGCGGCCTCTGAGGCGACTTGGGTGCTGCCCAAAAACAACCTTTTTTGTTACCATGAGATTCTCTGGATCTTACCTCATCGCCGCATTTTTAGCGGTAGCCAGCTCTGGTTGTTTCCCTCTCAGTGATGGAAGCGATTGGAAAGGTGCGGTGAATCACCAAGTCAGCCAGCTCGGCTACCAAAATTGGATCATCATTACAGAAGCCTCGTTTCCAGCACGCAACCGGCCTGGCTTCCGGCAGGTCACGGCAAGTGCGGAAGTCCCAGAAGTCGTGGACTATGTCCTCAACGCCCTCGAAGAAACCCAGCACGTGCGGCCGCGCATCTATACCACACGTGAAATGCGCTCTGTGGAAAACGACTTCGCACCAGGCATCGAGGACATGAGAAAACGAATCGCGGCTTCACTCCACGGCCACGAGCCGACAGAGCTGGATCAGCAATCGCTCATCACCCTCATCGACGCCGCGAACAAGGACTACGAGGTGCTAATCATTCGCACGCCGACCGCACTTCCCTATACCTCCGTTTTCATGGAATTGCAGCCCGGCTACTGGGATGCGGAATCTGAAGACCGCCTACGTGGGAGAATTGAGAACGAAAAGCGGGAAAAACTTTCCCAGCCAACTCCCTAGGCACACACTTGCTTCGTGACCCGTAACGAACTTCTCAAAATTGAGCGCGAAGCTGCATGGATTGGTGATGCCATTCTCGCCCTCTACGCACGCGAATTTGTCCTCCGCGAGCGCGGCTGCATGGATGGTGTCTGGTTCACCCACCTTACCTCCAACGAATTCCTTAGTGCCTTCGGCAACCCGACAAGCGTCGAGGCCAAAATCGGCAACATCTACCGCGCCGAGGGTCTTGCTCCCGCTCATGCCTATATTGAAGAACAATTTCTTCCGCTCTTCAGGAAGCAGATCCTAAAGAAAATGAAGTGAGTGATCGATAATTCGAATCAGAGTTTATGGAGAAGAGTCCGTCTCCTTAGGCGGCAAAACAAAAAAGCCCTCCCGCGTTTCCGCAGGAGGGCTTGATAATTTTTTAAGTAGTAGGATTCTTACTCAGCGTCAGCTGCGGCAGGCTCCTCTTCTTTCTTAGCTGCGACCTTTTTCTTGGCTGCTTTTTTCGCAGGCTTCTTGGCCTCAGGCTCTGGAGTTTCCTCGGCTACGATCTCTTCGATCTCATCCTCGGCTCCGAGCTCAGGAAGATCGACCCACTCGATGACAGCCATCGGAGCGGCGTCGGTCATGCGCTGGCCGAGTTTTGTGATGCGGCAGTAACCGCCTGGACGATCACCCGTGTTTGGCGCGACTACGTCGAACAGCTTCGTCACTGCATCCTTCTGACGAAGGAATGCGATGGCGAGACGGCGTGAGTGCAGGTCGTTGCGCTTTGCTTGAGTTACCAATTTTTCGGCGACAGGGCGCAGTGCCTTGGCTTTTCCAAATGTGGTTCTGATGCGTCCATGTTCGATCAGGCTGCAAGCAAGGTTTGCGAGCAGAGATTTGCGGTGGGCGGTGTTGCGTTTAAGCTTAGTGGTATTGCGGCGATGTCTCATCGGTGGCTTCCGTTAGTGGTTTAGATAATGGGTGTGACTTATTCGTCGAGGTTCTGTGCGATGAGATCGGCAAGGCCGACCGGTGCTTCGTCTTCCGCACCGAGGCGTGGGCCGCGTGCTGCGACGGAGCTGCCGGTGAGGAGCGAAGGCTCGAAGGACATGCCAAGGCCAAGGCCGAGCTCGACGAGCTTGTCCTTGATCTCGTTGAGGGACTTCTTGCCGAAGTTGCGGTATTTGAGCATTTCTGCTTCCGACTTCATGGCAAGCTGGCCAACGGAGGTGATGTTCGCGTTGTTCAGGCAGTTCGCCGCGCGGACGGAAAGCTCGATCTCGTTGACGGACATGTTCAGAAGCTTCTTGAGAGCAGCGTTCTCTTCGCTGGACTCGGCAGGTGCTTCCTCGAAGTCCACTGCGTTTTCGTCGTAGTTGACGAAGACGTCGAGGTGATGACGAAGGATGGCGGATGCTTGCAGCAGCGCGTCCTGTGGAGTGATGCGTCCGTCAGTCCAGATGTCTAGCGTGAGCTTGTCGTAATCGGTCATCTGACCGACGCGGGTGGTGTCCACGGAGTATTTTACGCGGGTCACTGGGGAGAAGATGGAGTCAATAGCGATGACGCCGATTGGCTGATCCTTACGCTTGTTTTCGTCTCCGGTAGAGAAACCGCGGCCTACGCGAACTTCGAATTCGCAATCGAACTTCACCTTCTTGTCGAGGGTGCAGATGATCTGATCCTTGTTAACGACGGAGTAGATGTTGTCGTCTAGGATGTCGCCTGCGGTGATGACGCCGTCTTTCTCCACCTTGATGGAAAGGATGCGCGGTTCCTTATCGTTGTGGGCGAACTTCACCTTCTTGAGGTTCAGGACGATGTCCGTGACGTCTTCAACGACGCCAGGGAGGCTGGAAAATTCGTGTTGCACACCGGCGATACGCACGGATGTGATGGATGCGCCCTCAAGCGAGGAAAGCAGAACGCGGCGAAGGGAATTCCCGACGGTGTGGCCGTAGCCGCGCTCGAAGGGTTCCGCAACGAATTGCGCGAATGTGTCTGATGCTGTGTCCTCGTTGCGAACGAGGCGGTTTGGTAGCTCGAAGCGAGCAAGTGTGGTCGTTGTTGTTGACATGTATCTTTTTTGTTGCCGGGTTTCCCTCTCGCGAGCCGTGCCTTTACAGACACAGAGGACCGACGGCGGTTATTCTGTTTTGCTCGCGGGGCGCGAAGAGAATCGTTCCGGGGAGTTCTTGCAACGTTTTTTATGCCAAATCAGGCGATTCCTCGCCGTTTTTGCGCTGTTTTCTTCGAATATGCTTGGATTCATGCGATTTGAACGGTTTTATGAATGTCCAGTTCTTTTCCCACTCTGAACATGAAGTCGAAGAAAAATCTAACCCGATTCACTTACGAGAACGCTGCTTTCGAAGGTTGGCGTCTATGTATAAGCCGCGGCGGTAATACATTCACCAAGTATTTCCCCGATAAAAAGTTTGGCAGTGCAAAGAAGTCACTCGATTCAGCAGAGGTCGCATTAGTGCAGATCAAGTTGATCTTGGAGAACGGCACCAAGGTCAAAGGAAAGCCAAGCCCTGCGACGGTGAAGAAGGCCGAAAAGCTCCTCGCTAAGCTCTAATCGCTTTTTTGCGGTTTCCAGGTAGGCAAAGGATGCTTTAGTCCAGCATGCCTTGCGTCATTCATTGGTTCCGTCGCGATCTTCGTATTGCCGATAACACCGCCCTATATCACGCCTCTTCCACTGGAAAGTCCGTCATCCCGGTCTATGTCCTTAGCGATTGGAAAAATGCGCACCACTGGACTGGGGCAAACCGACAGCACTTTCTATGCGGCTGTCTGGATTCCCTATCGAAAAACCTATCAACCGTCGATGGTCGCCTCATTATGCGTGAGGGCGATGCCGTGGATGCCCTTTTGACCCTCGCTGGGGAAGCAGGAGCCAGTGCCATCTATTTCAACCGCGATCCCGATCCCTTCGGGAAAATAGTCGAGGAACGCCTGAGCGAGCGATGCCGCGAATCAGGCATCGAATGCCACGGCTACGACGACATCGCCCTGCACAACCCCACCGAAATCTACACCCAGTCGGAAAAGCCCTACAAAGTCTTCACCCCCTATTCGCGGAACTGGCTTTCGAAGGACAAGCCATCCCCCCTTCCAAAACCCTCATCTCTCAACACACCCAGCGGTATCAAGTCACTCGATTTGCCAGATGTATCGCGCTGGGGCTTGGAAAAACCCTCCGCTGACCTCCCGGAGCCGGGCGAACGTGCGGCTAGGGAGCGCATGAAAAACGCTGTCTCTAACATCATCCACCGCTACGACGCTCTGCGCGACATCCCCTCCGAAGAAGCTACCTCACGAATCTCCCAGGATCTCCGTTACGGCCTCATCTCTATCCGCACGCTTTACGCAAAAATCGCCGAGCAGCATCGTGAGGCACGCGGAAGCTCACGGGATTCCATCGACATTTACATCAAAGAACTGGCGTGGCGCGAATTCTACTTCGCCATCCTCCACCACTTCCCACACGTCCTTGATCATGAGTTCAACCAAGATTGGAAAGGTCTGCCGTGGGAGGAGCCGGGCGAGAATTTCGAGAAATGGAAGAAAGGCGAGACTGGATTTCCCATCGTCGATGCCGGGATGCGCCAGCTCCTCAAGACCGGCTTCATGCACAACCGCGTCCGCATGATCACCGCCATGTTCCTAACAAAAGATCTCCACATCGACTGGAAGCTCGGTGAATCCCATTTCATGCAGCACCTCACCGATGGCGAAATCGCTTCCAACAACGGCGGCTGGCAATGGTCTGCCGGCACTGGCGCGGATGCAGCACCCTACTTCCGAATCCAAAACCCATGGTCGCAAACTGCCCGTTACGATCCACAGGGGAAATACATCAAACGCTGGATCCCGGAGCTGAAAGATGTGCCACCGAAGAAATTCCAAGCCCCACCTGAAGACGATAAACCCATCGCCGAGGGCTATCCCCTCCCCTGCGTAAACCACAAAGATGAGCGGGAAAAGACCCTCGCGATTTTCAAGAGGCACCGGGGATGAAAATGCCCTCCCTCGCCATCTGCCTGCCATCCATAGGGAAATCTCCTTTTTCCTGAAGAACGCGCCTCGCGATGTGGAAGCATTTCCAAGCCCGCTCGATACGGACTTCCCTCCGTGCGCCGCTCATTCGGGTCGCGAGGTGTTGGAAATGACGGACGGGATTCCCCATGAAGCCGTTGCTGCCATCGGCGGCGTTTTCCAAAATCCACTCAAGTGCTGGATACGGCCATGGCCAGGTGCGGAGGATTTCCGCATCGTCATCGAGGTTTGCAGAAAGTGCCTTATTTAACTGAAGGATGGCCTGCGCGGGTTTTCCTGACAGCCATTGGGATTGCGCGTAGCGTAAGGCATCTAGATAAAAGTCTTCCCCACGCACAGCACCATGGCGCCGAGTCGTTTCCACACCTAGACAACCATTTACTTTGGGCAGGAAAGGACATGGCTGCATGCACCCCTTTTAGCACACAGACTTGCTGCCGCGAGGCAAACTAGGTGCGCACTTTTTCTTGCATAGGTCGCCTGAATCGCAATCTTGCACCCATATGAGCAACCGTCTTGAAGGAAAAGTCCTCGTCGCCCAAGGAGGCGGCCCCACACCTGTTATCAACCAAAGCGTCGTTGGCGTAGCGCTGGAGGCACGAAAATTTTCACAAGTCACCTCCATCTACGGTGCGGTGCACGGCGTTTCAGGAATCATCAACGAGGAATTCGTGGATCTCACACGCGAGACAACCCACAACCTCGAACAAGTAGCAGGCACACCATCCTCCGGCCTCCTCTCCACACGCGACAAGCCGGATGAAGATTACTGCGCCCGCATGTTTGAGGTCATGAAAGCGCATGACATCCGCTACTTCTTCTACGTCGGCGGCAACGACTCTTCGGACACCGTGCGCATCGTCAACGAACAGGCAGAAGCAGAGGGCTATGAGCTGCGCGCCATCCACATCCCCAAGACCATCGATAATGACCTTGAAGAAAACGACCACTGCCCAGGCTTCGGCTCGGCGGCACGTTTCGTCGCACAGGCATTCATGGGCGTAAATCTCGATAACCGCGCCCTCCAAGGAGTTTACATCGGCTGCGTGATGGGTCGCCATGCAGGCTTCCTAACAGCCTCATCTGCACTCGCACAAAAATACGTCGATGACGGGCCACATCTTGTTTATGTCCCGGAGCGCCATTTCACCACCGAGCAGCTCCTCGCCGATGTCGACCGCGTCTATTCCAAGCACGGCCTCTGCACCATAGCAGTTTCCGAAGGCATCTCCGATCCCGACGGCACTCCAATGATCGTGAAACTCCTAGGCAAAGAAGAGCGCGACTCTCACGGAAACGTCCAACTCTCCGGCACCGGCGCCCTCGGCGATTTGCTCGCAGACACCATCCGCGACGGGCTAAAAATCAAGCGCGTGCGCTCAGATACTTTCGGCTACCTTCAGCGCTCCTTCATGGGCATCCAGTCAGATCGTGACGCCCGCGAGGCTCGCGAGGTGGGTGAAAAAGCCGTCCAGTTCGCCATGTGGGACAACGTCGATGGCTCCGTAGCCATCAAACGCCCAGTTCTCGACTATAGCGTAGATTACGAACTCGTAGACATCACCAAGGTCGCAGGAAAAACCCGCCACATGCCAGACAATTTCATCAACGAAGCAGGCAACGGCGTCACGCAAGATTTCATGAACTACTGCCGCCCTCTTCTGGGATCGAACCTACCGGAGCCACACCGCCTCCGCGCACCTTCGGTTCCAAAGATCCTCAAGGCTTAGTCTTTTTTCTCTAGGGATTCCTTCGGAGCCTCCTGCTTAGGCTGCGGGGTTTCCGATTTTTTCGTCTCAGGCTTTACGGGTGTCCATTGACGGTGAAGCTTTATGCTTACGTCACCCTGCTGCTGGCCAATGAGTTTTCCCTTGGCGCGAGTCTCATGAGAAATGACTAAATCCAGATCCATTCTCAGAACTGCTGGATAGAGGAGGGAGCACCAGATCTTCCCCCCTTCCACCGTCTCTTCACTTTTGAGGATATTCCCTTCGGAATCAGTCTTTTCATACGTGAGTGAACCTTTCACCTCGAAAACGCCACAAGGATGGCCGTGGACGCCCTCCATCCCTTTGAAAACCATTTCCAGTTTCCCTTGCTCGCCGTCATCGAACACTAGATCCATGCTTTTATCGGAAAGCTTCGTTTCCGAGCCGGGTGACATGCGTTCCTTTCCAAACCAGCGGGATCTGGACAGCAAGCCGTTCGCCTGTAACTGAGAAGTCACCTGATCCTCCAATTCCTTACCCCAAGCCATCGTCAAAAACTCTTTGCTCGGTTGTAACTTCCAAGCCTTTCAATCATAGTTAAACTGCACAGCCTTCCCGACCAAGCGGTTTACAATCTTATCATTATCCTGCGGCGGCGGCTCCCCAGCATTTTTTGCTTCGGCGATGGCCTGAAGTTTCGCCAGCTTTTCCGATGGGGAAACCAGTTTTTCGGTCGTGCCTTCCTTCATCGTAAACCTCGTGACGCGCCCGGCCATTTCATACTCCATCACCTCGTCGCTGCGTGTTGAGAGCACCATTGAGCCCTCACCAAACTGAGATTTCCCCGCAAATCTAACCTTCTTGAACTTCGTAACTTGGCTCGTGATGACCTTGATGTGCGGCGGAAAAGGAATGTCTTTACGGAAAAGATAACCGTCTACCGTGACATCCACGAGTTTCTCCAGCTCAGGATCAATTTCAATACTCAGATCCTCATCCATCGCCATAATATCCATCTCAACTTTCTCTGAAGAGCTCCCGCCATCCAGCCATCCGAGCTTCTGGGCAAGCCCTTTGCTCAGATCATAGGTCACGACCATCCCGCTAAGAACTGCGAGATGGAACAGCACCGAAAGGAACTGCTTGCCCGATTTACCCATTTTTCCAGCCATTTACGAAAGGAGGATAGTCAATAGATACGAACCATACACTCTTTTTTTTCTAACCATCGCACGTAAAAAAACCTCCGCGCCGGGGGCATGCGGAGGTCTTGGGAAAGTTCCAACTGTGCCGGAATTGACTTAGTCTCCTTCAGGAGCCTGGACACCACCACCTTCAGGAGCTGAGGGTGCGTCCTTGATTTCTAGCAGCTCAAGCTCGAAAATCAGCACCGAGTTTGGGGCGATTTCCGCACTGCGGCGCTGGTCGCGATAGGCAAGCTCACTAGGAATGAAGATCTTCCACTTCGCACCGACTGGCATAGTCTTCATAGCTTCCTGGAAACCGGGAATGGGAATAATCTGCAAGTTCTGCGGTAAGCCCGGGATTGGAGTGAGATGCATCCCCACTGGCGAGCCTTCAGGAGAGGCATCGAACTCAGTGCCATCGATCAGAGTGCCCTTGTAGTTCACCATGAACAGCTTGATCGGGTCGCCCTCTTTTGGCTCAACGTAAATATCCTCACCGCCTTTTTCAAGAATCTCATATTGTAGGCCACTCTCGGTAGTGGTGACACCCTCACGTTTGCCGTTCTCCTCGAGGAACTTCTTACCCTCCTCGAGATTTTTCTCTGCGATCACTTCTTCCCGCTTATCAACCATGTCAGCGACAGCTTCCATAGCGGCCTTCACGCGCTCCGGGGAAAGCTCAGGCTCATCACCTTTCACTCCGGCGTTAAAGCCTTTTAGCAAGCTTTCAGAATCAATGTCACCTACTTGGATTCCGTAACCATTCAGTTGCTGCCCCATTTGAAATCCGAAGGTATAGGATGAATCGGATTTCGTTTCTTCACTGCTGACAGGAGGAGCTTCGCTGGGTTCCACAGCCGCATCCTGGGCAAAAGTGAGTCCTGTCAACGCCAAGGCAGTGAGCCCCATATGCGAGACAGTTTTGTAAAAGGAGATTTTCATATCTTAAAGTTTGCGCGCGCACCCTATGAGCGGCCTACGGGCCTGTCCAGATCCGCTTTTTTTGCATTCTTCGATTACTCAATTGAAAAACTTATCGAAAGATTCAGCCCTCATAGTAGCGATTCGAATTCGAAATACCCCTCCACACCATGTTAATTCTTGTTTTTGAACTTCATCTCCAAAAATATCTACAGAGACAGGGAAAAACACCCAAAAAATCCGGAGATGCGTGTTTGACACACAGGGGGTGCATCACCTTATCTTCCTTTTTAGCAAAACTCCAAACATGAGCGAAAACGAAAATAAACCCCCGTCCAAACAGACCTCCAGCGTTCCATTAAAAAAGGAGACCGTTCGGGTAACGCTCAAAGCTGCGGACGCACCTCCTGCTGTTCCTTCCGCTAGCCTTCCTCCAACAGCTCCAGCTAGGCCACCTGCAGCTCCTGTAGCCGGCCCGCCAAAGCCTCCCAGCGGCGCGCCAACAGCTCCTTCCGCTCCCACAGCTCCTACGTCGACTGCACCTCTGGCTCCAACAGCACCCAAACCTCCAGTCGCAGGTGCGCCTACCGCACCGAAGGCACTCACACCAGCCCCAACCATTCCACTCAAGACGGCCGGCAAGCCTCTTACTACCGGAGCACCTACCATCAAACTGGCAACTACGAACGCGCCAGTTGGAGCACCTACTATAGCACTGAAAACTGCAAACGCTCCGCTTCCTGGTGGCCCTGCTACTGTCGGCCTCCCCAAGGCTACGGTCGCCCTCGCTCCGCCCACCAAGCCGCTAAGCCCGACATCCGCATCGGCAACACAGCGCCCTACTCTCTCTGCCGAAGAGGCGGAAGAAGAAAGCGGTGCTGGAACATTTTCGAAAATCCTTGCTGGAGTCGGTCTTGTCGCTGCACTGGTAGTTCTTGGCCTTCAACTGAAAATCGCCAATATTTGGATCAGCGCCGAAGATAACGATCGCACTGGCGAATGGTCTCAGCTCCTTGATTAACCAACCCATACCAAGATAAATCATGATTTTAGGCATCATCAATACACTCATCGCAGCAGCAGTCCTTTATCTCGCTTATGCAGCGGGAACGGTTCCTCATTGAGATTTCTCAACTGCCCTTTCTCTCCTTCCCGTCGATATTCCGGCAGGAAGGAGTTTTTTTTGTAGTGCCCTTGACGGATCAAGAGAGCGCCACCAAAGTTTCGGCATGGCAACCAACCTTACATACTCAAATTTCCAATCCGAAGTCATCGACTCAGATCAACCCGTCCTTGTAGATTTCTGGGCGGAATGGTGCGGCCCCTGCAAAATGATCTCACCAATCCTCGACCAGCTTTCTGGCGAAATCGAAGGCCAAGCCAAGATCGGCAAGGTCAACGTCGATGAAGCGCGCGACCTAGCCGTGAAGTACAACGTCAAATCAATTCCTCTCCTCCTCTTCTTCAAAAACGGTGAGGTAAAAGATCAGATCGTTGGCGCAAATGTCACCAAGGATCAGCTTAAATCGAAGCTTCTAGCTCTTGTGTAATCGCAGCCCTATACTTCAAAGGCTCCTCCCTCAACGGTTGGAGCCTTTTTTCTATAATTGTGCAGCTTATACCCATCTAGGGCGCGATGGAGCACCATTTCTACATCGCTCGTTACTTCTCCAAACTACGCTTTTTGGTCATCCATTCTCCGAAAAAATCCTCCATGGCTTTGGCCTCAAGCCTTTCCAAATTACCCATTCCGGGAACTAGATTCGGAACAGGACATCTCCGCAGAATAACTTTCACCTCGAAGGGTTCAACTCCCGCCCTCTCCACTTCTAATACCACTTCTGAAAAAGGCTTCATTTTTGCGATAGAATCACTGAACAGATTCACCGCACCGCCCTCTTTCCAACCACTTCCATTCAGGGAAACAATCATATCACCTGCTCGCAACTTGGATGAGTCCGCAGGACTTCCTTTGAGAATCTCTGTCACTACAATGCCGATCATCTGATCACCCTTTTCATCAAGATTCTTGATCTCTTCGATCATTGAAATTCCAAGATAGGGCTTACCTTCGAGTTGGTAGTCCTTGTCACTTAGACTTCTGAGCACCTGCTGAACTCTTTCTCGTATTTCAGGATCTTCGTTATCATCCCACAACTCTAGCAACTGCTGGACTGCCCCTTCACCACCTTTATCCGCCCATTTCAGTAGATCTGCCTGAGCAGTTTCACGCTCAACAAATGCATCTGCAGAAAGCCTATCAGTAATCCCCGCAGGCAGACTCAACAATGAAGAGGCCGAGAGTAGAAAGAAAGAAGTAGTCAGGAGTATCAAGTCGGCTTTCACGGCATCACTTTGCGTTCGTGATGGAGCGGCAACCAACTATCACCCGCCGAATGGTCCCTTTTCCGGAACCTCGATCGTATCTTTAGGCTCGACCAAAATCTGTTTTGCTTCGTGATCTCTGAGATCGTAGGTAGACATTCTGCCTTCTCTATATAGTCGCACCCTCTTCATTGAACCGAACTCGTCGGCACCACCTGCCGCCTGTATCGCCTGATAAATCGTAAGATGCTGCTGCCAAGAGACAGCACCCGTTTTACGGACATGCCCGCCTACAAATACCGTTTGATCCTTAGGGTCGCCCATCTCCCTATTATCAATGACCTGAATCGTAGGGTTTTGGTAAATCTCTGCAGCTTTATAGGCGTTTTCTACAGTAGTGGCAAAAGTTTCAGCCTTCAATCCACCTGCTCTTAGTTTTCCAATAAATGGCATATTCACCATTCCGTCCTCAGAGACAGGATAGATCGAGTCGATCTTTCCTTTTTCCTCCAGTGCAACTCCGAGAATATTGATTTTGACTGAAGTCCCAGGCTCGATTTCAGCAAGCGAGGGGGAAACGAGAAAAATTAAGAATAGAAAAGCGGTTACTAGGGATCGTGGCGCCATGATATTTGAATATTTTAGTTTATCGGATCTAAAGCTCAAGTCGCACAGTGGAAATTCATTTTATACTGGCGGCTCACACCACGGTATAGCTCGGATGGATGGCTAAAACCTTACTGTCCGAACCAGTTCTTTTGCGGAACTTCAATGGTATCGTTTGGCTCCATGGGAACTCTCATGAACTGTGGATTGGTCAAGTCGTAAGTCTGCATCCTACCATTCCTGTAGAGTTTTACCCTCTTCAAGCTTCCGAACTCCGTTGCTCCGCCAGCAGACTGAACCGCTTGGTAAATGGTAAGGTTCTTTTGCCAATTAACGGGGCCAGTTCGACGAACTTGACCACCTACGTGAATCATCTGCTCCTTCACTCCTGCACCGCCCCTAGTGTCAATGACTTGAATAGTCGGAGTCGTATAAATTTCTGCAGCCTTGTATCTGCTCTGAATCGAAGCAGCCAAGTTTTCTGGATTCATCCCAGCGGCGCGCACTGATCCAATATACGGCATGTTGATGTTGCCGCCTTCGCTAACAGGGTAGAGTCCATCGATTGAGCCTTTTTCACTGGTAGGAACACCCATGATTGTGATCTGAACCGATGTGCCTGATTCGATTTGAGACATGGCCGGTGAAATGGCAAATGATAAGCCAATTAGTGCTGCTAGGAGATTCTTGAGTTTCATGATATGATAAGTGATGAATTCTATTATCAACTATAAGACATGCTAGTTTATGAGTTGTCTCAATACAAGTCAGATTCTTTGGAGGAATCTGCAGTAACTGCTTTTTCAGGCGATGAATTACCCGAGAGGCCTACTGGTGGGCCTATCTGAGATTCGGCAGGAGCGTAATAGGTGTAATAACTGGTGTAATACTGATACTGGCTGTCACTCCTCACATCGACGTTGTTCAAGACAACACCGATGACATGACCACCCACATTTTCGACCGCCTGCTTAACCCTGAGGAGCATATTACGCGGAAGTTTGCGGTGCTGGACAACGATCATCGTGAGATCAACCTCACTAGCCAAAACGGAAGCATCACTTACACCAAGAATTGGAGGGCTATCGACTAATACGAGATCGAAGCGCTTTTTTACGTCCTGGATGAGTTCAGACATCCGGCGTGAATTCAGAATACCAGCAGCATCTGCTGGCAGGATACCAGACGGCATGAAGTAAAGATTATCGACAGGGGTCTGAAGAATGACATCTTCCAACATGAGTTCCGTTGTTAGGAAATTTGTGAGACCCGCCGAGTTATTGATGTCGAAGAAAGTGTGAAGCCGTGGACGCCTGAGGTCGGCGTCGATCATTAGCGTGGTGTATCCACCTTGGGCGCAGATGTAAGCCAGATTGACCAAAGTGGTGGACTTGCCTTCTCCTGCTCCACCAGAAACCACCGTGATTGCGTTGTCTTCAGGGTTTTTGCGGTTGAATTCGATGTTCGTGCGCAGAATTCGGTAGGCCTCTGCATCCGGGCTCATTCCATTCTGCTTGTGTAGGACACCGACGTCTTTAGGAATAACCGCCAGAACTGGAACTTGAAGATATCGCTCGACATCTTCGAGGGACTTCACGGATGTATCGAGATATTCTAGGAAGAAGGCGATTCCGACCCCGAATACGAGACCAACCACCGCTCCAAGAACGAGATTAAGTGTCACGTTCGGGCTCACAGGATTGTCTGAAATTACAGGATCATCATGAACCACGATCGATTCTTCCGAAATATCACCATCAATCTCAGCACTGATAAGCTTGAGCTTCATGCGCTCCAGAAGACCTTTCTCCGTCTCAAAGTCTCTCTCTGCGTCTTGGTAGTCTTGGTTATCGATATTTTCCTCGACCGCATCTTTCTTTGCTTCGTCTTTCTTAATCTCCGCTTTTCCTAGGCGATCTTTTGCCAGATCTAGCTGTCCCTGAAGCCTAGTGCGTAGGTTCACGACACCTTCGTTGAGCTGATCTTTCATGGTTTCGAGGATTCGTTCCTGGGAGAGGATTGTCGGATGCTTGTTCCCCAGCCCATTCGCTTTCAATCCTTCGATGTCTCTCTCGACAGACTGGTATTGAGGATAAAGCGTTCTGATAACGTTATCAGGCAAGTCCAAGCCTGATGCGTAGATTAGCAATTGCTCGCTATCATAGCTGAGCAGACTTTGAATCTGGGATTCAAGCAGCATTTTCTCGTTCTCAAGTTTGGTGTATTCGCTCAGAGAGTTATCAGCATTCCGATCAACCTCCAGATATCGACGTGTTCCGTCTCCGCTGTATACGATATCTTTTGTTCTGCTGATGGTAGTAAGTACTTTCCTGCGTTCCTCGACCTTATCCTCTTGCTCCCTAACTGCCTTTTTCAGTTCATTAATTCCTTTGTCCAGATTCTTGTCTTCGAGTTCCGACCTATACTCCTTGTAGGCCTTGGCAACTTCGGCAGTGATGTCACGTGCGTCCTCTTTATTCGTGTGTCGAACTCTAATCGAAATGAGATCTGTTCCTCGAATATTTTGCGTACCAACAATTTCCTTGAGGATGTTCAGTGCCGTTTCCCGGTCTACGCCCCATTTATTCGTTAAGTCTAGGGCGTCGATGACTTTTGCCAAAGAGTTACGGCTCTTAATTTTCTCGAATTCTGTCCCGAAAAAGTTTGCCGTCATTTGCGAGGAGTTACTACCCATCATTCCAGACAGCGGCTCTATGGTTCTCCCTCTGGGCTTCACTTCGATAGTTGCGGAACTCTCATACTTTTTGGGCATCACATACGTAATGACCGAGGCAGTCATGAACACTAACAACAACGTCAGAAGGATGACACCATAACGATTCTTTACTACCTGCCAGTAGTCGACTGCGTGAAGCGAGGCTTCGTTTTGTTGTTGAGAAGGATTCATCTGGGATTGCTTGACATTTTTGAAGATACTATACCAAGAAAAAACTCCCGCAATGCAAAACATTGCGGGAGATGTAACAAATATGTAAATCGCGGCTTGATTCTGCGATATGCCTAAAGGATCAGAATTCCGCTTGGATTCCTACACTGATACGGTTCCGATCATAGTCACGTCCTCGAACATCTGAAGTAGAATCGGTGAAATTGTAAGAAACACTACCCGTGAGATTGTCAGTGAATCGAAGCGACGCACCAAGATAAGCATTGATAAGTGTCTCATCTGGGCTGCCAGGAGTTCCTACACCAGATACTTGTGTTCCACTTCCGAAGGAGGACGAAATTACGTCAACTCCACCAAAAAATCCGAGGAACTTTGACACCGTATAATCTCCTGACAGTCCAACGCGAAGAGTGAGCTTATCAGAGTATTCTGCCAAGCCAGTTCCTGATTGAACAACCGTGTCATAATCTTCCATTCCCAAACGAGCGAACGCTCTCACACCGAATTGGGTATTAATTCTCGAACGAAGAGCGATTTCTAGATATGGGTTGGTTGTATCACTGCGTCCTGGGCCATCCACTTCACGGAACTGCGCGCCAACATTTGCAACTAAGATGGTTGTTGGGCTAAAGCGATGTTCAATACCGACAAGGAAATACTGGTTTGTCGAGTCAGAGGCGAGACCGTCACCAGAAGTTTCGGAATAGCGATAAGATGCGGTAAGAACCGATTGCGGGCTAAGCTGGTAACGGAACTGGTTGTAAGCAGTCCAAGTGCTTCGATCCGAGTTGGCGGCATTATCGTAAAGGAGGCCGCCGATGTTAAATCCAGTGTAGGTGGCAAAACGCTCCGACCAGCGATAGCCTACTGAATTATCTGTCTGCCAGTAGAGGTATTCGCCGTTCTGGCGATTGGAAGCAAAACCATATGAATAATCTGGTTCAAGCTCATATGAAACGAAGTTCCGAGAAGTGAAGCGAAGGCGCTCGTTGAAGCGATGTGCAAGATTCACTGCGAGTCTTGAGTTTGAGTAGGTGTCGTCAGAATTTGCACCGGCGGGCGCATCAAAGTAGTATACAAGACCTAATCTTGCATAGACATCCCATGTCGTCTGGGGGGTGACCGAAACAAAACTAACCCCTACGAATGGACTGATGGAAACCGTTTCGTCTCCGTCATTCAGTCCACCAGGCGATGTGTTATCGTCATAAGTGAGGGTTGCTCCTACACTCCACTTGATCGGAATATTTTCATCCGTATCGTTAGGAACATAGTATAATCCACCAGCGTGAACTGTTGTAAATGATGCGGCTAAAGCTAAGCCTGTGGCAAGTTTGCTTGTCATGATTGAGGTGGGTGTGGGTGACTGGGTTTGTAGATTTTGAAATGATTCGCTAAGTAATGTTCAGTTGTTGCTATTCGTATTGGGGTCGGTAACAGGCCCGTTTTCGATAATAGGTGGAACGATGCATGGTGAATCTGGATTAACAATCCCGTTTCCACCGTCCATACCATCGATAGGAGCTTCTGGGCCTATTCCGGGAAAGTTTAGGGGATTGTTTAGCCCAGGATTGCTATTTTGAACGGAAGTTGCCGCAGATTCAATGAATGGAAGATCGCCCTCAGATGCAACGGTGCTCACGCAATCCACAATGAGTTGCAGCTTTTCAGGTGCAGCATTGCCTGCGGCCTCAACGATATCTCCAAAAGCTTGATCCTCTGCTTCAGAAGCAGCGATAGCAGCCTTCACGATTTCACAAACGCAGTTTGGACTCTCGGAAACTTTTTCATCGACGATTTCGGGCAAGTTGGCGTCTTCAGCTGAAGCAGCAGCAGTTACAGATGCTGCAACATCTTCGCAGTTTTGTCCCTGAACAAGCGCTGAGCCTAAAATGCCGTATGCTGCTAGGAGGATTATTGATTTTTTCATAATTTGGTTTTGTGAAGTGAGAATCTGAATTTGGAGCGGGCAGCGGGAATCGAACCCGCATGTCTAACTTGGAAGGATAGCGCTTTACCACTAAGCTATGCCCGCCTAGTTGGTCTAGTTATCTCTCACTAGTAGGGGGTCGCGCAAGCATTTTTTTTGGGATTATTTCCATTCAACTTTGTTTTCCGCTCAAAATTCAGGTCTGAATAGTTCCAGTGCAAAGGTGCACCTCGATCTGAAAAATTTGCCCATTCACAAGCCTCCAAGACGATTAATAAACGAAAATTCGAGTTTAAACTGATCTCCAAGTGTTTCCCCAAGTCTTTCTACCCCAAAAGTTTCCGTCGCGTAGTGGCCTGCATAAATCAAATTCATGCCGCGTTCCTCGGCTTCCACGAAGCTCCAGTGTGGCCCTTCTCCAGTTACGAAGGCATCCACGCCCAAGCCCATTATTCTAGTCACTTCAGAACCAGCGCCTCCAGTCACGACAGCCACCCTCCCAACTTCCTCAGTTCCACCAGGACAAAGAATGGTTTTACGTCCGACTGCTGATTCGACAGCAGCAACCAACTCTTCACGACTTTTGCCCCATTCGCCAGTTATGGCAGTTGCCCAGCCATCTTTTTCAAGCGCCGGAGAAATATTGAACAGCCCGATTTTTTGGGCGAGCAGAACGTTATTTCCCATGATTGGATGGAAATCCAAGGGCAGATGACATGAGTAAATCGCCAGATCACCGTTGATGGCTGCCTTGATCTTGCGATAAAATACATCCGTTAACGGCTGTGCCCCTTGCCAGAACATGCCGTGATGCACGAGTAGCAACCCTCCCTTCTTTGCCGCCTCCTCCACCACCGCCAGCGAAGCATCCACCGCTGAATGGATAAAATCCACATTACCGCTGTTTTCTAGCTGGAGTCCATTCATCGCCCCCGGATAGTCCTTGATTTCGGAAATCCTGAGTTTCGCATCCAGATATTCCACGATTTCCTTTAGATTCGCCATGCCACTTGCTAATCGTTTCGGCTCCATAATACAACGCCTTCGGCAAAATTCACTTCCAGTCCGTCGATAAAATCCCGGAGATCTCCCGGCAACTCCGCCTCCCACGAAACGATTTCCCCTCCCCATGGAATGGAGAGCTTCGCCGCATGCAGGGCGTGTCTCGGCAAAACCAGTTTTTCTGCCAGATCCGGATTCCACCCGCGCTCCATCCAATCCAAATACCCGCTGCCATCATCCGAATACAACTTGTCCCCAGCAATCGGATGACCGGCGTGCGCCAAATGAACGCGGATCTGGTGCATCCTTCCCGTTTCAGGAAAACACCTCACTAAGGAATACCTGTCTTCTCCACGCAGGAACCTTTTCTCCACCCTGAAAGACGTCGAGCAATCCTTTCCTCGCGAATCCACGACTTGCCTCACCCAGATTCTGCTCTCACAGATTTCCCCGGCGCGACAGATCGGCTCATTGCAGATCCATTCATCCAGTTCCGGCCATCCTGAGACAATAGCCAAATACTCTTTCTCAGCTTCCCGACGCTCAAAAATCATGCCAAGCTCTCTAGCTGCCGCCGTATGTTTCGCCACTAAAACTACGCCGCTCGTCTCACGATCCAACCGGGTGATAATCCCTAGACACGCACCGTTCTCAATCTCGTAAGAATAAAGGCTTTCCAGCCCCCCAAGCAAAGTCGGCTCCGGTTTATTATTCGCCGGATGGACGATCAATGGAGCGGGCTTATCCACCACGACCCAATCGTCCGTTTCGTCAACGACACGGAAATTGGGGACGACCTGAAGACTCATATCTAGGGCGCAGGATAGGGCGTTTTACAAAAAAAGCACGCCGGAAGCCCACACTATTGTGGACTTCCGGCGTTGATCAAATTGCTAGCCCCAGAGGCAGCGGGGACTCAACCCCGTGCTTACTAGGACTTGTAGCGGAGACGCTTTTTATGGCGATTCTGCTTCATGCGCTTCTTGCGCTTGTGCTTGTTGATCTTTGTCTTACGACGTTTTTTAATAGATCCCATGGTAGTATTCGGGGTTGTGGTTCAAGGAAAATGGTTAGGGGACGAGTTTGTTGAGCGGATACTCGATGATGCCTTCCGCCCCAAGAGCTTTGAGGTCGGGGATCATGTCCCGAACGAGGATCTCGTCAATCACGGTTTCAACGGCGACCCAGCCCGTCTCTGAAAGATGCGATACGGTGGGTCGGCGTAGTGACGGTAGTTTTTCGAGAAGTTCACTCAGTCGCTCTTCAGGCAGGTTCATTTTGAGACCCACCTTGTCGCGGGCGAAGAGCGCGGCTTTCAGGAGCATGGAAATACGCTCCATTTTTTCCCGCTTCCACTCGTCCGCAGCTGCGCCGGGACTCGAATAGAAGTGAGGAAATGAGGTGAGGAGCGTATCAACGATGCGGAGGCGGTTGGCCTTCAGGGACGATCCGGTTTCCGTGACGTCTACGATAGCATCGACCAGATCCGGCACTTTCACTTCGGTCGCTCCCCAGGAAAATTCCACTTCAGCCTTGATGCCGAGTTTATCGAGATATCGCTGAGTGATACCGACACCCTCGGTAGCAATACGTTTCCCTTCAAGATCCTGTGGCGTCTTGATCGGTGAGTTTTCCGGCACGACAAGCACCCAACGAGTAGGGTTCACGGAAGCTCTGGAATAAGGCAACTCAGCGAAATCAACTAAATCGGGACCACCTTCCGTGGCCCAATCAAGCCCGGTGATCCCGCAGTCGATGAAACCTTGCGCCAGATAGCGGCCGATTTCCTGCGCACGGATCAGGTATATATCCAGCTCAGGATCATTTGAAGTAGGCCGTAAGCCCCTTGATGAAACATAGATCTCATACCCAGCCTTGCGAAAAAGCTCGATGGTCGGCGCTTCGAGGCTGCCTTTCGGGATGGCGATCTTGAGAGTATTGGACATGGGATAGGAAAAGCCTGCGCGAACGCGGGGGGCGGTGTTTTAGCCGCGAACTCCCCGGAATCAAGCCAAGTTTCAGGAATTTTCCCTGTTTCCGCCCAAATTCACCTTCAATTCGAAGAGATCCCGCCTTCTGTCAATTAGCGGAGTCACGGATCCAGCCTCCCGCGAGCGGTAAAGATCACTCACATCCAGATCGGTCACGAGCATTGTTTCCACGTTCGGATCTGCCTCTGCCTGAATGCCATCTCGTGCGAATTCGAAGTCCGAAGGTGTGTAAACCGCCGCGCGGCCGTAGTGAATGTCCATCGCGGGCACATCAGGTAAGTTCCCGACCACTCCAGCAGTCACCACATAGATCTGATTCTCGATGGCACGCGCCGCCGCACACTTCGTCACGCGCAGGTAGCCCTGGCGGTTATCGGTGCAATAGGGCACGAACAAAATTTCCACTCCCTGCTCGGCCAAATATCTCGCCGCCTCGGGAAATTCTACATCGTAGCAGATCAAGATGCCCACTTTTGCCTTCGGAGTCTGGATCACTAATAAATCGTTACCTCCCGAGATGCCCCACCAGGTTTTTTCGCTCGGCGTGATGTGCAGCTTCGGCTGGGAAACGTAAGAGCCGTCGGGGCGGAAAAGCATCGCCTCATTTTGCAGCGTTCCATCCTTTTGTATTACGGGATGCGACCCAGCGATCAGGTGCAGCCCCTGCTCCTTCGCCAACGTTGACATGAGTTCACGGAATTTTGGCGTCAGCTCAGCCAGTTTCCTGATGCCCTCACGCGAGGAATACGGCTCCATCGCCGATAGTAGCTGAACGGAGAAAAACTCAGGAAAAAGCACATAATCCACCCCATAATCTTCCCCCGCTGTTTCCACGAAATACCGGACTTGTGCGGCGAATTCATCGAAGTCCGCGATTTTCCGCATTTGATATTGCACACAAGCCACCCGGACTTTCCTGTCGTCGCCTTCGCCCCTGACATAGTCCGGGTTGAGCCACTCGATGAGCGACGCGAAATTTCCGCTCTTGGGATCGCGGATATAGTTTGGCATCACGTCGCGCACCACGTAGCCCTCCTTGAGCTGAAATCCGAGCACCGGATCTTTTACCAATCCATCCTGCACCGCATAGACGTATTCCTCCGGCGTATATTGGTCGGCGTAGTTCTGGTAATTCCAAAGCCGCCCGCCCGCTAGGATACGCCGCAGGTTCAACCGCTGGCACAGCTCCCTACGTAGCACATAGAGCAAAGCGCCGAGGCCCTGCCCTCGCTCTGCCGGATCCACATAAACATCAGCCCCGTAGAGAGTGTCTCCCTGCGGATCGTGGTTGAAAAAATACCCATCGTCCGTGATTCCGTAGTAGGTGTGATGACGTAATGGATCTCTCCCCAAGTTTACGATCAAACTCGCTGAAACACCGACAATTTTCCCATCCCTCTCGATCACCGTCTGCCCGTCCGCGAAAATCTGAAGCTGGGATTTTAGCTGATCTTCGCGCCAAGCCTCGTCCTCTTCCATCATACCGGGGAAGCAGCGCTCGTGGAGATCGATCATTTCTTCGAAATCCTCCTCCTGCGGAGTTCTCGCTATGTATTGCACCCCGTTGATATGAAACTCTCGCTGCTCCATATGCGCGGGAGATTCATCCATCCTCGCCCATCAATCAACCACAAGCATCATCGAACGTAATTACTAGCCCTAAGGCACCCCATCTGCTTCGATTCCATATCATGAAACGCATATTGTCCCTCCTTCTTGCCACTACTGCCTTCCTCCACGCTCAGGCCGATACCGCTTATCACCGCAAGATTTACGCAGAAATCAACGAACAGCAGTCCCCCTACGCGAAATCCCAAGCAAACTTCGCCGAAGACGGAGTGGACTTCCGCGTCAAAGGATTTTCACAAAACGGAACCCTCCGGAAAATCGAAGTCGAAGTCCTAGGCGAACACGGCTCCGGCAACCACGAATACTACCTCGAAAACGGCCTACCGCTATTCGTTTACGTCGTCACCAAGACCCAGGATTTTAACGGCAAAGTCACTGACCGTTACGAAGACCGTTACTACTTCCGCAATGGTGTCCTGTTTAAATGGCTCGATTTCGAGAAAAAACCTGTGGATCCCACATCCGGCGAGTTTCAGCAAGAAGGGCAGTATTTCAGCGAAAATACCCAGAAATTCATACGATCCCTTGCCGCAAAGCCTGCTCCGAAAGCTCCCGCCGGAAACGTCACCACCGGCGTCTTCACCGGTATCGAAGAGGGCGACTACTTCCACTGGATGATGCGTCCCCAAGGCGGCGAAATCGTCACTTTTTTTATCCTCAACACCACGCCCGCCATCGATGCCGCCATTGCGAATCCTGGCCAATTTCTTGGTAAGTCATGCCGCGTCACTTGGCGCAGCAAAGTTATGAACATCCCAGAAGCAGGCGGCAATATCGACATCACCGAGATCCTCGGTGTCCAGTGGCTTGAATAACCGCTCTACTCCGGCCTTGTGAAAAGTTTCACAATCGCCTTGAGCGAACCGCCTAGTAGCACCATCTTCCCGCTAATCCGAGTCCCGCCATGGAAAGCACAATCACCGAGCACGCCGCCTACGATTCTAAGATCGAGGGCAATATCATCTTCACCCGTGTAGATGCCGCCATCAATTGGATGCGTAAAAACTCTCTATGGCCTATGCCAATGGGTCTCGCCTGCTGCGCCATCGAGCTCATGGCCACAGCCTCATCCCGCTTCGATATCTCACGCTTCGGCATGGAGGTCATGCGCTTTTCCCCACGCCAAGCAGACGTCATGATCGTCGCCGGCACCGTCACTTACAAAATGGCTCTCGCCGTGAAACGCGTCTGGGATCAGATGCCCGAGCCGAAGTGGTGCATCGCCATGGGAGCCTGCGCCTCCTCCGGCGGCATGTATCGCTCCTACGCCGTCCTCCAGGGCATCGACCAACTCATCCCTGTGGACGTTTACATCTCCGGCTGCCCTCCGCGCCCCGAGGCCCTTATCGAAGGCCTCATGAAGCTGCAGGAGAAAATCGAAGCCGAAAGCTCCACCGAAGACCAGAAGCGCACCTTCATCGAAGACAACGCCTGAAACTTTAAATTTTAAACTTCAATTAAGAGACATGTCTTCCATACTTGAAAACGATTTCCCAGCCCTCCGTGAAGCACTCGGATCTGGCATCCTCTCCGAAGTTGAATTTCGTGGGGAAAACACCCTAAACGTCTCTCTTGAGGCACTCCCGAAAGCCCTCGCCCTCTGCAAGGAAAAGCTCGGCTACGAACTCCTCCTCGACGTCTCATCGCTCGATCACTTCGGCGAAGACCCACGCTTCGAAATCGTCTACGAGCTAGCCTCGCTCGACGACAAACGCCATCTCCGCCTCAAAGCGAAAGTCTCGGAAGACGAATCTGTCCCCACCGCCGTGCATCTCTGGAAAGCTGCAGATTGGCACGAGCGCGAAGTCTGGGACATGATGGGCATTCCTTTTGCCGATCACCCGAACCTCAAGCGCATCCTCATGTGGGAGGGCTACCCTTTCTTCCCCCTCCGCAAGGACTTCCCACTCGCCGGACGCCCTTCCGAAATGCCAGATGTCGCCTCCACCGGAGTCGCCCCACTCGAAGGCGGACCCTTTGTCACCTCCCCCTCTTCCGAAAACAATGCCAAGCGTGAACCCCGCGCCCGGCACCAGGAGTAATTCCAAATGATTCCGCCAGTCGCGCCGGAAACCCTTGCGGAGATGAGTTCCGGAAGCGGGAAATTCAAGCGAGGCATACGGCAACTCCGCAACGCACCCTGCTCATGGATGCTTGTCCGCATCTTGATCATCTTCCAAGCGATACCTGTCATCTGGGACAAGATCGCACCCGTCCCACCCGGCACCACCGACAAGCTTTCACAAGTCCAAGCCATCCTCGGGCTGAAAAAAGATAATTTTCTCTCAGGAGACTTCTGGCAAATCGCCAGTCACGCCCTCATCCACGTAAATTGGGCGCACCTCCTCCTCAACGCCGCCGTAATCCTCCTACTCGGCTCAAAGATCGAGCACTTCACAAGCAAACGCGTATTCTGGCTGCTCTCTCTTTCCGCAGCATTATTAGGTGGATTGCTTTTCCTTCTCTTCACCCCACCGGGAATTCCACCCATCGACCAACAAACCTTAGTCGGCTCCTCAGCCATTTGCTTCGCGTTTCTCATCTTTCACACAACCCTCTCCCCCGAATCAAAATTCCTGCCCCTCTTCCTCAGCGGCAGATCCATCGGCGCAGGTATCATCCTTGCTAATCTCATCCTCTCCCTGAGCCACCCGGATCTCCCCACCGGCCCGTTCGCCCGCTTCGGCGCCTACCTCACCGAGCACGGTCTCGCGGAGTTATTCCGCATCTCCCATCCCTGCCACCTAGGTGGTTCTATCGCCGGATTCCTCTTCGGCAGATACCTCCTGCGTCCACGCGTTTCCCTAGCCTCACTGAGACGGGAAAGGGAAAAACGAGAGGCATCCGCCAAGCGTTAGCTTTTCAACAAGAAAAAGGGGATAACCTTACGGCCATCCCCTTAGAGAATTTTTTAGATCCAGAGAGAACCCGGATCAGTATTGATAGTTCAAGTAGAAGTTGAACTGACCTCCCTTGTCCGCCGCAGGGTCTGGCGAGTTGATCGGCACTGCATAATCAAGTGCGAGCGGGACAGGGCTGATCGGAAGCTTGATGCGCACACCGAAGCCGACATCCGTGTAGAGATCCTCTGGAACGATGTCCCATGATCCATTGTTCACGTAACCGGCATCGAAGAAGACCGCACCGCGGATCGTCTCAATGATCGGCACGGTGTATTCCAAGCTCAGGAAACCGAGGGAGCTACCACCAAGAACCTCTCCCGAAGCTGCGTCACGCGGGCCGCCAATGTCGCGGAACTCGAAGCCCCTCATCGTGCGACCCCCACCAAGGAAGTTCCGATCAAAGATCGGGACGTTGTTGCCATTTAGTCCATCCACGAAGGCAAGTTCGCCGTTGACCGAAAGGATTGTATCCCACTTCAGGTTCCAGTATTTTGAACCTGTAGTGGATAGGGAAACGACATCCACATCTCCACCGAAGATGCCGCCTGCCATGGTAAGATTCACATCGAAGCGGTGGCCAGAACGCGGCTGGATTGTGCTGTCCCTGCTGTCATATGCATAAGTGAGTGAAACTGCGCTCCTGATGAAATCACCATCTTCTGCAAGGAATGCTGGACTGGAGCCGGCATCTACATCAATGCCGATCTGCTCGAGACGGTATTCCAGTTTCAGGGAAGATCTCTCGCTGAGCGGCTTGCGAAGGTAGATCGCTCCACCTGCGTTTGACTGCTCATATACATCACTGAAGTAGGTGGACTGGCGGAAGAAGAGCTCGCCACCAAGAGCGAGGCGCTGATCCATGAACCATGGCTCGACTAGCGACACGCTGAATTCGCTGCGCTCCGAGCCTGCGCGGAGGCTCATCGAGAAACGCTGACCGCCACCCGTGAAGTTCCATGGGTTGGTGATGTCGAAGTTTGACTGTTCCAATGTCAGGAAGCCCACAACGCTATCCACGGAGCTAAATCCAAGGCCGACTCCGATCGAGCCTGTGTTCTGCTCCTCCACAAGGATATCCACGTCGCGGTAACCACCGCCACCTGGGATACCCCTCGCTTGGACATCAGAGAAATACTGAAGGTTTTCTAGGCGTGCCTTGGTGGTTTCCAGCTCGACAGAGTTGAACCAGTCACCTGGCTTAAGCGGAACTTCACGGCGGATGACTTTATCCTTTGTCTTGGTATTACCCTGGATGTTCACCTTGCCTACGCGATAGCGCGATCCCTCGGTGATCTGGTATTTCACCGTCACACGGTTCGGGCCAGCGTCCTTGATGTCAGGAGAAACTGCGGCATCGGCATATCCGCGCGATCCGTAGAAGCTGCGGATCGTCTTGATATCGTCGCGCATTTTCTTGGAAGAATACGCATCGCCGCCGTTGAGTGTCATCGAAGGATAAAGTTCCTCTTCCTTGAAAACCGTCATGCGCCCGAAGCTCACTCCAGCCACGGTGTATTTTTCACCTTCGTTGATCGGGATCACTAGATCCACTCGACCGTCTCCCACTGGATCCCGGCGAATGCCTGGGCTGCTCGCACGGAGGTAGCCCTTGCCGCGGTAGTAATCCAGAACCGCATCGAGATCTTCATCAAGCTGGTCGGATTCAAAACGTCCAGACTTTGTGAGCCATGAGAACCAACCCTTCGGCTTAGTCTTCATCTCCTTTTTCAGCTCTGCCGTAGTGAATTTCGTGTTTCCCTCAAAACGGATCTTGCGAACCTCGTTCTTACCACCCTCGTCGATGACGAAAATAAGATCTGAGAGTCCCGGCTGGCCAGAAGCTTGGGTGCGGTGCGTCACGATGACATCCGGATAACCATAGCCTTGGTAATATTCTTCGATGTTGCGGCGAGCCTCCAAGATAGCCTCATCGCTCAGAGCTCCACCTGCTTTCAGCTTGGTTTCCTTCGCCAGCTTCTGATCGGAAAAAACCGTATTTCCCACGAAACCAACACCACCGGTCATCGGGCGGGTGAGGACGTCCGCTATCACTCGCACACCATTTGCTCCTACTCCTTCGGCAAGAAATCGTACATCATCGATCAAACCGGACTCGAAAAGCGTCTTGATATCATCATCCAGTCGCTGGGCGCGATATACCGATCCTACCTTAGTAGACATCAGGTTACGGATTCGGCTTTCATCCACTGTTTTTGCTCCACGATATTGCACTGAAACCTCCGTAATGTTCTTTCCTTCGAAATCCTGAGCAACGAGGTGACCAGAAAACAGGCTTACCAGAAGCAGGGCAAAAAACACGGCACGACCCAGAAAGCCACGAAAGGGGAAAGATGAGGAAGTCATATTAGAAGGAATGTCGCGCCGATAAAGGCTCCACGCCCCAGAGCCGTCAAGGCAATAGAGTTCCAATCCAGCCTGTTTGGCTGATCATTTCCTTACATCACATTCCCGCGACTCCTGTTGCACGATCCACGGAATCGCGCTTAGATCCACTCCGAAAGGATGGACGATATCAAAGAAAGCCTCGGCAAAGCGCTGCGCACCGCCCGTGAAGCCGCAGGCATCTCGGTGGACGATGCCGTTTACCTCGGGAAAATGCCACGAGATGTCATCAATGCCCTTGAAAGCGAGGATTTCGGGTATTTCAACAGTCCGCTCTATGCTCGCAGTTTCCTCCAGCAATACGGAGACTACGTAGGTGTCGACGTGATACCATGGCTGGACGACATTGAACCCACCGCCATGATCGATGGCGACGACCTCGAATCCTTAATCGACCTCTCCGGCCCGGCGGCGGTGCCTGTGCTCCACGAAAAGCCAAAAAAGAAAAAATCCGGCGGTAGTATGGCTGTAATCTGGCTGATCCTCATCACGGGCGGGCTGGTATATGGCGGAGTGAAAATTTTCGAAAACTTCGACAAGCAACATTCCAAGGATGATCTAATCTCCGAAATCAAGGGCGAGCCAAAAGCAGACAGCGAAAATACGGTGCCTGAGGAAACAGCTGTTACAGAACCCACCGAAGAAGAAACTCCGGATACATCCGAGCCCGAGGCTCCGCGGAGAGCTATCGTGATTGAGCTACCGGAAGATTGATCAGCGCATCGCGCGGTAAGTGCGGATCATCTCCAGAAACGCCGGAAGGTAGGTCTGTGCTTTCGCCTCGCCGATACCAGGGATCGCTAAGCCTTCTTCAACGCTCATCGGCGCATATCTCGTAAGAGCCTCTAGCACCTTGTTAGAAAAAACGATGTACTGCGGCACGCCGTCTTTCTTGGCCATCTTATAGCGCAAATCCTTGAGCATGGTGTAGAGCTGCGGATCAAAGTCTTTCTCCTCCAGCCCCGCCGGAGTCGGTGCCTCATCTGGCCATTTCAGCTCGAAATCCGATTTCCCCAACATCACCTGCTCACCCTTATCCGAAAGGGTCATCAACGGATATTCCCCCGTCTGTGTGATCACCAGCCCCTCATCCGCCATTGAGCGAAAAAGCCCGTTGAGGTAGCCCGTCGTCTTGTCTGCAAGGATCCCGTAGGTCGTGAGCTGATCAAGCCGGTTGTTGAGGATTTCCTGCGACTTACTTCCGGAAAGCATCTGAACGATACGCCCCTTGCCGAATTTCCCCTCCCATCCACGGCTGCCCCGGTGCGACATGCGCGCCACACCAGCCAAAGCCTTTTTCACCAGCATCTCCTCCTCAGCGGTCGGCTTGCGGTAATCCCCCGCACTCCTATCCCGGCAAATATCACAGTTCCCGCAGGTCTTCGCATCCGGCTCGCCGAAGTATTCCAGGATCCACTGCTGCCTGCATGTGCGCGCATAGCACATCTCCACCATCGCCTTGAGCTTCTCGCGGTCGCGCGAGTCTTTCTTCTCCATCGCATCCTCATCTAGCGCCAGATCCCCCGCCAGCAGATCCGGCTTCAAAAGCCGCGTCCCACGCATGCGCTTCCCCGGCACATCGAATCGCTCGATGAAACGCCCCTTTCCCAGCACCGTCAGCGCACTGCCGACTGCCATGCTATTTTTCACATCTGCATGCTCCGCGATGTCCTCCAGAGTCCTAAAAACCTCGTGGTTATCGTCCGCTTCATTCGAAAGATACCCGTAGATTTGCCGCACCGTCGTCGCCGATGGATTCGCCCCATCGATGAAAAACTCCTGCGTCCGCGTGTCTGCATAATTGAACAACAGCTCACACACCGCCGCCTCACCATCACGCCCCGCACGCCCCGCCTCCTGATAATACGCCTCCACGCTTCCCGGGATCTCGTAGTGGATCACGAAACGCACATCCCCACGGTCAATTCCCATCCCGAACGCGTTGGTTGCCACCGCGATGTCTACTTTCTTGGAAATGAAAATCTCCTGCGCCTTCACACGTTCCGCATCTCCCATCCCGCCGTGGTAGGAAACGCATTTCACACCCCAGCTAGCCAGCGTCTCGGAAACGAGATCCACCTTCTTCCGCGTCGCGCAGTAGATAATACCCGTCTTGTGCGCCGAGATCACCGCCTTGATGCGCTCATCCTTCTGCGCCGCCTTGTCCACAGACGTGATGCCCAGAGAAAGATTCGGCCTCGAGAATCCGCTCACTCTCTCGAACGGCTCCCGCAACCCCAGCACCTGAAGAATATCCTCACGAACTACTGGAGTCGCCGTAGCCGTCAGCGCCACGCACTGCGGCCTGCCGATTTTCTCAAGCGCCTTCCCCAGCCGCATGTAGTCCGGCCGGAAATCATGTCCCCATTGGCTCAGGCAGTGCGCCTCATCGATCGCGAACAGTGAAATCTCCACGCCCTCAAGCGCCCTCAGAAAACTCTCCGCGCGGAACCTCTCCGGAGCCACATAAACCAGCTTAAAATCCCCCCGCACCATCCCATCCAGCCGCTCCTTCTGCTCAGGCCACGACAAAGTCGAGTTGATCAGCGTCGCCGGAATACCACGCGCCTGCAACGCATCCACCTGATCCTTCATCAGCGCGATCAGCGGGGAAATCACCAGTGTCACTCCCGGGAAACACAGCGCCGGAATCTGAAAGCACAGCGACTTTCCTCCACCTGTCGGCATCACCACCAGCCCGTCCCTCCCCGCCACAATCTCCGAGATTACCTCTTCCTGCCCGTCCAGGAACTTCGAAAAACCGAAATGCTCCTGCAACGCCGCCCCCGGTTGCTTCAATAGACCTTTTTTAATAACATTCTCCACGGCTACGCAGCCGAACATGAAGCCGTTCACACGAACACGCAAGCCAACTCAGAGAACAAAAAATCCAATTTACGAAAAAACCGGAGAAAAGGAATTCCCTAACCCTGCAAAAAATGCAAACTGGTCTGTTATGAATGCGAAACCCAATTCAGAGAAAGAAATCAAGGCCTCCACTCCTACGGCTTCACCGATGCCGCCTTCTTCTGGCTCAGCGCATTCATTATCAGCCAGCTGCTCATCATGGCGCTGGGTTATATACCTGTCAGCAAAACGAAAGCCGCAGCCTGATCAGAAACCAGCCCGCTTCGCTTCGTCCCATACATCGCCCATCAGATCTCGGTCAGCCTCACCAAGCGGCTTGCCAGCCTCCTTGAGCATCTTCTCCATCTCCCCGAAACGCTTTTCAAATTTCGTATTCGCCCGCGCCATCAGAACCTCTGGATCGATTTTCCGGAACCTCGCGAGATTCACCACGGAAAACAGCAAATCACCAAGCTCTTCGTCCACCGCCTCCATATCCTTTTCGTCCACCGCGCATTCCACCTCTCTGAGTTCCTCTCGGATCTTGGCGATCACACCCGTTTCTGTAGGCCAATCGAACCCGACCTTCGACGCTTTCTTGAGTAGCTTCGCTCCTCGCACCAAAGCCGGAAGCCCCTTTCCCACGCCGTGCAAATAAGGTACTTCCTTCTCGCCCTTCTCCTTGCGTTTGATCTCATCCCACTGCTTCAGCACAGCATCGGAATCCGCTACATCCGAAGTCGCAAAAACATGAGGGTGCCGCCTCACCAGCTTCTCTGAAATTCCCCTCGCCACATCCTCCAGATCGAAGCGATTTCCCCCCTCAGCGATCTCGCAGTGAAAAATGACCTGTAATAACAGGTCTCCCAGTTCCTCGGTCATGTCCGCATCGTCGGCGCGCTGTATCGCATCCACCACCTCATAGGTTTCCTCGATGAGATTCGCGACAATAGACTCATGCGTCTGCTCCGCATCCCAAGGGCATCCACCCGGAGCACGCAGGCGGTGCATGATCGCCTTTAGTCGCTCCACCTCTCCGCCTGCGCCCGTGCCGGCAATCATTTCCTCATCTGTCATCATTTTATTTCTCCTGACTCTTCGCAGCTTGGTGTAGCAGATCGCGCTCCTCTTCTGTCAGGCTCTGAAAGCCGTCCTTGGAAATCTTGTCGAGCAGCCTGTCGATTTCGCTCTCGCTACGGAGGTCCACCATTGTCCTCGGACGGATCTTCGGTTCGATATCTTTGCGTGGTCCACGCATCTTTCCGAAAGAGCCCCCCTTCGACGAAAACCATATCCACACCTGCATCAGGAAAAACCCCATAATCGCACCTCCAAGGTGTCCTGCCTCACCACCCTCGTTGCCGCCGATTTTGAAAACGATAATTAACACGGAAATCGCCATCAAAATCAGCGCGAGCCTACGCATCGTCAGCGTCACCGGGGGAAAGAGTAGCGAGACACGCAAAGCCGGGGCGATCACCGCCACTCCAATCAGTATCCCGTAGATCCCCGCAGAGGCACCCACCAATGGTACCTTAGTCATCGGAACCCTTTCCAAACCACCGCCTTCCAAGGGAACCAAAATGCTCTGTGGCAGGATGCCCGCACCGACAAGAACTACATAGAAAAACGCTCCCGCTGCCCCGCAGAGCAGGTAAAAAACGATAAATTTCCCAGCGCCCCACCACCGCTCCATCCATGGGCCGAAAAAGTACAAGCCGATCGAATTGAACAGCACATGTGCCATGTGGGCGTGAATGAACTGGAAGGTGATGAACTGCCACCACTTCTTTTCCGCCAGCGCCGAAGTAGTCGTGAAGGCGCCGAACTCAGCGATCTTTTCATCGAAAAAAAGCATATCCCCGAAAAATATTGCGAGGTTCGTAATCAGCAGCCATTTCACTACCGGTGTCAGCTGCGCCATCATCCCGCTTCCATATGATCTGCTTCCTCCGAAAGACATTGCGTTGCCATTATCACCGCCGCGCCTCATCCCGCAAGCCCTATGGAGAGCCGTCCTTCCAGGCGGCAGGATTTGGACAAGTTCATCGTGCTGGGCTTTGTGCCGCCGCTTTAATTAAACTCAATACAAAGCGCCTTCAGATACCTCGCCTCCCTGAAATTCGCCGGATGATCTGCTGCATGCCCGCTGCGCCAAAGCTCCTTCCAGCGCCTCCCGCTGCATTCCGCAGCCTCCTCCACCAATCGGAAAAACTCCTCCTCCGACACATGCGCCGAGCACGATGCAGCCAATAGGATACCACCCTCATTCAGCATGGCGACCGCCCTTGAATTCAACCGCCCATAAGCACGCAGCGCACCTTCCTTTTCCGCCTCCCGCTTAGCAAGACTCGGCGGATCCACGACGATTAGATCAAACTTTTCTCCGCTCTCCTCCAGCCAAGCAAACGCATCCGCCTGCACAGCCCTGCGCTTCACGCCCGAGATACGTTCATCATGCGCGTTCAGCGAAAAATTTCTCCCAGCGCTCTCCAGCGCATGGCCGCTGATGTCCAGATCCGTCACGGACTTCGCTCCACCCCGCGCTGCGTATAGCGAGAAGCCTCCAGAAAAACTGAACACATTTAGCACCTCGCGCCCCTTCGCTAGTAACTCCACACGAGCTCGGTTGTCCCGCTGATCAAGGAAAAAACCAGTCTTCTGCCCTTTCAAAACCGCCGATTCAAAACGGATCTCATTCTCTGAAAATACCACTATCTCATCTCCCAGCTCCCCTCGAAAACCTTCCTCCAGACCCAGTCCCTCGGCGAAATTCACAATATTCCGACTCATCCTTAGCACCAGATAACGCGGAGAAAAAACCTCTCGCAAAACGGCCTCTATCTCCTCCCACCTCACCAGCCAGCCCGCCGCATAGACTTTCACCACCAGCGTATCCGCATACTTGTCCGCCACCAAACCAGGAAATCCCTCGCTCTCGCCGTTGATCATCCGTGCGCCATCTGTTCCCTCTTTCAGCACATCTCCCTGACGCTTTTCCAGACACTCGCGCGCCTTCTGCTGCCACCATTCCCGCCCGATATCTGCTGGCTTTCCACAATGTAGGATTCGCACCCGTATCGGCGACTCCGCCTCATACATACCTACCGCAAAAAATCTATCCCGCTTGTCGTAAATCACCGCCAGCTCGCCCGTTTTACCCTCACGGTTCTGCGATTTGATACTGTCTGCAAAAACCCATGGATGACCACCGCGCACCGCTGTCTCCGCCCGTGGAAACAATCGCAAACGCAACCTTCCTTTCACCTCCGCAGCTTCAGACATCCCTCACCTCAGCCCTACAGGCTTCTCAAGGATTTCCTTAAGCACAAATGCGTCCCGCAGCTCTCGCCGTGTGCGCAGCCGCGCTTTTAGCCCGATGCCACCAATCGTCTCAGACTTCTCTTTCTTACGATTTTCAAAGGCAGGCATACTCACTTTCTTCGCACGCTTCAGCTCACGCAATTGCTCCGCAAGTGCCGCCTGACGCTCTAGTTCGGAATTCATTGCCGACAAAGGTGGTGCCTCACTCAGCTCACGCTGCCCGCTCTTACGAAGATTCGGCACCGGTGATCTCTCTACACCCGGCATAGGCCCAGCTCCTCCCGCTGGTAGTGGTGGAGGGACAGCCGCCCTCGGAATACTTCTCTCCACTTCCTCAACGAATTCCTCGTAACTCTCATATTCACGCTGCTGCGTTTCCTGAGACGTTTGCTCTTGCTTCGCCTCCTTCGTGGATTTCAACCACTGAACCAGAGCGCCAACACCAAATAAGATGAAAACAATGTTATCTAGAATGAAATCCATGAATTTAAAGCCCGTCGGGCACTCCCCAAATACTCCTACATCCCCGCACTCCTGCCCATGAAAAATTTCCACCTGTCAGCACTTGCTGGAAACCACGCTTTTGCAGGGACATGCCCGCCCGTTTACCCTATCCCTTTCCCGGCATGCTACTCAGAGGATGGATCAGAAAAGGAATTCCCAAGACAGTCGTCGCGATCCTCGCCGTCGGATGGGCGGCCATGTCTTGGAATCAATACCACAGCTTTTCTGTAGAGGAAATGGGAGTCGATGGCGAAGTCATCCTCCAATACTACGACCGCGAAATTCGCCTACTTGAGGCATCGGATCGCGCGAACTCCTATCAGGAATGGATGTTCGGAGAATACGATCCCGATGAGTGGCTACTCGATTCTGAGGAACTCATTGAGGAAAAATATCTCGATGCCACCGGCGACGAAGGCGAGCGCCTCCTTGATTGCATCGATTACCGGCTCACCGGCGACACCGACAGCGTAAATTTCTCCGATGATCCCGACTACCTAGCGGAAGTAAAAGATTGGCTCATCACTGGCGGAGACGAGCAGCGCTGCTGGCATTTCGAAATGTATCTCGCCCTCACAGACGACCCTGAAATCACTGAGATTTATCGCTCGCAGAACGATCAGCTGATGTGGCGCGTCACAGCCGTCAGCATACTTTACGACTCACTCTTCATCCTAGGCGTAGCTGCAGCTATCTTCTGCTTCGTGCGCCGGAACAAACAAGCGCCCTCGGTGCCACGCATCGCCCGCTCATGGGCACCATCCACGCTGATAGGCGTATTCTTTGCCGCGAATCTCCTGCTAGACCATTGGTTTGACGTCGCCGGATACATCTACGATCTCCAGGAAATACTTTTTGGGTGGTGGCTCACCTACCCTGTTTACGAATTTCTCTGGCGAAGCTTCCCCGCCTTCTGCCTCATCTTCTTTTTCCTGAAATGGCCACGCAACGCCTGGAAAACCTTCGGTCTCAGCAAGCCTGTCCATATCCCGCTCCTCATCGCCGCTTTCGGCATGGTTTCCATCGCAGAATACGCACTCTTCTACTTCGCACCTGTCACAGATACCGATCCCACCGACTTCTTAGATTCCGCCACGGTCGATACCTATTACATGCTCACCACACTTTTTACATCAGTCGTCCTCGCCCCGGTGTTTGAGGAAATCGTCTTCCGCGGCTTCCTATTCCAAGGCCTCCGAGGGAAAATCGGAACGCTTTGGGCAGGTGTTGTTTCCACTTTCCTCTTCGCCCTAATCCACACCCAATATGATTTCTGGGGCTGGGTCTCAGTCGGCATCACAGGAGCAGCTGCCGCCTTCCTTGTCTGGCGCACAGGCTCACTAAAAACCGCCATCGCCCTCCACGCACTCACCAATCTGCTGATCACTGGGAACGTTTATCTCCATTACCAATTACCACTCTGAAACTTTATTTCACTTCGAAAATGCTTCCGCGCTTCAAGCCGCCAAAAAATACCCTCTAAATTATCTCCATCTAGTTCTCAAAGTAAAATTCTGTGATGCTAAAAATGGTATGAATTACTGCATCCCCCGTACTATTTTTCTTACGAAAATAGATATCTCTCAGTTCCTCGCGAGCCGATCCAATTGATCCAGATACGCCATGCTGTAAATACCAGTGCTATGCCCATCCGCCCAAAAGAGCTGGAGGCCGTATCCACCGACGAGTTCGAAACGCTTGAGCTCGAAGGCTCCTGGGCCGTGCTCGACGATTGGCCGCCGCACGCGCCCCATCGCATCGGGCTCTCCTTGGCAAACGGCGCATGGGCATGAGCGCCTCATCATCGCGAGTCCTAGATACATCTCGCTGCCATCGCTGAAGGCCAGCGCCAGTTCATCGCCAATTTTGCAAACGTTCGTCAGGCTTTTCATCGTCATCCAAGTTCTCCCTCCACCTTGTAATCTCGTTTCCCGAAGATAGCGGAGCCAATTCGCACGTGGGTCGCGCCTTCGGAAATCGCTTCCGCGAAATCACCGCTCATTCCCATGCTCAGGCTCGGAAGTTTGATCGGAAATTTCTCTTCCAGAGCATCCCGCAACTCCCGGAGACCACGGAACCACTTTCCAGCATCATCATCTGCCGGTGGAATCATCATCAGCCCGATCACTTCCAAGTTCGTGAGCTGTGAAATCTCTTCCATCGAGGCGATGATTTCCGCTTCGGTGAAGCCACCTTTGGAATCCTCTCCGGCAAGATTCACTTGGAGGAAAATTTTCGGAACCATGCCGAGATCCTTCGCGACTCCGTCCATGTAAACCGCTAGCTTAAAAGAATCCACAGCATGGACATAGGCGAAGAGCGGGAGGATTTTCCGCACCTTATTGCGCTGCACCCTGCCGATAAAATGCCATTCCAGCCCACCGGGAAGCAGTGCGATCTTCGGCTCCGCCTCCTGCAAACGGCTTTCACCGAAAACCAGCTGCCCAGCTTCCATCGCTTTCTCAACATCCTTTGCAGGAAAGGTTTTTGAAACAGCGACCAAAGTCACATCATCAGGATCACGACCGGCATCGAAGCAGGCCTTGCGGACAAGACCTTTCACCTCATCGAGCTGCCAAGCGATCACCGACATTAGCGCACACCGCCATCACTTTTCAGGATGCCGACCATCTTTGCCTTCTCGGTTTCGTTGATCAGATCAAGGAGGACATTCATCGCTTCGCGTTTCTCAGGATTCAGGGCGGATGGCCACTTAGGTGTGTCGTCGAGGCCCTCTGTTTCATCCACAGCGCGGCGCATGTAGTCACCCGCATCTCCGGAAGGATCGTAGGATTTTAGATCAGCTCCTTTTTCCAAATCATCAAGCGTGATGCGGTAGAAGGTGTAATCCTTGGCATCCTTTTCGGCGATCTTGGCGAAGCGATCACGCCTCTCAGCATTGCGCTGGTGCTTGAGCTCTTCTGCCTCGGCCAACTCCTTCTCACGTTCCGCTTTATTGAGCGTCACAGTGTTATCCTTGAGGCGTTCCTTAGCTTTGAGAATGTCTTCGATAACGTATTCGAAATCCTTACAAGTCTCTACGCGCTCTTGGCTGCGCTCCTTGAGGATGGGTAGGAAAAGCGCCTGTTCATCGAGCGCGCGGAAATCGGATGCAGGGCGAATGCGATCGTGCGGAAGGGCATTGTCCAGTTCCGCTTCACCGACATCTAGTGCATCGAAGATACTCGGAAGCACGATGCTCGGGACTACCCCATCCATCTGGGTGGAGGAGCCGGAAGGGCGATAGAATTTCTGGATCGTGACTTTAAGAAAGCCAGCCTTGTCCCTCACCGCAAAGAGCGGAAGCATGCTACCGATGTCCATGGGCTGCTGAACTGTGCCTTTCCCGAAGGTCGAGGAGTCGCCAACGATGACGGCGCGGTTGTAGTCCTGAAGTGCTCCAGCGATAATCTCGCTGGCCGATGCACTGCTCTTGTCGGTCAGCATCACCATGGGGCCTGTGTAGATCGGCTTGCCTCCATCTGAGTCCTTCACCTGAACTTGTCCGAGGGTGTTCTTCACCTGAACCACGGGACCGCTTGGGACAAAGAAACCGGTCATGCGACGGACTTCTTCTAGTGAGCCGCCACCATTGTTGCGGAGATCAAAGATTAGGCCGTCCATTTCCTCCTCCATGAGGCGGATGAGGATGCGCTCCACATCCACCGAGCAGCGGGTGAGGCCTTCGTCAAAATCAGCATAAAAGGATGGAAGCGTGATGACACCGATCCGGCGCGTTTCCCCATCGGGATTCTTCATCTTGATCAGCTCTCCACTGGCCTGCTCGTCCTTGAGCTCCACCTTGTCGCGCTCGATCACGATCAATACCGTTTCACCCGGAGTGCCGCCAGATGGCTCAACTTTTAGCGCGACAGAAGAACCTTCTTTGCCGCGGATGAGCTCCACCACCTTATCGATGGGCATGAACATGATGTCGACCATGCCCTCGGCCGTGCCAGTGTTGAGGCTATCGACTGCGACAACGCGATCGTTGAGCTTCAACTTGCCTTCTTTGTCAGCGGGGCCGCCGATGACTATGCCCTTGATGATGGTCGCGCCATCTTCCTCAGCCTGAAGCAATGCCCCGATGCCAATGAGCTCATTTTTCATGTCGCCCTTGAAGCGATTCATCTCACGGAAGCTCATGTAGTCCGTGTGCGGATCGTATGCACGTGCGACGGCGCTTAGGAAATAGTTTGCGATGTCCTCGTCATCCACTTCCAAAACGCCGGCTAGCAGGCGCTTGTAGCGAAGCGCCACCTTTTCCCTCGGGTCAGCATCGTCAGCTCCGGGATCATCCTTGCCCTGCTCAGCGGCGAGGCGGGTGATCGTTTCGCGGCGCAGCGTCTCTGCGAGCACTACTTCCTTGATCTGGCGGGCCCATACATCACGGGCTTCAGCCTCATTTTTCGGCCATTTGACCTCTTTCCTAGAAAGCATTACCGTCTCATCAACGGTAAAATCAAAGTCCCCCTTGAGGAGTTCCTCGGCGTGCTTGACCCTGCTTTCTACACGGACTTTGAAAACTCCGTAGATATCAAGCGCCGCCTCCATGCTATTCCCCTGAAGAAGCAGAGTGTGGAGCCTATCGCCATACTTGATGCTGAAGCCGCTCACATCCTCTTGAGTGAAATAAAGCTTCTGAGAATCCAGATCTTGTAGGTAGTCGTCGAAAAACTTGCGGCTCAGTTCGGCATTGTAAGGGAGTCGCGCGAAGTGGCTGTTCTGCAGCATGATCGCCATCTGCCTTCCCACTTCGTTGAAATCTGCCTGCTGGGCACAGGCCGGGTTTGAGAGGGCGACGAGACTGATGGCGAATGTCGCCGAGCGGAGCCAAGGGGTGATCATATAAATAAAAAGCGTCGTTTGGATAAAAATTTGCTTCCTGAACTTGGCACAACTCTACCAGTTGTCGATCCGGAAATCCTCCGGAAAAAGCGCGCAAGCCTACCAGTCACCGTGATCGTCTGGAACATGACGCTCCAAGGTACCTAGGTCGCAATCGATATAAAGCTCGCCCACCGGGGGCACTGTGTCCGTCCCGAAAGTCCCCCCGTAGGTATAATTCCCCGAAGCTGGGCAGGCGGGGGTTTTCTCCACGAATTGCCCTAATCCGATGATACGCGACTGCAATCCAGTGACACTTTGGCCAGGGGAATAGCCATACATGTTCGAAAAACTCCGCACACCTTTCTGGACGTTACGGATGTTCATAATGCACAAAGTCCTATCGGAACCACGCTTCCAGCCCCGGGCACCAATGAAGAGGATCGTGATCAGCGATAGCAAAACTAGGATCACCACCGTAAGCTCAAGCAAAGTCATACCTCGCAGATCATGTCGGGCACGATGCGCGCCAGCATGTCTCACATTGGTATTCTGTAACTTCATCTACGGCTGGTTGTGGGGACAGGAGACAGATTGGATTACTTTTTAAAAAATTCAAGGGAATTTAACATTTTAATTTAAGAGATTACAAACCTAGCTGACTAATCAGTTAGGCTTAATCTCTCCGAGAAAACTTTCGAACAATGCCTGAAGTTCTCCTGCTGGTGCTTCGCCGACTCTTTCTTCGAGCCGCTTAAATGTCTCCTTATTGAGGAAACTCCGCGTTCTGGAATCATCACCCAGCAAATCCAATTCTGGAACGACTTTCGCGCCGCTTTCGGTCATCACAACCACCACGAAAACATCTTTTAGCTGTGCTTCTTTAGCATCTTCATCCGTCGATTTTGTGATGCGAACCGCCACCCACCGATCACCTCGATAGATTTTGCCCATCGTTTTTACTTCAGCTGCCTTTGCCGTAAACTCGTAGCAAAGATTGCGTAGCGCCTTGATCGGCAGCTCTCCTTCTTCACCGAACCATGCGCTGAGCTCAAGAGCGCGTTTCATCTGTTTATTCTCAAGAGCTGCCATCCACTCCTTCACCGCTTGCTGCGCTTCGATATCCGTAGGCGGGTCTTCCCCGTTGACATTTTTGAGCCTAGAGCTGCCCTCCATCAGACGCGCCCGCCAAGAAATTCGCCAATCCGCCTCGCCAGCTTTCACCCATTCCGAAAGCACCTGCTGATCCTTCCTCTCAGCGGTAGGCACCACTCCCGGCGCCCATACCCAGCCCTCGGCTTGTTTTTTAAAATAAAGAGTCTGCAGCTCATATCGATCCGGATGTGAAACGGAAAACCACTGATATGTGACGACCCTGAGGGTGCCTTCTTCTTTAGAATCCAGCCTCACCGGCACACGAAACTGGCCGGGAGCGTTGACTGACCACCAGAGATTTGCCGCCTCAGCGCAGGCGATGCGCCCGTCCTTGCCGCGCTTCCCGAAATCCACAAAGGACAATAGATCCGCCAAGTCACCTCCTCGCAACACCTCCAATACCGCATTTTCAGCATCCCCGAGCGTTTTTTTACCAACGAGAGGCGTGGATTCGCGGAAAACCTTTGGGAATCCATCCAACAAATCCACATCCAAGTCGGAATCGTCCGAAAAAGCCTCCGCATCGTCGTTGAGCAGTGCATCCGATGGATTGATCCTCCACCTTCCCCCCGAGTCCCTACTGATCGGCAGATGAACGATATTGATGATGCCCAGCGTCCCGCGCGAGCCTGCTTGGCGTGGATCAAGGCAGCCGAAGGATAACAGCGCACTATCGCCGTTGAGATCCTCTAGCACTTTCACCCGCACGACGCGTGGTGAGGAAAGCAGATGCCAAGGGCTGTCAGGATTTTCAGCTCCGGTCGCCGCTGCCTGCGAGGCATTCATCCGAATCTCCCAATCGACGGGCAGTGGCTCAGAAAGCCCTCCGAGAAATCCTAAGATAGCCGGGGCATTTCCTTCACTACAGGCTTCTAGAAAGCGTTCAGCGATTTCTCCGGGCTGCGCAGTTTTCAGAAACTCCTCTGAAACCGACTTCGCGATGCTGTTCCTCATCCTACCGGCCGATTCGTCAATGAGCTGCCCTAAATCTGTCACCCGCTTGTGGAGCATCCAGGCTTCCAGATCAAAGAGACGCTTTTTGATCGGCAGGGTGTAGGCCGCCACAGCATTTTCAAAAGAAGCAAGCACAGGAGCCGGCAACCAATCGTCGCCACGCCGGACAAGAGCCACCGGAAAGACTTGTGCTTGTGCCGAATCGAATCCCCCCGCTTTGAGCACCATCACGGCAGCAAAATTCCCATCTTGGTTCACATCACCTAGTTCCAGCTCGCCTCCGCGCAGATCCTTCTCAAGCCTCTCCAAATCCTGCCTGATCTGCCTGCGCTTCTTCTCGGATGTCGTAGGCTGAAGCGCCGTATCGCCACCCGGCTCCAGATCAAGGGAGCCCTCACGTATTTTTTCGAGAAATTCTAATGCAGCAGGCTCTGGCCCGTTCGCCATGACCGGCTGGACACAAATACATAATACCAGGCAGAGCCATCCTTTCACGGCCAAAGGATAGCCTTCACCTCGCAGGAAGAAAGCCCAATATCCACTACGCAAGCTAGGCCGATTTTAGGCCATCCATTCACTGCGCCTTAGGAAAATCATCCATCACCAGAGCGACCATGCTTCTACCCCCGGGAGAAAGGGAAACCTTGCTGCCCTCGCCCTGTAGCAAGCCACGTGTAAGCCAGCGTTGAGGGATCTCTGCAGGCCGCAGATGTGTCACTACAGGCTCAGTCACCACTCTCTCACTCGGCGTAAATGAAATGGCATGCCCAGTCGCGGCGAAGCCGATCTCCCATGACGATGGATTCGCCGAGCCAGGACGCCGCATCCACGGATAACGCGTAAGAAACTCCGGCTCACCATCACCTGCTGGCACCGCCACTTTGAACTGCATAGGGCGGCTCAGCACGAACTCACTAAAGGTCAGTTCAGGATTTGCACGATGCTCCGTGAAAAACGATGCCACATCCACCCCGGCAATGTTCATCCCATTGTAGTTCCCATGGTAATTCGCGCTACCGAAGTTCTCATCATGCCAGCCCTGATACTCCATGCTCATCAAAAGGCCTAGCTCAAGGTGCACGTGCGCCCTTGTCCGGTCGAGTCCCACTCCAGTGTAGCCCATACGTCCCAGCACAGATCCCATTTTCACCGTATCTCCCGGCTCCACAGTGACCTCCGCAAGGTGCGCATAAAGCGAGCAGACCTTGGAGTTTTCCCAATCGTGCTCCACCACCACATAATTCCCGTAATTGCTCCTTCCAGATATCTTGCTGGTATGAACCACCATGCCATCCGCAATGCTCATCACGAGATCGAGCGGATTACCCGCCTTGTCCCGCTTCACCGGTGAGATGTCCACCCCTTCATGGAAACGGCTCATCACCACCTTCCCGCTCACACGTATTGGCGAACGCACGTAGCCGAATGAGCCACCCTCCCAAGGCTGCGAAGTCTCCCCCTCGAAGGTTCGATCCACATACATGTAGAATTTTTCCGGCTCCCCGGAAAAGAGGTGTTGATTCTCAGTAGGCAACGCGATTTTCAGCGGCTCCGCTGATAACTCCACAGCCAACGCAAGCAGGCAAAATCCGATTCGTAAAATCATATTCGAGTATTAAAAATTATTCGCCGATCCGGGGCATCGCCTTATCCAGCTCATGCACTTCCTCCAGAGTGATGCCCTTCCAAATGACAATCGCGCCATCAGTCACCGGTTCATCGATCAACACAGCGTCGACAGCCCGGCCGAAGGCCTGACAAAGCAGCCAACGCCCCCTGTTATCAGTCGTCACTGCTTCGAATCTTTGGTGCGCCTTTCCTTTGATTTGAAAAACTACTCCGTAGGACGCTTGATCATCTGCGGGAAAAGGCGTGAAAGCCGCCAAATCTTTTGAGGAAATCTCAGGAAGTCTTCGGAAAAACCGCTGTTTGCCGGCGATCATCTGCGGGATGATCATCTTCGGATTATCTGAGCCTTCCGTCTCTATGTGGAATGAAATGTTTACCGACTTCCCCTTATTTCCTCCCGCCAGCAAATTCCCGGCAGGGAACAGCAGCAGACATATCAGCAGGCTCAGCACAGATTTCATACACGCAGCAAACCACATCCCTGCCACCAAGAAAGGAAAATCCCCGGTTAGGCCTAATCAGCCAGCACACCAAGGATCTCACCGATGCTGTGATTCTTCTCAAGCTCATGCCGCAGCATCTCCCCCGTATTTAGTGTGTAGGAATTCCTTCTTCCCGCCTTCTCGCGGACTAAATATCCAGCTTCCTCAAGATCAGCGATGATGCGCTGCACCGCTCGCTCAGTGATACCCACCGCCACTGCTACTTCTCTCATCGGTTGATCCGCATTTTTTGAAAGGCAAATCAGCACATGCCCATGGTTGCTGAAAAATGTCCACTGATGCTTTGGGTTCATTCGTAGATACTGCCTAATTGCCTATGCTACTTCAATCGCGAAAATATAATCGTATTTCTCATGGGGCCGTCAAAGAACAACCATTATCCTTCGCACCCAGTGAAAGTAGGAACGGAACGGCAGATTCCGCCCACTCAGCTGGCGTACGGCACGCCTCTGCACCATCGCCGAAACAACTCCTCAGCATTGCCGTATCGATGACACCTGGATTGAGCGCAACCGCTGCTAGTCCGTCGGGGAGCTCTTGCGCAAGCGCCTGAGTCAATCCTTCGATCCCCCATTTGCTTGCACAATACGGCGCGACTTCTGGCGATGTCGAACGCCCCCAGCCCGAGGAAAAATTCACGATGACACCCTTCCCTGCCGCAAGCATGAATGGCACAGCGTGCCGGATGATGTTCGCTGTGCCGCTGATGTTCACCGACATCAGCCGATCAAAATCCTCCGCCGGAATTTCCCAGAGCGGCGCAGAAGGGTTGATGATCGCCGCATTGTTAATCACCAAATCTGGAACTCCTGTCACGGCATGTGCCTCTTTGCAAAAATCAAAGGCATCCTCATCAGAGGAAACATCACATACCTTGAAAAAATTTGGTTCGGGAAACGCCTCCTTCAACGAATCAATGCGGTCTTGCCGCCGCGCACAACCGGCCACCACATGCCCTGCATCAGCAAAGCGCTCTGCCAGTGCCCTACCCAAGCCAGATGAACATCCCGTAAGCCAGATTGTCATCTCCAACACTTGCGCAGATACAAAATTTTCAAAGTGAATTCCATTCACCCAAATCTCAGACATAAAGAAAGCGGGGAGCCCGGAAGCTCCCCGCCTTACGATTAAACATCAAAAACACGCGAACAGCCGGTATTGCCGATTAGGCAGATAAAGCTGTTAGCGGTTGTGGATTATTTCTTGGCCTTTTTGGCGGCTTTCTTAGGAGCTGCTTTTTTGGCTGCTTTCTTAGGAGCTGCTTTTTTAGCGGCTTTCTTAGGAGCTGCTTTTTTAGCGGCTTTCTTAGGAGCTGCTTTTTTGGCGGCCTTCTTAGGAGCTGCTTTTTTAGCGGCCTTCTTAGGAGCTGCTTTTTT
>JANRFH010000030.1:86791-180325 GCA_030725745.1 Akkermansiaceae bacterium
TAGCGGCCTTCTTAGGAGCTGCTTTTTTAGCGGCCTTCTTAGGAGCTGCTTTTTTAGCGGCCTTCTTAGGAGCTGCTTTTTTGGCAGCCTTCTTAGCAGGCGCTTTTTTCACCGCTTTCTTAGCAGCGGCTTTTTTGGCCGGTGCCTTTTTGGCGGCTTTCTTTACGGTTTTCTTCGCGGGTTTCTTCGCGGCTTTTTTTGCTGATTTTTTTGCAGCCATAATTTTGTGTAGTTGGAGTTCGCGTTCGATGTTGGTTTTCTCTTCCAGTGTTAATGAACCGGCGGAGAGGGTAGCGAGAACAGCCTCACCGAGGCGTCCTCCAAAAGCGTTCAGGATGAAGTCCTGCGTCGCGCGTTGCACGATGACTTCCTGTTTGTGCGCAGGCTCATAAGTATGAGCCCTCCCGGTGCGCAAGCGTTTCACGAGTCCCTTTCGCTCTAGGCTCTGCATTACGGAGAGCACAGTAGTATAGGCGCGTTCGCGACCGTCTGGCAGCATGTCATTCACCACGTTTACCGTAGATGGCCCTTCGTGCCACAGCACGGACAGAGCCTGCAGTTCTAGGTTGGAAGGAATGGACGGATTTGCCATAGGGTTGATTGCCTTTCGGTGATTACGACAAAACTAGTATTACGGCATTTCGTCAAGTTTAATCTCAATGATATTTCGTGTTCACGAAATTAAATCAAACCCTCTACCCCAAATCCAGTACTAGAACTCCCGAACATCCATTCAGTCCTCTCTCATCTCGGGACGAAGAATGCCGGGATCGATCTCTTCGAGAGCTCTCCAGAAGTCATCGTTCGTCGGATGGCCGTTAAAAAGAACGCGTCCATCTCGTGAGATAATTACAACTGCTGGCACGCTCTGCACGCGTAGCTTCGCTGCCAAAGGAGACTTCTTCGTATCAACGATCCAAGCCCCCGGCGCGTCTTTCTCAGTTGCAGCAAGCATCAGCCGTGCATCGACTGCAACCTTCTCAGATGTCTCCGGTAACATAGATGCCACCGCTACGCCTTTGCTGTTGAGATGATCTGCGGTGATGAAAAAATCTACCAGCGTTGCCTCGCATTCACGACTCCATGGCGACCAGAAATGCAGTAGCAGTGCTTTGCGGTCACCCAGGATTTCACCGAGCGTCACGGTTCCTTCCTCCAGCGTTTTTTTGTACGGCTTTTCGAAATTCACACGCACGGACTTCATGGCATCCATCAATCGAATGCGGTCGATGTGTGGAGCAAATGCCGCGCCTTGCCGTGGACTGAGCCAGAACGCCTCTGTAATGTGTTGTTTGAAACCCGCCTTATCGCCTCTGTCCAGCGCATCCAGCGCGGTGACGTATTCCGTCACAGCCAACCAATCGTCCACGCTTGCGAAAATCTCAGACTCAGCGAGATCGAACTTTTCCTTCTGCTTCTCGAACTCAGGCAGGAGCTCGGCGATCTCTTTGTCCTCCGCACGATCCACGTGAAAGAGGAAACGCGCTTCAAGAATCACTTGCTCTGGAACTTCGAGCGAACGCGCCGCAACAATCGCTTCTGTGAGTGCTTCGGGAGACTCTCTTATAGAAAGTAGCTCCTCGATCGCATCCTCCTTCGGCGTCATCACCAAATCGCCCGGCTGCACAGCTTGCCCTGCGGCGAGCTGTACACATACGGCGAGCGAGATCAGGAGCTTGCGTGGATCCATCAGACTAATTCGCAGGGATCTTGAGCTTGGCGCCGAGCACAGCGATATCGTTCTTCAGGCCGTTTGCCTGTTGGATAGCAGCAACAGTAACTCCGTATTTCCTAGCAATACCCCCGAGAGTATCTCCGCGAACCACAGTATGTACCGTAGCAACCCTGCTCGGAGCGGAAGGTTCTGGTGTAGGAGAAGATGCAGTGTCTTCATAAACAGCTGGTGCGTCATACGCCGGGTTCACATCAGAAGCGGGACTCTCGTAAGGCGTGCCGCTGTCATCGCCGTAGTCGGGCGCAGCATAGGGATTGGAGACATCGTAATTCTCCCCACCACCTTTTGAGGCGCAGGAAGCGAGTAGGGCGGACATCGCCGCGACGGGGAGCAGGAGCTTGTTTTTCATATTGGGAATACGGATTGATAACTGCGAGCTTGTCACTCGCCACATAAGGAAACGATTGCGGGAAGGGTTTTGTTCAAGCTGAATATTACGGCCATCTAAAAAATCCGTCTACCGCAGACTCAGTGTGTGCGGCCAGTTCCCTCAGCGTCTCTTCCCTCAGTATCGCAATTCGCTCCGCGATATGCATCGAAAACGCGGGTTCGTTGCGCTTCCCACGCACTGGCTCGGGAGCGAGATATGGAGAATCCGTCTCCAACATGAAACTCCCCGCCGGGCATCGCGCCGCCGCATCCTTTGCCGCATGCGCGTTTTTGAAAGTCGATACACCACCGAAGGAAACCAACCCACCCATAGCAATCACCTTCTCCCCCAGCTCCCAGTCGGAAATAAAACAATGGAACACCGCCCGCACTTTTCCGGAAAAACACGAATAGATCTCCAGCGCATCTTCAAACGATCTGCTGCCCTCCTTGTCGCGCGTGTGGATCACCACATTCAGTCCTGCATCACGCGCCAGCTCGAAGTGGCTCGTTAGGAAATCCCTCTGCCGTTTCCTGAAATTCATTTCATCCCACCCCTCCGGAGCCGGATGAAAATAATCCAGCCCCGTCTCACCAATCGCACACACCCGCGCATCGCCCGCAAAAGTAGCCAAGCGCGCCACCGCATCATCCGGCGCGTTATGAACATCGCAGGGATGAATACCTATCGCCGCCTTCACCCTTGCATCTCGCGCCAGTTCCAAGTTCGCCTCTATATCTTCCAGACACGTCGCCAGGGTCACCATCCTCTTCACACCCGCTGCATCCGCCCGAGAAATAATCTCCGCTGCTTCGCCCTCGTTGAAACGCGCCGAAGCCAGATGACAATGCGAATCTGTGATCATGCCCGGCACGCTGCGAGTAGCGCCTTAACTTTCACGAAATCCTTCACACCCGGCGAGACCTCCGCACCCGATGCCACATCCAACGCCGTAGGCCTCACCTGCGCCACAGCATCCGCCGCATTCTCCGGAGTAATACCTCCCGCCAATATCACCGGCATACCCGGATATTTTTTCATGAAATCCTTCGCAAGCCCCCAATCAAATGTCTGTCCTGTCCCGCCGAAGACCACTGGCGCATGCGCATCCAGCAAGATCCCATCCGCCGCATACTCTCCCGCTCTCGCGATATCATCCTCATCTTGCACCCCCAGCGCCTTCACCACCGGTATGCCCGCAGCAGTGAAACGCCCCACCACCTCCGGCGTCTCATCACCGTGAAGCTGCACCACATCGATCATCCCGTCTCCGAAAAGCCGAAACGGTAGATCCCCCGCCTCATTCACAAAAACACCTACGCGTAGGATGTTACCGGCTAGTTCCTTCATCCATCTCCCTTCCTCCGGAGCGAGGTAGCGTTTCGATTTCGGCCAGAAATTAAAACCCACCGCATCCACCCCCAGCTCCACGAGCTTCTCCGCATCCTCACGCATCCGCACCCCGCAAATCTTCAGAGCCGTCCTATCCTTTCCGAAAAAATCCATATCTTCGCCACGCAAGTTGCCCCCCGCTCACCACCATTGCAAGCGACCAACCGCATTCCTCGCTCGCATTTTTCATGGAAAAATCACAACCTGAAGCACGTAAACACAAAAGCATGAAATCAAAACCTCTCCACCTCGCCGCTTTCGTCGGCATCATCGCCTCCTTCCTCTGGCTCTTCTCCACCGCCGAGGAAGCCCCTGCATCCAAGAAACACAAAATCGTTTTCGTCGCAGGAAAAGCCAGCCACGGCCCCGGCGAACACGAACACCGCGCCGGCTCCATGCTCCTCGCTGCACAACTTGAAAAATCAAACCTCGGCCTTGAAACAGTCGTAGTTACCGATGGCTGGCCGAAGGATGAAAGCGTCTTCGACGGCGCATCCGCCGTGATCTTCTACGCCGACGGAGGTAAGAGGCATCCCGCCGTCCCGCACATAGAAAAACTCAACGAACTCGTCAAACAAGGTGTCGGTATCGGCTGCATCCACTACGGCATCGAAGTCGAAAAAGGCGCACCCGGAGATACTTTCCTCGATGCCATCGGCGGCCACTTCGAGGCAAATTGGTCGGTCAACCCTCACTGGGAAGCCACCTTCGTCATGCCAGATCACGAAGTCGCCAACGGCATCCAGGACTACAGCATCCTAGACGAGTGGTATTACCACATGCGCTTCCGCCCGAACATGGAAGGTATTACCCCTATCCTATCCGATCTCCCTTCGGAGAAAACCCTCTCACGCCCCGATGGCCCACACTCAGGCAACCCAGCCGTCCGCAAGGCAGTCCTCGAGGACAAAGAACCCCAACACGTCATGTGGGTCTTCGATCGCCCGGAGGAAATCGGCGGCGGCCGCGGCTTCGGATTCTCCGGCGGCCATTTCCACAAAAACTGGCAGAATGACAGCCAGCGCCGCGTCGTCCTCAACGCCATCGCATGGATCGCTGGTATGGACATCCCCGAGGAAGGCATCCCATCCGCCACGCCCACCGATGAGGAAATGACTGCAAACCTCGACGTAAAGCAGCCGCGCAAGCCCAGAAAGCAAAAGTAATCTCTTCCTCTTCCTTAGAGTTTAAAATTTAAAGTTTAGAATTTCAGCCTATGCGCACCGAATCCCCACCCTCCGCCCTCTTCGCAACCCATCGGAAAAACCTCGCCGCCCTCCTCCCTGCAGGAGCACTCGCCGTCGTTCAATCCAACGACATCTTCCCCACCAACGCCGACGCCACACTGCCCTTCAAGCAGAACAACGACCTCTTCTACCTCACCGGCATCGCCCAAGAAGAAACCGTCCTCCTCATCTGCCCATCCGCCCACGACCCCAAGGACAGAGAAATCCTCTTCCTCCGTGAGACCAACGAAACCATCGCCGTCTGGGAAGGCGCGAAGCTCACCAAGGAACAAGCCAAAGCACGCACCGGCATCGAGCGTATCGAATGGATCTCCGCCTTCGATATCAATCTCAGCCGCCTCGCCCTCCAGTCGGAAACCTTTTTCCTCACCACCAACGAGCACCCTCGCTCCGCCACCGGCATAGAGACTCGCAACGACCGCTTCATCAAGGACTGCAAGGCACGCTTCCCGCTCCACAACTACGCCCGCCTCGCACCACTTCTCTACCAACTCCGCTCCATCAAGTCCGCTGAGGAAATCCGCTTCACGGAAATCGCCTGCCGCATCACCGGCGATGGCTTCCGCCGCGTCCTCGGTTTTGTGAAACCCGGCATCGGTGAATGGGAGGTCGAGGCCGAGTTCATCCACGAATTCACCCGCGCTGGCTCACACGGATTCGCCTACACCCCCATCATCGCCGGGGGGAAAAACGCCTGCGTCCTCCACTACATCACCAACGAAGATTTGCTCGTCGATGGTGATCTCCTCCTCCTCGACGTAGGCGCCGAATACGCCGGATGGAATGCAGACATGACACGCACCATCCCCGTCTCGGGAAAATTCACCCCCCGCCAGCGCGATGTCTACGAGGCAGTCCTCCGCATCGTCCACTTCGCCGATTCCATCCTCCGCCCCGGTATCCTCATCGCGGATTATCAAAAAGCCATCCTCGCAGAGATGGAAAAGGAACTCATCGCCCTAGGCCTCTTCACCGCAGAGGAAGCCGCCGCCCAAGATGAAACCAAGCCTCTCGTGAAAAAATACTTCATGCACGGCACCTCCCACCACCTCGGCCTCGATGTGCACGATGTCTCCCCCGCCAATCAACCCGTCGCCCCCGGCATGCTCTTCACCATCGAGCCCGGCATCTACATCCCCGATGAAAACCTCGGCATCCGCCTAGAAAACGACTACCTCATCGGCGAAGACGGCAACACCAACCTCATGGCTCACATCCCCATCGAGCCCGATGAAATCGAGGCCATCATGGCTGGTGCCTAAGGATGGCCCAGCCGCAGCCAGTCACCACGTCCGCACATCATCCGCCGTACCCAGCTTCCCGTCCTTCCCCGGAGATACTGCAGCCACCTTTCGCCCCTCCAACCTCGTTTCTCTCATATCCAGCTTCAGGTCGAGAACTCCATCCGCATCCGTATCTAGAAAAACGGTAAACGGATTCCCCCATTCATCGTACAGGCCACACACGCGCCACACTGCAATGCATCCCTAATCTCCCAACAACTTCACAACTAGCGTTTCATCCACTCCACGCCCTTCCCAAATAACACTTCCAGCACGCGAGAAATGAGGGACTCCCCATTTTTAGGGATGGCGAGAATCCAAGATTCTGGCAGGTTGGAGTCGTATGGGCACATGCCCTCTCATGTAGAAATCACTAAAATGAAAAAGACCCTAATTTCCGCCGCCCTTCTCGCCATGTTCCTTCCCTGCTCCGCAGCGGATGAGGAAGCAGAACAATTGGAAAAGATCCGTAATGCCATCGACAAGGACAAGGACGGGGAAATCACCCACAAAGAGTTCATGACGCACGCGGTGCGTTGGTTCGGTGTGAAGGACGGAGACAAGAGCGGGGATCTCGACATCGATGAATTCGGCCACGGAGCCTTCGAGAAATGGGATGCGGACAAGAGCGACCGAGTAGATCCCGAGGAATGGGAGGCCATGCGCGAGGCGCATTTCAAGGTTTACGATGAGGATGAAGACGGCTCGATCTCCAAAAAGGAGTGGAAGAACTTCGATCCGAAGAGGGAGTGATAGGCGGCGCAGCCGAAAGGAACCGCGATTTCAGAATCACGGTTCCTTTCCCTTACTCTCCGGGTAAGATCTTTTCTAACGGTGTCTCCACGCCATCGTCCATCCAGCGCTCAAGCGCGGCTTTCATGGGGGCGAGGATTTCTGGGTTTGCGGCGGCGACATCCTCCTGGCCGTCTTGGAAAAATAGGCCGAAGTGTCGGTCGCCCTCCTTGGTGGGGGTGCAGATGAGTTTCCAATCCCGGATGAGAAGGCAGCGTTGCTTGGCAGCGGCGAGGGGCTTGGCGAACTCATCGCGCAGGACGAACTGGTAGTTAAAGGAGTCGTCGATCCAAGTCATCTGATCCATGGGAGGCAGAGACGGTCGCTCGATGCCCGCGACGCGGAACTGGATGAAGGGGAAACCGGTCTCGCCGTAAAAGGGGCGGTCAACGGGGGTTTCGGAGCCATCGAGCCATCCGGCGAAACTCTTGCCCTCCCATGATGAGGGTTTTTCAGCACCTGCGAGATCGGCGAGTGTGGGGGCGATGTCGATCATGTTGACAGCCTCGGGGATAGATTGAGCCTTCTTTCTCGGGAGGTGAAATACGAGAGGGATGTGGTTCGCATGCATGCCACCGGCGAAGGTGAGGCCGTGGCCGAGGGTGACGCCTTCTTCGTAGAGATTGTCGCCATGGTCGGCGGTGACGATGACGATGGTGTTTTCCGCGAGGCCGCGTTTCTCCAGAGCATCCACGAGCCTGCCGACCTGATCGTCGAACTGGCGGGTGCAGCCATCGTAGAGGTCGCGGATTTGTTGCACGTCCTTTTCCGGAAGGGCGTTCCACTTGTCCTCCAGATCGGTGCCGCCGATGAAGGAGTCGATGTCGAAGTCGACGCCGTTTTTGTTCGGCCCATCGTAATCGGGATCGGTGAACATGCTGGCGTAGGGCTCGTCGCTGCGGTAGGGCAGGTGGTTGCAGGAGTAGAAGACGTGCCAGAAGAAGGGTTTATTGCTCCCGGCGACCTCGTCCATCCTGTCCTCCACGCGTTTCGTCACGACATCGGGCGTGACGAACTGAGCGAAAGAACCGAGCTCGGGGAAAATTTCATAACCGAGCTGGTGGTCGAAATAGAGGGGGATGACGAAGTGCGCCATGACCACCGCTTGGCTCATGTAGATCTTGAAATTGTCGAAGCTGGAGACGGAGACATGCTCGAAGCCGAGCGGCATGAGCTCGTAGTAGCCTGCACACCAATCGCCGAAGGCGGCGGTATCGTAGCCATTTTCCGAAAGGATCTTCGCAAGTGGGACAATCTTCGCCTTGGTGGCGTCCACGGTCTCACGGTTCGGATACATTTGCCGCAGGCCGTGGGTCTGCGGGTAAAGCGAAGTCATCAGAGAAGTGCCGGACTCCAAGGTGGATGCAATAGGCGTGAAGCATTTCTCGAAATTGACGGAGCGTGCAGCGAGTTCATCGATGCGCGGTGAAACGCCTTGGGCGGCGGCACCGTCTGAGCGGCGGGGGACGTAGCCGTTGCAGCCGAGCTTATCGGAGCGGAGCGAATCGGAGCCGATGATGATGATGTTCGGTCGCTCCATGCCGCCGGTGTCGCTGGCGGTGGTTTGCTTGTCGCGATTTTTGAAGAAAAACAGCACGGCGATGACAGCAAGCGATCCCGCCGCCACGCCACGCCAGCGCGGGGAGAGCCTCCACCAGTGCCACCACAATACATACGCGAGAACGGCGAGAGGAAACACGGTGAAGAGCAGCGGCAACACGACGACCTTCGCGACATCGGGCAAGGAATTCAGAATCTCGTAGTACCAGTAGCCGAACTTTGCTTCGTTTAGGAAATACGGGCGGGTGTCCACGAGCCTAAGCACGAAATAGGCGTGGATGCAGAAGGCACCGGCCACTGTGAGGAGTATCACTGAGACCTTCCTGCGGAGAAACGCCTTCCGGCAGACCATGGAAACAAAAGGCCGCAGCACGAAGGCGAATACAATGGCGAGGAGGAGGTAGGCGATGAGCATGTAGGCGTTTTCCCGGATGAGAAAGCCCATGTATTTCTCCTTCGCCAGCGCGCTGAATTTGTTTTCCATACTGCTCGAGGAACTCCCGAGACGGATAAGGGCACGGCAGTATTGGAATACGAAGAAGGCACATGTCCCTGCGAAAACCGGGAGGAAACCTATGCTAGCACGTGGCTCTGAGAGATCGGCCGTTTCTTCGGGATCGTGGTTTCTTTTCCTATTCATGGTTCGGTGGGATTTTCAAGAAACACCCATCGGGGTGCGAGCAGTTCCCAGATCACCACACCGCGCGGCGATTGCAGATTTTCAGGGACGTGAAGCCGGAGTAACATTGGCGAAGACCGGCCTCTGTTGTATTCAAGTTGTTCACTGATGCGCTGCCCTAGCGAACCATCGCGCTCTACATACCCATACAGAACTTCCGCAGAGCCGATAGTGGTGAGCCTCAGGCATATCAAGCTTTCCGAATCAGCAAATTCATGGCTGTAAAAATTATCTTTCTCAGCAAGCACCCGGAAATCTCCTGTATAGCCACCTTCGCGGCGCTTCGCAAATTCATCCCAAGGTATCGGCTGATAAGTCACATGTGATTCCCAATCAACCTTCCCCACATTTTCGGAAATAACCTCCACCAAGATCTGTGTCTCAGAGCCATCATCGAGCAGGCAACTTACGAACCAAAAGTTCGCATAGTTTCCAATCGTCACGGGATCGAGGGATAGAAATTCTTTGATCCGGCGGGGAGCGGGCGGAGCATCCGCGTAATATTGCTCCATCAAAGGCTTCACCCGATCCACATGGCGGACATATCTCAGGAGTTCATCTACTGATCGTGAGTCAAAATAATTGTGCGCGACCTTCTCGATCGTTTCGATGGTCGCTTCTGCATCCAACTCGTCTTGATCATCTAACTCCATGAACACTAGGGCTTCCTTCTCCACTTCTCGCCTCCGCTGCTCCGATTTTCCGACCTGCACAAGAGACCAGATGATGGCCGCCGTAAATATCAGAACCACCAATGCCGTCCACCCCCAAGGCACCACGATCTTGCCGATCGATGCCATATCCCAATCCTGCTCCGTATCGTAAAATTCGCTTTCGATCAAGGCTCCTACATCAGGCTCTTGGGAGCGGGTTTTCATGTCCTCGCGCCCCACCGGCTCGCCCATTTTGTTCAGCAATGGTGCCTGCCCGACTTTCACCACGGGCAGTTCCACATACTCCTCCACCTTATCCTCGTGAAGGCGAACCATCCGTAGATCCACAGCGGCATCTTCATCCACTGGCCTGAGTTCCACACTGGCCTTTCCCTTGTCCTTTTCCTTGTCCTTCGCCATCGGCAACTGAAGGAAAGCAGAAATGCCAATCGACGCAATGCCGCGTTGTCATCTAAAGTCACCCCCGTAACGCCACAGATGAACCAGAAACCGCGTATCCTCCTCATCACCGCCGCCTTCGGCGAAGGGCACAACTCGGCCGCGAAGAACCTCGCTCTCGCCCTGAATGCCGCAGGCGCGGAGACCCGCGTGGCGGATCCCTGCCTGCTCTCCGCCCCCCAATCCACCGCCTTCCTCCAGTGGGGCTACCGCCTCGTCACCACCCATTTCCCTAAGGTCTGGGAAAAAATCTACAAGGACACCGACAAGTGCGACTTCTCCCGCCCGGATATGCCACTAATGGGTCGTCCGGAGCGCTATCTCAGCACCCTCATTGAGGAGTTCCAGCCCACCGCCATCGTCTCAACCTACCCGATCTACCCGTATTTCCTACACCGCATCTTCAACGAAACTTTTCGGAAAGTCCCGGTTTTCACGGTCATCACCGACTCCATCGAGATCAATGCCTCTTGGCTGCGCGCTCCCACGGATTGGTTCCTCGTCACCGACAAGACCACGCTCGAGATCATGCGCTGCTGGGGCATTCCCGAGGAAAAAATCATCAACACCGGCTTCCCGGTGAACCCCGCCTTCAAGGACATGCAGCCCGTTTCCCGCGAGGACAACTGCAAGCCCTTCCGCGTGCTCTATTTCCCCACCGCCAAGAAGCCCTTCGTGCGCCGCCACGCCCGCGCCATCCTCGAGGCCTCGCCGGACGTGCACATCACCATCGTCATGGGAAAAAATTTCCGCCTGCTCCAGTCACGTGCCCGCCAGATCCGCGCCGAATACCCCGGCCGTGTCCGCCTGCTCGGCTGGACGAAAAAAGTCCCGCAGCTTTTGGAGAAACATCATCTCGTCGTCGGCAAAGCCGGTGGCGCCACCGTGCACGAGGCCATCGCCGCCCGCGTACCCATGCTCATCCATCACCTCGTGCCCGGCCAGGAGGAGGGAAATCTCCAGCTCCTCCAGCATCTCAACGCAGGTGATATCGCAGAGGAGCCCGCCGACCTCACCGAAGCCATCTCAAACATACTCGCCAACGATGCGGTGAAATGGCGTAGGATGAAGGCTGCCCTCGCTGAGAAAGGTTTCAACGACGGAGCCATAACCGCCTCAACTTTCATCCTCAACCACATCTGATATGGCCGACTTCCTCTTCGACATCGGAAAAGTCCTGCTCGACTTCGACTTCGAAACCTCCCTCTCCCAACTCCTCCCCCCCGATCACGCCGCTCCGCACGCCGCGCTCGCGAAGCTCCTCGAAAAAAAGGACGACTTCGAGGCCGGCCGCATCTCCACCATGGATTACACGGATTGGGCGCTCGACACTCTCGAGTCCGAAGCCACACCCGATCAATTCCACCGCGCTTGGCAGGAAATCTTCACCCCGAACCTCCCCATGTGGGAGGCCGTGCGCTCCCTCCGCGCCGATGGCCACCGCCTCATCCTTTTCTCCAACACCAACGCCATCCACTGCCCCTACATCTTCGATGCCTACCCGGAATTCTCCCTCTTCCACGGCGCCGTCATGTCCTTCGAAGCCGGCAGCATCAAGCCCGAGCCAGAAATCTACCGCCACGCCATCGAAAAATATTCCCTCAACCCCGCGGAAACCCTCTACATCGACGACCTCCCCGCCAACATCGCCGCAGGCAAAGACTTCGGCTTCATCGCCCACCCATACGACCTCCAAAACCACCAAGCCTTCGAACAGTGGCTCGCAAAGCACCTCTCTTCCCTTCAAACTGAAATCTAGCAAACTCTGATGTTAAAAATCGCAGACCGCACCTTCACCTCCCGCCTTTTCCTCGGCACCGGCAAATTCCCTTCCAACGAATCCATGCGCGACGCCCTCGTCTCCTCGGGCACGGAAATCGTCACCGTCGCCCTTCGCCGCGCCGATCTCTCCGGAAAAGGCGACCAGTTCGCCAACATCCTCGATTTCGTCGATCCGGAAAAATACCTCCTCCTCGCCAACACCAGCGGAGCCATGAACGCCGAGGAAGCCGTCCGCCTCGCCCGCCTCGCCCACTCCGCCGGTTTGCCGAAATGGATCAAGCTCGAGATTCACCCCGATCCCACCTACCTCCTCCCCGATCCCATCGAGACACTCAAAGCCGCCGAAATCCTCGTCAAAGAAGGTTTCACCGTCCTCCCTTACATCAATGCCGACCCAGTCCTCGCCAAGCGCCTTCAAGAAGCAGGTTGCGCCACGGTCATGCCGCTCGGATCGCCCATCGGCTCGAACAAAGGCCTCACCACACGCGACCAGATCGCCATCATCATCGCCCAAGCTACGGTGCCCGTAGTAGTCGATGCAGGGATAGGCGCGCCCTCCCACGCAGCCGAGGCCATGGAACTCGGAGCTGATGCCGTGCTCGTGAACACCGCCATCGCCATTGCCTCAGATCCTGTGAAAATGGGCATCGCCTTCAAGCAAGCCGTCGAGGCAGGCCGCACCGCCTTCGAGCTAGGCCTTCCGCAGCCATCACTCACCGCCAGCGCCACCTCACCACTCACCGGATTTCTCAACAAGCACTGATGAACTCCCACACCGCCCCGCTCACCGCCGCCCAGGTCAAAAAACTGCGGACGGCACTGGAAGCGCGCGGCTTCGACTTCACCAGCAAGCCCTACACCATCTACGCCGCCCGCAAGGGCAAGCTCACCGTCAGCGTTTACGAAAAGGGCCCCAAAGTCCTCATCCAGGGCAAGGAAACCGAAGACTTCATCCGTTTCACCCTTGAGCCGGAAGTCACCGGAGTCGTCACGCTCAACTACGAGAAAACTCCCGAAACATCCGCTGCCGATCCCGAACATTTCTCCCCACACTTCGGCATCGATGAAAGCGGCAAAGGCGACTTCTTCGGCCCCTTGGTCATCGCAGGGGTCTATACGGATGAAACCATCACCCGCCACCTCATCAAGGCCGGCGTCATGGACTCGAAACGCATCAACACCCCCGCCAAGATCCGCGCCCTAGCCGCCGTCATCAAGGCCACCCCCGGCATCGCCTACGACGTCATCGCCCTGCGCCCGGAGAAATACAACGAGATCTACCCCACCTTCAAAAACCTCAACAGCATGCTCGCCTGGGGTCACGCCACCGTCATCGGCGAGCTCGCCAACAAAGTCCCCGCCTGCCCCCGCGCCCTCTCCGACCAATTCGCCCGCCCCGCCGTCCTCGAAGCCGCGCTGAAGAAGAAAAACATCACCCTCAAGCTCGACCAGCGCACCAAAGGCGAATCCGACACCGCCGTCGCCGCCGCCTCCATCCTCGCCCGCGAGCGCTTCATCGACTGGATGGACGCCGCCACGAAAAAAGTAGGCTTCACCATCCCCCTCGGTGCCTCCCCGCAGGTCATCGCTGCCGGCAAAAAGCTAGTCGCAAAACACGGCCCAGAGATCCTCGGCAAGTTCGCCAAACTCCATTTCAAGACCACCCAGCAGGTCATCGGCGAGCTATTCTGAAAACAGCGAAACCGGATACACCGGGATACCCAGCTCTTTTGCTGCTTTCGTTAGATCTTTGTCATCCGAAAACGTGAGAATGTAATCCACCGGTAGTGGCTTCGAGCGGTCGATGTTTTCCAAATCCCAAGGCTGCGCGCCCACACAGCGCTCGTTGACGATATCCCCGTGGATGCATCCGGCGGGGAGTTCCATGTCCTTTTCCTCCTCGCTCATCCACACCAACGCGCGATGCGGGCTGCGTCCCCGCGCCTCCGCTTTCTCCAGCCACTTGGTCGGCGGAACGGCTTCGCTGAAATAGACCTTCCACCTCTCCTGAAGCCAGAAAACGTCTTCCATCGAGACCTTCATTGCCCTTTCCAATGCCTCGGAACAGCTCACGGTGGTGTAGGGTTTTTCCACGCGATGGTAGCGTGCTTTCCATTTCCCTGGTTCTACCGTGACCATGGAAAGTGCGAGCACCTCGCTCTTGCAACGCCTCGCTAGGAGGCTAGGCAGCGGGCTGGAGCGCGTGAGCCTGCCGAAAAATCCTGCGACCTTTCCCTGAAATCCCACACGCTGATCCGCGAGGATCCCGACGACCCCGTTGTCCTTCAGGAACCCACTGACGATGTGCAGGCTGTCCCTTTTCGAAAACAAGCGCGACCCATCAAACTGTCTCTCACGTAGGACACGCTCGTTCAAGATCGGGTTGTTGAGCGGTCGGTAAAATCCACCGAGATTCTCGATCCCTGTGTCGAAAGCTTTAAGCCGCGTGAGCAATTCCCAGTTCCCCATATGCGAGAGCAGCAGCACCACTCCGTTGCCCTCTGCAAGCGCCTCGGCCATTACTTCGGGGTTCTCCACCTCCAGCAGCTCCGTCAGATCCTCGCCCGCAGCTTTCGCGGAAACGGATGAGCAGAGCAGGTTCGCCACCGTTCTCACGAACGACCGCTGCGCCATCACATCGATCTCATCCGGCGAGTATTTCCCCTCCGTCGCAATCCTGAGATTTCTCGCGATTGTCTTCTGCCGCTTTTTCATCAATGGCCAGACTACTTCACCAAGAAATTCGCCAAAAATGAAAACGCTCTCCGCAGATAGCAGCCGCATCAACGCAGCGACCGCCGAGTGCGCTGCTGCCTCCACCCGCCAGCTCAGCCTTTTTGAGAAACTCTCTGCCATCTAGTTCAGCTCCTCCCGCCTGCCGAGGGTGATCGCCAGCCCCAAGGTGCCGACGAAGATGAAATAACATGCCAGCAGTTCGAGGTAGTTTTTGCAGATCTGGGGAATCTGGGGCGGGAAGCCATCCCCTAGCGAGGCCTGCCAGAATTGATTGGAACCCACCACTTTATTGAAGACGTAAAGGATCAGAAGTGCTGCGGCGATGAACCCCGCACCCGCATGGTGCCCCATGGTATTGAAAAATTTCAGCATCACGCGACGGTGGCGCAGGATGGTGATAAGTGCCGCAGCCAAAAGCACGCCGATCACCCAAACATCAGGAAACGGCCATTTCATGATACCGGAGATGAAATCTTCAAGCTCACCCACCAGCGCTGCCGCCAGGGCGAAGGCAAATACCCTGCACACCGCCCTGCGGTGCCCCGAGTGCGCCATGGCGCCGACCATCACCGCAGCTGATGCCGCAAGTAGCGCTGCCTGCATCAGCTCCACCGTCCCTCGCTCCAGCGGAGCGCCCGGCTTGTTGGGAAGCCATGCCGGCAACAAAATCGTCACCGTGCCACCGCAGACAAGCAGCAGCCTCAAGAGAGCCTTCTTCCAAGAGCTCTGCTCTTTCTTGCTGTATCCTGTTTCCTGCACTGACATTGCCTAAATCGTTTTTCCCTGCTGTGGCAAGGAGTATGAGAAGCTAGACATCGCAAAGCTACGCCCAACAACGAAAAATCCGGCCTCCTTGCGGATGACCGGATCGAATATCGGGAAAATGTATTCCCCGGGAGGCTTATTCGCCGTCCTTCATTTCTTCCTCGGCGTCGGCGGCACCGTTTTTCAAGGCATCGGCGGCATCAGCTGCCTTTTCTTTCATGGCATCCACGGCGTCACCTGCGGCTTCCTTGGTGTCGGCGGCAGCTTCGGATGCAGCATCTTTCATCTCCTCGACCTTGTCGGCTGTGGCATCTTTAGCTTCTTCCATTGATTCAGCAGCATCGTCCTTGGCTTCTTCCACGGTTGCGGCGGCGTCATCGGCCACTTCCTCGACCTTGTCGGCTGCGCTGTCGGCCATTTCCTCAATGCCTTCGGTGATCTTGTCGGCGCTATCGGACATTTCCTCGGTAGTTGTCTTGGCTTGGTCGCAAGAAACGAATGCGAGCGCGAGCGGCATAACGATAGCGGCGGTAATAGTAGTAGTTTTCATAGGGATATTGGTTGGTTTTTCTTTATTACGGTTTGAATACCGTCTTCACAAAGCTGCATCTGAACTCTCTCCGAGTCAAAGGATTCCTAAGGGGCGCAATTACAACTGCATTCTATCCTCCAGTCTGCCCTTGCGGAGACCGTATACTGGCGGTTGAATCCCCGCCCGCAGATGTATTTGCTGAAAAAAGTATTCGAGCTCAGGGAAAAGACTCACACAGACCACGAGAAGCCCTTCTTGGCGCACCTTGAGGATCTGCGCGTGATGGTGTTCCGCATCGTCATCACCCTGACCATCTCCGTCATCGTCTGCTTCGCTTTTCAGGAGCATCTCATGGATATCCTCCGCAAGCCTGCCGAGGAGGTCATGCTCATCAAGCAGCAGGCAACGATGCCAGATGCCAAAAAACACGTGGGCATCAAGGTGCCGACCGTAGCCCAGTGGAACGAAGCCAAGGACATCGAAAATACCGCCAAAAGCCTCGATCCTGAGCAGAGGGCGAAATTTTACGAAGCGCTAGGAGATCCGAGAATGGAGTTCCACGCGCGCAGTGTAGCCCTCCTGCGCGCGGCCAAGTCACTACCAGAGGAAAAACGGCAAGCGTTCATCAAAGGGCTCGATGTGGGCAAAGAAATGACAATCCAGCTCAACGCCTTGCTTGAATCGAATCCCGAAACGGATGCCAGTGCCGGATCCAACATCCGCATGATGTCCGCGCTGAAGCCCACCGAGACCTTCATGCTCTCGATGAAGCTCGCCTTATTCGCAGGCATTGTCCTCGCCTTCCCACTCCTGCTCATGTTTGTGCTGCAGTTCATTCTCCCCGGCCTGCACGCCAAGGAGCGAAAAGTCCTGTGGCCAGCGATGACCATCGGCTTCGGCCTTTTCCTCGGCGGTGTCCTTTTCGCCTACTTCCTCGTCCTGCCAAAGGCGCTCACATTCTTCTACGAATGGAGCGGCGACCTCGGAGTATCTAACGACTGGCGCATCGGTGAATACATCACTTTCGCCACTCAGTTCACTTTACTTTTCGGCGTTTCCTTCGAGCTACCCGTCGTGGTCATGGTGCTGGTGAAGCTCGGCCTCCTCACCTACGACAGCATGGCGCGCACCCGCACCTACGCCATCATCGCCATCTACGTCGCCGCAGCCATCATCACCCCCACTCCGGACATCATGACCCTGAACCTTATGGCCGTCCCGATGCTCGTCCTCTACGAAATCTGTATCTGGCTCGCCTACTTCGACCGTAAAAAACAACGCAAGCGCGAAGCAGAGGAAGAGCAGGAAGAAATCGAACGCAGGCTCGAGAGATCGCGTGAAATGAAAGATCGCGAGGACTCAGATGTCCACGAATACAGCGACGACCATGCCGAGGACACAGAAGAAGAAGGAGACCACGGCTGGGACGAAGATTACCAACACGAAAGCGACCTCGAAGACCACGAGGAATGGACGGAGCCAGATGATGCCGTAACCGGCGATAGCACGCCTCCAAAAGACGACAACGAACCTAAAAAAGAAGACTGATGCCCGCCGCCACAACCGAGTCAAATGAAGTCAGCCAGAAATCTCCCTTCGCTGGCTGCGCGATCCTCATCGCCGCCGTCGCGGTGATGCTTTTCCTAATCATTTTTTCGGTCACCGTCCTCTTCCGCCAGTATAATGAGATCGCCAAGTTCACCGCTGAGGAGCCAGAGCCCCTCGCCATCGAGAACCTCGAAAACAGGGAATCCGAGCTCAATGCCCTCGCCGAAAAGCTCGAAGCCTTCCGCCAATCTGTCACTGATGGCGAAACCGCCGCTCTCGAGCTGAACGCGGATGAGATCAACCTCGCCATCGCCGCCTACGAGCCTTTCAAGGATCTTCGCGGCACATTCCGAGTTTCCGAAATCACACCGGAAGCCCTGCGGGCAAAAATTTCCTTCCAACTCAACGGCAAACCCCGACTCGCAAAAGAAGGAGAAACAGGCTGGATGGCCTCTGATCCACGTTACCTAAACGCCACCATGATCACCGTGCCCGGCCTTCTGCAGAAAGAAGTCATCTTACAAATTCGCCATATCTTGGTCGAAGGCGCAGAGGTGGCTCCGCAGTTTGAAGAGCAGATGTCACCCTACCGCATTGCCGAGCGATACATTGGCACTGAGGGAATAGGCACCGTCATGGAGCAACTAACCACCGTCGAGCTGGACGAGGGAGTCATTCGTTTCGTCAAAACCAAAGGCGAAGTCCCAGCCGATACCGTCACCAACGAGCAGGTCGATGTCGCAAGTAAACGTTTCTTTACCTTCTTCGGCATAGCCGCCTGCATCTTCCTTCTTTTCGCAGGCACCGTCATCTTCGTCTCACTTCACTTGAAAAAATCACGAGATGTCGGAGTATCAGAATCATGAAGCTTCAAAAACTGTGCACAATCTTGCTACTGGCCTGCCTACCTGCGACCGCCAAGGAAACACCAGCTGCCACCCCCGACGCCCCAAAAACACAGGCTAATGCCACCAAGGAGGAAACCTCAACCTTGGAAGCCCTTAACAAGCTCGCGGAGGAAAGGCTCAAGCAGGAAACCACCGATCTACGCGCTGAGATCGAGAAACTCAAACTAGAGCGCCAGCTCATCACCGAGCGCCTCGCCCTAGAAGCAACCAAACGCGATGAAGCCATAAAAGACGCCGTCTCCGAGACCGAAATGGAGATCGCACGCCTCACACGCGAGACCTCCGCCGCACAAATGCGCGCCGAGAAACTCGCCGCAGACCTCAAAAGCGCGCAAAGCGAATCCGCCCTCAAGCTCACACGCCTCGAAAACGAAATCAGAGCCATCCAGACTGAGGAAAAACGCGATTCCTTCGCAGATTCCGATCCCGTTTATCTAGAGTCTCCGCTCCGCGATGACGGCATCCTCGTCATTTCAGACCGTCGCATCCCACTCAACGGTATGATCACAACCGATACTGCGGATTTCGTCACAAGCCGCATCGATTTCTGGAACAACCGCGACAAGAAACTCCCCATCTTCATCGTCATCGACTACTGCCCCGGCGGCTCAGTCATGGCCGGCTACCAGATTCTCAAAGCCATGGAGTCAAGCTCCGCGCCCATCCATGTCGTCGTGAAAAGTTTCGCCGCATCCATGGCCGCCTGCATCACCACGCTAGCAGAAGAAAGCTATGCCTACCCGAACGCCGTAATCCTCCACCACCAGATCAGCTCCCAGATCATCCTCGCCCAGCTCAACCTCACCGAGCAAAAGGAATTCTATGAAGAAAGCCAGCGCTGGTGGAAACGCCTCGCCGCACCCGTAGCAAAAAAAATGGGTATCACCACCGATGAACTCATCGAAAAAATGTACGCTCGCTCATCAAACGGTGACTGGAGCGAATTCGCCGACGAAGCAGTGAAGCTCAAGTGGGTCAACCACATCGTCGATGGCATCATCGAAAGCTCCATCACGGTAAATCCCGATAAAGAAAAGAAATCCGATGACAGCAAGCAGGCACTCACCGAGCAGGTTGATTCTGAAGGTAAGCCCTTCGTCTTTCTCCCCCGCCTCAATCCCAAGGACGTCTATTTCCTCTACAATCCGGACGGCTACTACCGCACACGATGAGCTCCCTTGAGGACGAGTTTCCCGATGTCATCTCCAAGGCCATGCTCGGCCACGGGATCGATACGGCCATTCTAGCCGCAAAAACCGAAGCCACTCCCGCCGCCATCACTTCATTGCTGGATGGTGAAATGGATGCCCCCACCGTCTCACTCATTTCACCTGCCCTCGGCCTAGGCCCCGCCGCGCTCATTTCACTCCCAAGCTACCTGCCAGAACCGCTCGCCATCGAAGGCATACGCAGAATCGAAGTTCCCTTCGGGCAATGGATGGTAAACGCATGGCTCATCGAAAAAGACGGCACCACCCTCCTTTTCGACACCGGCCATCGCCCGAATGACGTTTTTGAAAACCTTCACGGCACTTCGCCAGAAGCTGTTTTTATCACCCACGATCACCCCGATCACATCGGAGGAGTGGATACCTTGCGCAAAAAAGGACTAACAATTATCAACGAAACCGAAGCCCTCAATCGGGAAAAATTTACCTACGGCAGCCTCACCATCACCGCCACAGATCTCTCCGGCCACAAAACACCCACCGCCGGATATTTCATCGAAGGTATGGGTGAAAAAATCCTCATCTCAGGAGACGCCATCTTCGCAGGCTCCATTGGTAGATGCCAAAACCCCGCAGCCCTTCAAACGGCTTTTGACAACCTCCACCGCGTCCTCACCCAAGCCGGAGACGACTGCATCATCCTCCCCGGCCACGGCCCTGCCACCACCGTCGCACAAGAGCGTGCCTCGAATCCCTTCATCGCTACCGCAAAATACTTGCATTAACAAAAACCCGTCGCACACTCTCTTCATGAATTTGCGCGGACTCCTCCTCTCCATATTTCTCGCACCACTCGCTTCCGCAGAGCTGAAAGTCGTTTCACTCCATCCCCTCATCGGCGATCTCCTTCGTCAGGTGGGTGGCGATAAGATCGAAGTCATCGATCTCATCGGAGCCAACGGCGATCCCCACAGCTTCGAGCCTCAGGCAAAGGATCTCGCCGCCGCCGAGAGTGCAGAAATCTATTTCGTCTCAGGAATGGAACTTGAAACCTACCTGCCAGAACTCAAAACCGTCCTCGGAGACCGCGCCCGCATCGTCGAGGTCGGATCCACCCTCCCCTCACTCCACGGTGCCTGCAACCACGAAGGCCACGAACACAACCACGAGCACGAGATTGATCCCCATTGGTGGCACTCCATCGACCTCTTCCGCCGCGCGGCAGGCATTGTCGAAGTAGAGCTTTCCAAACAAAGCCCCGAAGATGCAGCAACATTCGCTACCAACGCCGCAGCCTACCGCGGGGAACTCGATGAGTTGGAAAAATGGGTAAAAAGAGAAGTCATCCGCATCCCGCGTGATGCCCGCAAGCTCGCCACTGCCCACGCCGCTTTCCAATATTTCTGTGAAGCCTACGGCTTTGAATCCTTTTCCGTTCAGGGTCTCAACCGCGAGCAGATGCCGGATGCGGTCACCCTCGCCAAGCTCATCGCCACTCTCGAAGAGGAAAAAGTCGCCGCCATTTTCCCTGAAAAGGAATCCAACCCGAAAATGCTCCAGAGTCTCACCCGCGACACTGGCATCAAGCTCGGCGGCGAACTCATTGCCGATGGACGAGGTGTCACCTCCTACAAGGACATGATGCGAGCCAACGTCACCGCCATCGTTGCCGGACTCTCAAAATAGACCCGGCATCATCTAAACGTGTGGTTGCAGCACTCTACGTGTATCCTAATTTAGGAGAATTATGAAAGCCCGCCTCCTGCGCAACATCGTTGTATCCGCCACCATACTCACCCATTGCGCATTGTCGCAGGAAGAGCCGCCTGCATACTTCGGCAGTGCCACGGAATTCACCGGACTCACGGGAAATCTCTACGATCTCAAGGTTGGCTCCGATGGTGATTTCACCGATGTCGCGCCGAATGGAAGCGTCAAATACGAAGAATGCTACGAAGCGATCGAGGATCTTGCCCGCAAAGGCTTCCGCCAGAAAGACCTCGACGAATACAGCATCGGAGACACCACCTGTGACTTCAAAGCTCTAGCCATCAAATACACTGAGGCCTCTATCGCCCCAGTGGCTTTCGGATCACCGGAAATCAAGCCCACCGGAATTATCATTGTTTATAAAGGCGTTGTCGAAGAAGCACCCGAAGAAGAAATCCGCTTCGCTGGATGGTTCGATGACGCGATGCTCGTCCTCGTCAATGACGAGGTCGTCTTCTACACCGCATGGCGCGAAGACAAGACCCGCTACAAATCCAAAGAATTCGGAAATCAACGCGCGGCCAAAATCAAGGAAACCGGCGGATTGACCGGCATCGGCGATGCCTACGGAGAATACATCCAACTCAAGAAAGGTGACACACTCCAGATCGTCGTCGCTGAAATCCCCGGAGGCAACATCGGCGGAACCCTTAAAGTGCAGGTCAAGGACAAGCACTACAAAGACGACAAGCACGATGATCCGATCCTCCACCCCTTCGTCGCTGGTGAACTCTCGCGTGATGATGAAAAAGTGCTCGAGGAATCCGGCATCGAGTTCGATCTCCGCCAGATTCCCGAATTCAAATTTTCCACCGGAGCGCCCGCGCCTGAAGAAGAATGAATGATGGAAATACTCAATCCTAAAGCAAAGGTGCTGGCACTTGCCGCGTCATTCGCGCTCGCTCTTTCGGCTCATGCAAAAGCCGAAATCACACCCGCCCGCGTCTTCGGCTCGGACATGGTGCTGCAATGTGAAGCGCCGATTCGCGTGTGGGGAACAGCCGAAAATGGCACAACCGTAACCATCACGCTCGGGAAAGAAACTCTCGAAGCAAAGGCTGATGCATCAGGAAGATGGCTCGCCACTTTCCCTCCCCGCAAGGCCTCTACGGAGCCTATTTCGCTCACTATCAACGAACACCAGTTCACCAACATCCTCATCGGCGAGGTATGGATTTGCTCCGGCCAATCCAACATGAAATTCACCCTGAATGCCTCTGAAGTAAATCCGGATCTCCGCAAGAAGGCAACGAACGACAAACTCAGGCTACTTGTGCACGAAGGGCTGCCGCTGGTCGCAAAGAACGGCTACAATGAGGAGCAGTTGAAGCGATGCAACGTCGACACATTCTTCAATGCCAAGTGGAGTACCAGCACTCCAAAAACCGCAGGCAGTGCCTCCGCCGTCGGCTGGATCTTCGGCAACGGTCTCCAGCGCGAAATGGACGTCCCGGTCGGCATCATCCAGATCGCCGTCGGCGGCTCCGCGATGAACAACTGGATCGCCCCAGAAACAGCGAAAAAACATCCATTCACCGCATCGCTCTACGAGAAAGACTGGCTCACCAACGAGGATGTTTACGAAGCCCACCGCACACGCGGAGCTGATGCATTGAAGAACGTCATCAAAAAAGGCGAGCCATACATCATTGGCAAAACCCCCTACCGCTGGCTTTGCGAACCCGGCTTCCTTTACGAGGCCAGCATCGCCCCGCTCAAGGGACTCTCTTTCCGTGGAATCGTCTGGTATCAGGGCGAATCGGATGCCTACAGCACCGAGTCCACCGCTGCCGCATCTGAACTTTTCCCGCTATTGATCGGATCATGGCGTGACCAACTGGACGCAGAGGATTCCAAATTCATCTACGTCCAACTCCCCGGCCACAAAGCCACCAACTGGCCGCGATTCAGGGAGAACCAACGCCTCACCGAAAGCAAACTTCCGAACCTCTCCATGGTTGTCACCATCGACCTCGGATCGGAAGCCAACATCCACCCCAAGGACAAACAACCCATCGGCGAACGCGTGCTACGCCTGGCGCTGAAAAACACCTACGGCAAGGAAATCACCGGCTTCCCCGAGGTGGAAAACGCCAGCGTCGACAGCAAGGAAATCTCCATCAGTTTCCGCGAATGCGGCGAGGGTTTCCTACCAGTCGAAGGAGACATTCCAGGCTTTGAAGTTGCCGACAAAAGCGGTGCCTTTCGCGCGGCATCCGCCAAGCTTTCATCCCCCGACACGATCACTCTCACCAGCCCCGTTGCAAATCCCACTACCGTCAGATACGGCTGGATGCCCTTTCCAAAACCGGCTTTGAAACTCTTCAACAGCGACAAGCTTCCTCTTGGGCCCTTTTCAATGGTGATTGTTGGAAGTGATTAGCTGCCTTTCAGCATGAGGCTCACCGGGCAGTGATCGGAGCCGAGCACGTGGGCGAGGATCGTTGCGTCTTCTAACCTGTCGACGAGCGCAGGAGAAACGCCGAAGTAATCGATTCTCCACCCGACGTTACGCTGCCGGGCACCACCGCGATATGACCACCAGGAGTAAGCCTCGGTTTTATCGGGGTAGAAATGGCGAAAGGTATCCACGAAACCACTGCCAAGGAGTTCGGTGAAGCTGGCGCGTTCCTCATCAGAAAAACCCGCGCTCTTGTGGTTTGCAGAGGGGCGGGCGAGGTCGATCTCGTTGTGGGCGACGTTGAGATCTCCGCAGAAAATGACGGGTTTCGTTTTCGCCAACTCGTTGAGGTGAAGGCGGAATGCGACGTCCCATTCAAGGCGATAAGGGAGGCGCCGCAGGCCGTCCTGAGCATTGACCGTGTATACGTTCACGAGGAAAAAATCCTGATACTCGGCGGTAATGACGCGGCCTTCCTTGTCATGCTCCTCGATGCCGAAGCCATTGGTCACGGAAAGCGGAGCTTCCTTGGTGAAAATCGCGGTGCCGGAGTAACCGGGTTTTTCGGCGGAGTTCCAGTAAGACTTGTAGCCACCGAATTCTAGGGGCAGCTCAACCTGTTCCTCGCGGGCTTTGGTTTCCTGCAGGCAGAGGATATCGGGATTTTCGGTAGAGAGGAAACCGGCCATGTCCTTTTTGAGGGCGGCGCGGATGCCATTGACGTTCCAAGAGATGATTTTCATAGAATTAGATAGGGTTAACCGCGAATGGACACAAATTTTCGCGAATGCTTGGGTTAAAAAACGGATATAAGAAAAGGCTATTGAAGAAAAATTCGCGAACATTTGCGTCCATTCGCGGTTGGAAATTCAGAGGATGAGCATGCAGTCGCCGTAGGAGTAGAAGCGGTATTTTTCTGCGACAGCTTGACGGTAGGCTTCGAGGGTGAGATCGCGTCCGGCGAAGGCGGAGACGAGCATGATGAGGGTGGATTGGGGGAGGTGGAAGTTCGTGAGCAGCGCATCTACGGCTTTGAAACGATACGGCGGATGGAGAAAAATATCTGTAGCTCCGGAAAGCGGGCGAGCGGTATCGATTCGCGCGTTTTCCGTAGCGAGGGACTCAAGGACACGCGTGACCGTGGTGCCGACGGCGATGACGCGCCCGGCTCCGTTGATTTCACCAGCGGCTGCGGGGCTGACGGTGTATTTTTCCGAATGCATGACGTGCTCGCCGATGTGATCGACCGATACCGGCCTGAACGTGCCTACGCCGACATGCAGGGTGATGAAATCGTGGCGAATGCGGGCGAGCATTTCAGGAGTGAAGTGCAGACCGGCGGTGGGTGCAGCGATGGCTCCTTCCTCTTTCGAGAAAACCGTCTGGTAGCGCTCCTTGTCCATGTCCTCATCATCGCGACCCATGTAATGCGGTAGCGCGAGGTGCCCGTGTGTGTGGAGATCGACTAGTGACTCCCACTCGATGATGCGGTCGCCGTTTTCGAGAACTTCTACGACAGTCCCAGTAATTCCGCCCACAGTGGTTATGCGACCTAGTTTCATGCGTTTTCCTGGCTTGGCGAGGCAGCGCCAGAGGGTGGGTGAAAGCTGGTCGAGGCAGAGGAGTTCAGTCCGGCCGTCATCGGAAAAAACACGTGCGGGGATGACGCGGGTGTTATTGAGGACGAGCAGGTCTTCAGGGCGCAAAAAGCTCTCAAAATCCGCGAACATGCGGTGCTCAATCGTTCCACTTTCCCGGTGGATGACCAGCATGCGAGAGGCGGCACGATCCGCGAGCGGGCGGGAAGCGATGAGCTCCGGCGGGAGTTCGTAATCGTAGTCTTTGGTGAAGAGGGACACGGGTCAGCTGAAGTTCGGGAGATCTGAAAGAAGCGGGGTGGGATCTCCCCAGATGCGGAAGAGGCGATTTGTATAGCGATGGTCGAGGTATTCCGTGGCGATGAGCGCGCGGGTGCCGTCCTTTTCGACATCCCAGCCATCGGTAGTGCCGGATGCCTTCCAGCCACGCTCTAACAAAGAAGAAAGGATATCGTCGCGCGATACTCCACTGGTATCTGGAAAACGAAAATCTTGGTGCGCAGGGGCATCGGCTACGGGGAGAGAAAAGGACGGACATTTCACTCGATAGCTACGTTTCCAGGTGCGAAGGAGCGGCTGGAGGAAGCCCACTAGTCTCAGGAGATGCTCTGCGCAGGCATTTCCGAATTCGGAATCAATAGGGCGCAGCGGCAGCATGCGGTTGATGACGGACTGGTATCCCGCCTGCCCCATGGCGCCGTAATAGATGACCGAATCGTCGCCCGCACGAACCACCCCACCTCCGTAAACAAAACCTTTCCAGCGCGCCTCGCCATTTTTACCAAAGCGCTCCGGGTGCTTTCCTAACAAGATGCGCTCAGCCACACCGTAACCCATCTGCTGCTTGAGAAATGTCCGAATGGAAGGCCGCCGCCAATGCCAAACGAAGGCACCCGGCACAAAGGCTAGGTGGTATCCAGCATCGCTCAGCCGCCAGCAGAAATCGACATCGTCCCCGGCGGTGCGGAAATCGGGATCGAAGCCGCCGATCTTTTCGAACGCATCTCGGCGCACGGCTATATTACAGCCAGGGAGGTGCTCGGCCTCGGTGTCATCGAGAAGGACATGGCTCGGCGCACCGGGAGCGGAGCGAATTACCGCCTCCTCCAGCGTGCGGGCTGAGGGCGGTAAATTGGGGCCGCCTGCGGCTGCCGTTTCCGGATGATTGAACGCACGATCGAGCCGGGAAAGCCACTCGCGGTCTGGCTCGCAATCGTCGTCTGTGAAAACAAAGATATCTCCTGTGGCAGCGGCGGCTCCAATATTGCGGGCGGCGCTGAGCCCGGAAGACGGGATGGAAATGAGCCGCACATTGGGAAATTCCCCAGAAACGATATCCTCGGTATCATCCGTGGAGCCGTCGCTGACGACGAAGGTCTCGTGCGGCGGAAAATCCATGGAGGCGATAGCACGGAGACAACCGGCAATATTCGTCGCGCCATTGCGAGTGCAGACAATGACGGAATAACGCCGTACTGGGGCTGAGGGTGCGGGCGCTTTGAATCGCGATAGGGCAGCGAACGCAGGCTTCTCTGCACCACTCCGATCCGTGATACCGAAATCCCAATCAGTCACTTCGCGGCCACCAGTTTGCCAGAGATCGCTCCATGAGAAGACGGTGAAGCCCGCAGTTTCCTCTCGGTGCGCAGTTTCCATCGCCCAGCCTAAAGTCTCCGCCTGTTTCAACGGGGAATTGCGCTGAGAATCCATACCGAACTCGGAAATAACTAGCGGCCTGTCTCCTGCAATGTTCTGCAGGCGGCGCAAGTAATCCGTGAACGGCTGCTGCTCTTCAAGATAGACATTGAAAGCAGAAAAATCCGCATTCGCCGGCTCTAGGAACTCGGTCGATGGGTAGTTCGCGTAGGCGAAGAGCAGATGCGGAGCGAGGCTGCGGCCAAGCGCGATCATTTCCTCCAGCGTCCGCCTCACGGCCACCGGCCCCATCCACCTGACGAGATCCGAGGGGATTTCATTTCCCACATACACCCCGCCGAGTGCTGGGTGGGAGGCATATTCACGGAGAAATGCGGCGAGGCGGATGTGCGCGGAGGAAACTAAGGAGGGGTTGGAGAGGAAATCCTCGTTATATCTCCAATCAAGCCCGGCAAAAACAATCAGCCCGGCGCTTTCAGCAGCGTCGAGGATTTTCCGATCCGGCAGTTTGAATAGGCGGACACTGGTGAATCCGGCGCGGCGCATCCTCGCGAATTCGATGGCCGCAACAGGAGATTTTCCTACCGGGAATGGCCCGTAGGTGACGGCGCGCAGCCAATGCCTCTCCCCACCTGAAAGGAAAAACTTTCCGTCAGTGGTTATTACAGGTTTTGGCACAATAGCGGGCACGTGCGGAGCCTAGACGGAAGGCGACCCGTCTTGGAATTGAAATCAGTTCTTATACGGTGGCAGGCTCACAGATCGACTCCGGAAGGACTGGAGCAAGTGGCGAAAGACCGAGTTTAGCCAGCAAGACCTGATCCTTTTCCACCGATGGGTTTTTCGCCGTGAGGAGCTTATCACCGTAGAAAATGGAATTCGCACCAGCGAAGAAACAGAGCGCCTGCGCCTCATCGGAGAGGCGGGTGCGGCCTGCGGAGAGACGGACTTTTGCCTTCGGGATCGCGATGCGTGTGACCGCGATCATGCGAACAATGTCGAAGGTATCCACCTGCGGGTTTTCCGCGAGCGGTGTGCCTGGCATAGGCATGAGCGAGTTGATCGGCACCGACTCTGGCTGTGGGTCAAAATTCGAGATGACTTCCAGCAGGCGGAGGCGGTCGGTGATCGTTTCTCCGAGGCCGAGGATACCGCCACAGCAAACGGACATGCCTGCGTCCTGCACGTTTTGAATGGTGCGCAATCGATCCTCGTAAGTGTGTGAGGTGACGATGTTCGGATAGTGCTCCGGGGAAGTATCGAGGTTGTGATTGTAAGCAGTGACGCCCGCTGCCTTGAGGCGCTTGGCTTCTTCGGGGCCGAGTTCACCGAGGGTCACGCAGACCTCCATGCCGAGCTTGGAAACATCTTGGATGATATCGATCACTTGCTCAAAGCGCTCGGTGCCACCGCGAACACCGCGCCAGGCAGCACCCATACAGAAACGCGTGGAGCCGGTTTCCGCAGCGACTTTTGCGCGCTCCATGACATCACATTTTGCCATCAGGCGCTCGGACTCGACACCGGATTTGTAGCGGGCGGATTGAGCACAGTAGGAGCAATCCTCGGAGCAGCCGCCGGTCTTGATGGAAAGAAGAGTGCAGAGCTGCACTTCGGGCTGATCCCAGTTTTCCTCATGCACCTGCCGTGACTTCTGGATGAGTTCGAAAAACGGCAGGTCGTGGAGTGATTGGAGTTCTGAAAGGGTCATAAGATAGTAGGTAAATATGAAATGCTGAAAACTGAAACGCTGAAATTTTCGTGAAATACCGAAGAATCAATTTCAGCGTTTCAGTTTTCAGTATTTCAGCGTTTGTTTTATCGCGTCCAGCCGCCGTAGCCCTTTGGCATCTCGCCACGACCAACCATGGTGTAGACGGTCTTGCCGTTAGCGCCTTCTAGCGGGAGGCCGAGCTTGCTTTTCCAAACTCCGGACATGGAGGAGCCAGTGTGGCAGCCCCAGGATTTGCAGTAGGCGTTCTTGGCGAAAATTGAGGAGCTCAGCCTAGAAAGATGAGACTCATGTAAAGTAGCTGTGGAGACGGCCATGATCTCGTTGCCGTAATCGAACATGAACGCGTGTTTGTTCGAGTGGCCGAAGTAGTCATAAGTCACAACCGAGCCGCGTGGGCGAGAGTTGTGTGCCGAGATGTATCCATCGGTGGATGAGAACCAGATGAGTGTCGCGCCACGCTTCGAGGCCTGCTCGGCGATCCATGTGGTGTAGGGCTTTCCGTCCTCGCGGCCGCGCGTCTCATAACCCGGCTTGTAAACCAGCCAAACGAGCGGCGCATCCTTCCCGTAGGCCAAGCGGATTTCAGCCATGCGTAGAGTGGAAGCTCGCACGAAATTCGCCCACCAACGATCATGCTGGTCTTCTGAAGTGCGGTAGTTTTCCCATTTTCTCAACGCCGGGCCGCCACAGACAATGACGTGCTCCGCAAGCGAAGCTTGGGTGAGAAGGAAAAGTGAAACGAGAGCGGCCTTGAGCAAGCGTGGCATGGGAATATCTAATCTTGGAGCCGAACGGCGGTCAATGGGGAAGACGGATTAGCGGTTTGGATCGAAACGGAGGACGCGCTCGCCTTCGCGGTAATAATTTAGTCTGTCGCGCGCCTGAACTTCGAGATAGGCAGTGTCCTCTCGCAGTGCCTGGAGCTTAATTTCATTGTGTTCCTTTTCGTCAATCGTCTCCTGCTCGCGCTCCTGCGTCATGCGCAGCTTCACTTGTAGCTCTTCGAGTTTCCGCTTCTGCGGAATGGCGGTCGCCGTGATGAGTAGCCCGAAGGCAACGGCCATGGACACGTAAAGGAGACGGTTCATGCCTTTGATGAAACGCGTCGCACCCTCCATGCGGGCGATTTTTTCAGCGGTGAACTTCTTCCTAGCCATAATCTAATGGCTATTTAAGGCTATTGATTAGTAAAATGTCAAGAAATCCAAAGCAAATTGCCGGTGGCTTAAGGATTGCATGAAAGAAGGAACCGACTATTTTCCGCGCCCGGCTTGTCGCCGGGTTCTCTGAAAATGAAATCACCTCATGTAGCGATAGTCGGGGCGACGGGTGCCGTCGGCGTGGAAATGCTCCTTTGCCTGGAACAGCGGAACTTTCCCTTATCAAAGCTCACCCTGCTCGCCTCCGCACGCTCCGCCGGGAAGACTATGAAATTCCGCGGCGAGGACATCGTCGTAAAAGAGCTGACCCATGATTGCTTCGAGGGCATCGACATCGCACTCTTCAGTGCAGGCGGCGGGATTTCCCTCGAATTCGCCCCTAGCGCAGCCGCCGCCGGTGCGGTGGTGATCGACAACTCTTCCGCTTTCCGCATGGACGAGGGCGTGCCTCTCGTTGTCCCGGAAATCAACCCCGAAGCCGCGAAAAACCACCCGAAGGGCATCATCGCAAATCCGAATTGCACCACGATCATCTCCCTGATGGCGCTCGCGCCCCTGCATGAAAAATTTGGCCTCAAATCCGTCATCGCCTCCACTTATCAAGCGGTTTCAGGATCTGGCGCACAGGGCATCATCGAGCTCGAGGAGCAAATGCAAGCGCTCGCCAACGGCCAGCCGGTTTCGCTAAAAGTCTATCCCCGCCAGATCGCGTTCAACGTGATCCCGCAGGTCGATGCTTTCACTGACAACGGCTACACCAAGGAAGAGCTCAAGATGCTCCATGAAGGTCGGAAAATCATGAACCTTCCCGATCTCAGGGTTTCCTGCACCTGCGTTCGCGTGCCGGTCTTCCGGTCGCATTCAGTTTCAATCACCGCGCAGTTCGAAAGACCCGTCGATGTGGAAACCGCCCGCGCCACCTACGCCTCCAAGCCCGGTGTGCAGATCGTCGATGATCCGGCGAACAAGGTCTTCCCCGTGCCTCTCGACACCACTGGGAAGGACGACTGCCTCGTCGGACGCGTCCGCAAAAACCTCGTATTCGACAACGCCCTAGATCTCTGGGTCGTCGGCGATCAGGTGCGCAAGGGCGCCGCCCTCAATGCGGTTCAGATTGCGGAAATCCTTTGAGCTGAACCCTCAAGCCACGCGTTTTCGCATTTGCGGTTCTGCGCTGCCCCGTCACATTCCTTTGTAGTGAAAACACTCTTTGAGAAAATCTACGACGGAGAGATCCCTGCGGAAATCCTCCACAAGGACGAGCTGTGTTGCGCCTTCGCGGACATTTCGCCGCAGGCACCCACCCACTTCCTCGTCATACCGCGGAAAGCCATCCCGCGCCTCGGCGAGGCCACCCCCGAAGACCAATCCCTCCTCGGCCACCTCCTCCTCACCGCCGGACAGGTCGCCAAAAAACTCGGACTCTCCGAAACCGGCTTCCGCACCGTCATCAACCACGGCACCCACGGCGGCGAAACCGTCCCGCACCTCCACATCCACGTCCTCGGAGGGCGCCAGCTAGATTGGCCCCCGGGCTGAAAACTTTAAACTCTAAACTTTAAACCTCAAGGAAGAGGCCATTCGTAAAGTTGGAGTTTAAAGTTTAAAACTTAAAGTTTCCATGATCACCGCACGCTTTTTTCATCTCTTCACCGGCATCTTCGCGTCTGCAGTATCCTGCCACCCCCAGCCCGCGACCCCGCGCTACCAACGTGTCGTCATGGTTCACGGGATTTTCGAGGATGGAAAAGCGTTCAACTCCCTAAAGTCCCGTCTCGAAAACCACGGCATTAAGTGCTACGTCCCAAAGCTAACTCCAGCCGATGGAAGAGGAGGCCTCGACAAACTCGCCGAAAACCTCAAGCAGGACATCGATAAGGAATTCGGCGAGACAGATCACATTGCCCTCGTCGCCTTCAGCATGGGTGGCCTTGTCTCTCGCTACTATTTACAGAAACTAGGTGGAGCAGACCGCTGCGATGCATTTGTCACCATCTCCAGCCCTCACCACGGCACCAAAGTCGCCTACACTTATCCCAGCAAAGGCGCACAACAGATGCGCCCCGGCAGCCCTTTCCTCCAAGATCTTGAGGAAACGGAAGACACCCTCGGTGACATGCCCATCGTGTCCTACCGCACCCCCATGGATCTCATCATCCTTCCCACCAACTCTTCCGTATGGGAGCGCGCAGAAAACTACTCCTACACCGTCGCCCTTCACCCTCTAATGCTCCATACCAGATCCGTCCTCGACGATATCGAACGGCGCTTCACGAAATGAGGCTCCCGTTTCCTTGAAGTCCTTGGAGAAACGGCTAGCCTCCGGAGTATGAACGTATCCCACCTGGCCCTCGGCTTCGCCGTCCTTCTCTCCGCCTGCGCACCCGGCAACCCGCCCGCAGGAAATGTCCCGGCCTCAAACCTCTCCGCATCGCAGAAAGCCACCATCGGCCGTAAGATCTGGCAAAACGAATCCGGCGGCAGCATTGATGGACTCACCGCATGGAATGCTGGCGAAGAATTCCCCTCTCTCGGCATAGGCCACTTCATCTGGTATCCCGTCGGCTTCAACGGCCGCTTCGAGGAATCTTGGCCTTCGTTCGCGAAATTCGCGAAAAATAACGGCGCGAATCCACCCGCCATTGCCATGCAGCGCCACAGCCCGTGGAACAGCCGTGCGGAATTCCAGTCGCAGTTCAGTTCGGCTGAAATGAAATCCCTACGCACCTGGCTCGCGGCAAACGTCACAATCCAGACAGATTTCATCATCGCCCGGTCTCGCGCTGCACTGCCGAAAATGCTCGCCGCAGCCCCTGCCTCCGAGCGCGCAAAGATCCAATCGAACTACCAGAAAGTCTCCACCACCACACAGGGCACCTACGCCCTTATCGACTACGTGAATTTCAAAGGCGAAGGAACCAGCGCTTCCGAAAAATACAACGGCCAAGGCTGGGGGCTCCTCCAAGTCCTCGGCGGGATGAACAACGTCCATTCCGGCGCAGCGGCCGCCACGGAATTCGCCGCCTCCGCCAAACGCGTGCTCTCCCGCCGTATCGCAAACGCTCCCGCTGCCCGCAACGAAGGCAAATGGCTTCCCGGCTGGCACAATCGCTGCGATACTTACGGCAGGCCAATGTAAACGGAAAGGGCTCCCCAGGATTTGCATCCCAAGGAGCCCGACCAGACACAAGATACACGTCAGATCATTTAGCGGCCAAAGCGGAATTGCACACTCGCTCCAGAGCTACGGTGATTATCATAGCCGCGGCTCTGATAGCCACGGTTGTCATAATTACTACCGCAGCTGCTACCCCGGCTCTGATGACTCGGAGCAGACACTGTGCGGTATCCCCAACGTGGATTTCCGCAGTGGTCATAGCCGATGAAATATTTCTGAGTATAGACCGGACGACCGTAGCGGTAGCCACTCACATAGATCGTGCTTGCGGGCTGGCTGTATCCGCGTCCGTCTCCAGGGCGGGCATCGGCGTTAACGCTAGTGCCCACGAAAGCGAAGGCGGTGATGGCAATTGCAGTGAATAGTTTTTTCATAGTTTTGGTAATTTTTGGTTACGCAGGCTATGACCTCGCTAACTGAAAATTTATTCACCCCTCTGCGAAAAAAATTCGAACCGCCCACTCCATGAAATGCTCCCGACAGGAATCGAACCTGTATCTAAGGTTTAGGAAACCCTTGTTCTATCCGTTGAACTACGGGAGCTTCGCGGGAAGGATTTGATAGGTGCTCCTAGTATGATGTGCAAGCCATTAGCACTAACCGTAATCGGTCGATTCCCGGAAAAATCATCCAAGCAGACCGACCACGAGAATTAGTTCCAGCACTGCAAGAGCTTGCTTCTCCTCTTTGCTTATCTTGGAACCAAAACCTAGGAATCCTCCCGATGCCGATGCAATAGCCTTGCCCAGTAGCAACAAGCCCTTGGCGACCACTACAGCATCCTCCTTAGGAATTTTTCCGGATTTCAAAAGATCCGCGAGACCCAAAAGCTGATCCTGTGGAGAGCGACCATCAGCAACGATTTCCTGAATAAAGGACTCAAAGTTCTGTTGCGCGATTCCGAGGATCTTCGAGAGAATAGATGAAGGAAGCGATTCATGGTTTTCCAGAATACTGCCGAAAGCCTTGATTTCCTTGGCGTCCACTTTCCCGTCTGCAGCAGCCACAAGAATAAAGACGAGGCAGGGCGCTTTGGCCAAAGTAGCCCAATCCTCCCCGGTCAATCCCGCTTCCTCTTCCGGCATTGCTTTCAATGAATCGACGAGTTCGGTCTCCAACGAAAAGTCGATGGCCGGAACATATTTAAGCACACCGAGATCTTCCACCCTTTCGCCCAAACATGCAAAAAAGTGTGATGCAGGTATTGGCTCATCAACCACCGCACCGTTCTGCCCCTGTGTCGAAATCAATGTGGCTTGAGCAGAGATCAACGACGGAATCTGCGCGTAATTGGAAACTATGTATTCCTTCCCGTCCTTGGAAGTCATCATCAAACTCGCAACGAAGGCATCTTCATAATTTGCCATCCTTGCCGAAAGTTTTCCCTTCAGGGCGACCGCTCCTTCCACAGCGTCTTCGGGTGTGATCTGCAAGTGGATCATACCACCCACCGGAAGAGTGATTCCTTCATTCTTGTTCACTGAAGCGATCAAAGCGGACCATTCAAAATCCTGATGGATCTGAGTGACTTCATGGATCTGTGCGTCCGTCAGATCCAAATCCCTCTCCTCCTCGTCGGTTGCGACAGCTCCATGCGCAACACCCATCCGCATTAACTCCCAAGCAAAAGCATAATCCATATCGGAACAACCGGTAGGGAGACTCAGGCTAGTTTCTCCGCCTTCATTCCGCACGGTAATACCACGTATACCCCCTTTCGGGTGAAGCCAAAGCTCATCCTCCCTATCAAATCCCTCGTGTAGCTCAGCAAGCTGATATCCCATTCCTGAAATACGCAGGCTCCCGCCACTTTCGTTTTCCACAAATTTCGATTCGATCTCGTCGAGCCATGCCGAACGATCAAATCCACTTCCTTTCAGATAAAGACTGTATCCCATAATTTCTTTAATATCTTAGGCCGAAAAATCATTAGAATACGCCTTCGGGTCAATACAATTGATCCATCATCAGCCCAGTTGAGCGCTTCCAAGAAATTGCACTGCACGGCTTTCTGACCAATACTCCCCGCCCGCTCCGAAGCCGCAGTGGCCACCGTTCTTGGGGATTTCAAAATGGAATTTACTACTCGAACGGGCTTCTTCCTCCGGGTAGCAGTCTGCACCTAGGATGGGATCGTTTGCTGCGTTTACCAAAAGAGAAGGTATAGCGATATTCGCCAGAACACGCCTGCAACTACTGCGATTCCAGTAGTCTTCGGCATCCCGGAAGCCGTGCAGAGGGGCGGTGAACCTGCCGTCGAATCCGGCGAAGGTGCGGATCCCCTCGACTCTCCCCACATCCAGTTCTCCGGGAAAGACCCGTTCTTTTTCCACGACTTTGCGCCGCAGAGTCTTGAGGAAACGCTCCATGTAGAGGCGGTTGGCCTTTTCCTCCAAGGTGCGGGAGCAGCAGGAAAGCTCACAGGGCACGGAAAAAGCCACGGCCCGCCGGATCATTGGATCGATGTCTTTCCCCCGCTCACCGACGTATTTCAGCGTCAGATTCCCCCCGAGGCTGAAACCGATGAGATCGATGCTATTGGCAGGATGGACTTTCTGCGCGTGGCGGATCACCAGATCGAGATCTTCGGTTTTCCCGCTGTGGTAAAAGGAAGGCAGTCGGTTCAGCTCTCCGCTGCACCCCCGCATGTTCCAAGCAAGCACGTCCCAGCCGCGCTTGATAAATGCCTTTGCCATGCCCTGCACGTAGGTCGCTTGCGATGAGCCCTCGAGCCCGTGCGAAATGACCGCGAGCTTATCCGCTGAGTTTCCCGACCAATCGAGATCAAGGAAATCCCCGTCATCCAGTTCCAGCCGCTCGCGCCGTGTGGTGACCTTTTCAACCCTGCGGAAAAGCACGGGATGCACCGTCTGCCAATGACCACCGCGCAGCCAAGACGGCGGGCGGTAGGTCGATTCGGGAATCAGCGGCATCTGCGTGAGGGTGGATCAGAACGGAAACTTCCCGCCTTTTCCTCCGCCGCCCATACCACCGAGGCCTTTCATCATATCACCCATGCCACCGGCTCCTCCCATGGCTTTCATCATGTTCTTCATCTTGCCGGGCGAGCGCATCATCTTGCGCATCTCGCCGAACTGCTTGATGAGCTGGTTCACCTGCATCATCGAGCTACCGGAACCCGCCGCAATGCGCTGGCGGCGCGAGGCCTTGATGATCTCCGGGCGCGAACGCTCGTAGGGGGTCATGGAAAGCACGATCGCTTCCGTGCGCTTGAGCTTACTGCTGTCGAGCGCACCTGCGGGGAGCTGTTTCTTGATCTTATTGAAGCCAGGCATCATTCCCAGTAGGCCTTCGAGCGGCCCCAGATTTTGGATCATCTTCATCTGGTCGAGGAAGTCATTGAAATCGAATTTGCCCTCCTGCATGCGCTTCATCGAGCGCATCGCATCCTCCTCGTTCACCTTGTCCGCCACGGACTCCACCATGCCGACGATGTCACCCATCCCGAGGATGCGGTCGGCCATGCGCGATGGATGGAACTCGGTGAGCTGGTCGAGTTTTTCGCCCTCACCCGCGTATTTGATGGGCTTGCCGGTCACCTCGCGCATCGAGAGCGCAGCACCACCGCGTGCATCGCCGTCGAGTTTGGTGAGCACGATGCCAGTGATGCCGACGGCTTCGTCGAAATGCGTCGCCACGGAAACCGCCTGCTGACCCGTCGCAGCATCCGCCACGAGGAGGGTTTCCTTCGGTTTAAGAAAAGCGTTCAGCTCCTTGAGTTCCTCGATGAGTTTTTCATCGATCTCCTGACGACCCGCAGTATCGAAAATCAGAACCGTCGCGCCGATGCTTTCGCCGTGGGCGATGGCTTCTCTTGCCACCTTGAGGAGATCCTTCTCACCTTTTTCCGGAGCGAAAACGGGTACATCCACTTGACCTGCCAGCGTCACCAACTGGTCGATGGCGGCGGGACGATAAAGATCGCATGCAACGAGCAACGGCCTACGCCCGTCTTTCTTCAGGCGGCGGGCGAGCTTCGCGGAAGTCGTTGTTTTACCGGCACCGTTCAGGCCGACCATAAGAATGCGAGCTGGAGGATTCAGATCCAGCGGGACATTTTCACCACCGAGCACACGCGTCAGCTCATCTTGGAAGAGCTTCACGATCTGCTCACCAGGCTTGATCGACTTCAGGACATCCTCGCCCATCGAAGCCTCCTTCACGCGAGCGATCAATTCCTTCGCCACGCCGAACTCCACATCCGCCTCAAGCAAGGCGATGCGAATCTCGCGGAGCGCGTCCGTGATGTTTGTTTCGGAAATTTTGCCAACCCCCCGGATGTTCCGGAAGGTTTTGTCGAGGCTGTCGCTGAGAGCTGAAAACATGGGGAAACTCTAAATTTTAAACTATAAACTTCAAGGAAGAGAAATTGAACCGCCAAGACGCTAAGATCGCAAAGGAAGACTGAGCTTGTGTTTCTCGCTTCGAATGAAGGCTTGGGTTAGGGATGAACGGGATTTTTTACTTTTGGGGATTTTTGATCGTCACTTTTCACTTCGCATTTTTTGTAGGATCGGCTTGGCGACCTTGGCGTCTTGGCGGTGAAAAAATTTTCTTACTCGCGGCCATTGGCGTTTGTATGCCCTTGGGTGCATTCGCGGTTGAATCTTACATTCACTCATCTGGTAGATAAGCCGCGCCCCGATCAATCTGGAATCCCCACTCCATCGGCGAGTCCGTTGATTCTCCGCTCCTCGTTTTCCAAGAAACTTTCACCCGGCACACTGGCTGGCGCAGTGGGCGGTTCACGCGCCAAGAAAGGAGTTTCCCCTCGGTCGCGTAGTTCGCCGGCACCTCTCCAAAGCCCGCCACTTGCATAACCAGACTCTCTGGATCGATATCTTCCACTCCGGTCAGATCCACGGAAATTTGAGGAAGGCGCGTATTGATGATCGCGCCTGGCTGCGGCTCTACGGGATGCGGAAGCTCCTTCACCAAGCCATCGATAGAGCCTTCTGTGGGAGCCGTTTGCGAATCACGAAAGCTCATCGCATAGTCGAAGATCTTGTCGTAATTCCCAAGGATCACGTAGCGCGGCAGGATGTTGTTCGGCATCGAGCGTTTCACTTTGCCCGGCTGCACGGTGAAGAGATGCCCGTAGCCCACCTCCTCCGCCTTGAGCAGCATTTCTTCGGTGAAGTATCCGCCGGGATAGGCATACGTCGTCACCGGCACCTTGAATTTCTCTTCGAGGAAATCCTTCGATTCACCCATCTCCACATTGAGGAATTTATCGTAAGCTTCCTCTCCCTTTTTCTTGGAACTTTTCACTGCTTGGGGAAACGGATGGCTCACCGAGTGGCTGCCGATCGTCGCCCCGTTGGCGATCATTTCCCGGATCATCTCCGAGGTCAGCGCCTTGCCGCCGCCGTCCACGTAGTCCTTGTAGAGATAAAGCGTGAAGGGAAATCCGAACTCTTTGAGCACCGGATACGCATCGGTATAGACCGATTTCCAACCATCGTCCAAAGTGATCACAATGGCCTTTTCCGGAATGCTTTTTCCGTCATCCTTCCACGCGATGAAATCCGTCATTGAGATCACTGGGATGCCGGACTTTTTGATCGCCTCCATCTGTTCACGGAATTTCGAGCTGCGAATGCGCATCGCCGTCTCGCGTTCGCTTGCGGAGAAATCGTGGTAACCAAGCACCGCAACACGCACCCCGTCATCCGGGATGTCGAGCGTGCGCAACGGTTGCGAGGTTGGCACATCGCCATTGTCCGCGGATTGCCCGAAAACTGGCGCCACACACATAAATCCGATAAACCCTATGGCCTGAAACAACTTCATTCTGCGCAAAGCCTAGCGATGCCCACGAGCTTTGCAATGCTTCGGAAGATCTCCCATCAGCTTGCCAATGCCAGCTTACCGGATAGCTTCACTCACCGATGGCGCGCCCCTTTTCACAACTCCAGCTCCGCCTGCCTTGGGCGGCGAAAAAACCCGTGTCCAGGCCTGCCTCCAAGCACCCATGCGATGAGGAAATGACCGCGTGGTGCCGCCAAGCCACTGAAACCCTCGGCCTACCTAAGCTCGCAGAAAAAGTCAATGTCGTCTGGAACACCCGCATGCGCACCACCGTAGGACGCGCTTTCTGGCCTGGCTGCCGGATCGAGATGAACCCACGGCTCAAGGAATTTCCCGAAGACGAATCCCTACGCACGCTCAAGCACGAGCTCGCCCACCTCATCGCCTACGCGCGCAGCGGCCGCCGCAAGATCGCGCCCCATGGCTTGGAATGGCAAACTGCCTGCGCTGATCTAGGCATCCCCGGTGAAAGCGTCCGCCACACCTTGCCACTCAAGCCCCGAAGAATGGTGCGGAAATACTCCTACACCTGCCCCGCCTGCATGACCGTCTTCCGCCGCGTCCGCCCGATCAAGCGGCCTTCCGCCTGCCACACCTGCTGCTGCACTCACAATGGCGGGCGTTTCCACCAGCGCTTCCGCCTCATTGAGTCGATTTCGACCGATTTCTGAAATAATGTGAAAAAATTGTCGTAATTTAATCGCTATTCATTGCGAGCCGGAAAACACCGCTTATTATCCAACATCATGACAACAGAACTTCTCCAACTTCCACAGATCGCCCTGATCTACGGATTTTCCCCTACCATCCTCATCATCATGGGCGCGACCGCTCTTGTGAGCTGGCTGGTGAGCAGCACCCTGAAACGCCGTTTCAACGAATACTCGCAGATCCCCATCCGTTTCACCGGAGCACAGATCGCCGAGACCATGCTGCGTGAAAATGGCATCAACGACGTCCGCGTCATCAGCACACCCGGCAAGCTCACCGATCACTACGATCCCACCACAAAGACTGTGAACCTCAGCGAGGCTGTGTATGGCATGAACAGCATCGCCGCCGCCGCCGTCGCCGCTCACGAATGCGGCCACGCCGTCCAGCACGCAAAGTCCTACGCTTGGCTCGCCATGCGCTCGAAAATGGTGCCCGCCGTGCAGTTCGCAAGCAATACCATGAGCATGCTTTTCATTGCGATGTTCTTCGCCACCACTTTCTTCCAAAGCCCCGTTTTCCTCTACGCATGGGTCGGCCTCTTCGCCATCACCACGCTGTTCTCCATCGTCACCCTCCCCGTCGAGTTCGATGCCAGCAAGCGCGCACTCGCCTGGCTAGAAGGCTCTGGCGTCTCCTCATCCATGGAGCACGAGAAAGCCAAAAACGCCCTCTTCTGGGCGGCCATGACCTATGTTGTCGCGGCTCTCGGCTCCATCGCGATGCTCCTCTACTACGTCTCCATGCTTTTTGGCAGGAGAGACTAAAAAGTGGCGCCGGATTGAATCCGCCATGCCAAATCAACTCCAGCACATAGGGAACTACAGTTAGACGTTATTCTTTACCCGAAATAACGCGGCTCGTTCCCCGGCTTCCACTTGATGTTGCAGCCGCTGCTGGGTTTGCCCTTTGGCGGCACCTCGCCCTCAAGCATTTTCCCGATCGCCGCACGAAGATCATCACCCGTTGCCGTTCCGCGACCCGGCCGACTGTCATCGAACTGCCCCGCGTAGGAGATCCTAGCTTCTGCATCAAAGAGGAAAAAATCCGGTGTGCATGCTGCACCATAAGCTTTCGCCGTCATCTGCGTCCGATCTAGAAGGTAGGGAAAATCCCAGCCATATTCCTTCGCAAAATCCTTCATCTGCTCCGGGCCGTCCTGCGGATATTTCTCTAGGTCATTCGAGTTAATCGCCACCGTATTCACCCCATGCTCAGCCGCCAGCTTCGCAAGCATTCCAACTTCTTCAGCCAAATGAATGACAAAGGGACAATGATTGCACGCGAAGATCACAATCGTCCCATTCTTTCCCGCCACATCCCGAAATGAATGCATCTTCTTCCAAGAATCCGGCAACTCAAACAACGGAGCACCGTCGCCATACCTCAATTCGAACGTGGATTTTACTTCAGCCATCCCTCTTCCTAAACCTCCCCTAACAATCACGCAACCCAACTCTTCCTCTCACTTTCGGATTTAGAGTTTAAAATTTAGAGTTTCGAGTGTAACGACCAACGTGCTCACCCCGGAGGAAAAATCCCGCTACGCCCGCCACCTCATCATCCCCGAGATCGGCGAAGCCGGACAACTGCGCCTCAAAAACGCCTCCGTCCTGCTCATCGGCACCGGCGGTCTCGGCTCTCCCGCAGCCCTCTACCTCGCCGCCGCAGGTGTCGGACGACTCGGCCTCATCGATCCCGACACCGTCGATCTCTCAAACCTCCAGCGCCAACTCCTCCACAGCGATGCCACTGTCGGAAAATCAAAACTAGAATCCGCCGCCGCCCGCCTACGCGAAACCAACCCACACATCACCCTTGATCTCCACCCCGTCCGCTTCACACCGGAAAATGCCATCGGCATCGCGGAAAACTACGACATCATCCTCGACGGCTCCGACAACTTTCCCACCCGCTTCCTCGCCAACGACACCGCCTTTTTCCTCAAAAAACCCCTCATCTACGGAGCCATCCACCGTTTCGACGGCCAGATGACCGTCTTCGCACCCCACATCGGCGGCCCCTGCTACCGCTGCCTCCTCCCGGAAATTCCACCCCCAGGCGCCGTCCCCTCCTGCAACGAAGCCGGAGTCCTCGGCGTCCTCCCCGGCATCATCGGCTCCCTCCAAGCCATGGAAGCCATCAAGCTCATCCTCGGCACCGGCCAACCACCCCTCGGGAAAATTCTCATCTACGACGCCCTCGCCACCTCCTTCCGCACCCTCAAGCTCCCCCACGATCCCGCTTGCCGCCTCTGCGGCGATAACTCCACCATCACCTCCGTAAACAATCCCGAAACCACAGCCGACCCAAGCTGCCAGATCACCGACCCCACCATGCAAACCATCACCGCCGCCGAACTCAAATCCCGCCTCGACTCCGGCGACCTCAACGCCCTCCTCATCGACGTCCGCGAACAGGAGGAATGGGACATCATCCACATCCCCCAAGCCAAGCTCGTCCCCCTCCAGACTATCCCCACCTACGCGCCAAACCTCCCCAAGGACACCGAGATCATCATCCACTGCAAAGCCGGCATGCGCTCCGCCAAGGCCTGCGAATACCTCACTTCCCTCGGCTACGAAAACGTAGTGAACGTGGAAGGCGGCATGGACGCATTCCAGAAACTTTAAGTTCTAAACTTTAAACCTCAAGGAAGAGCAACGGAGCGCTGCCTTCAGGCGGCGAGTCATTTTTCGTCAAATTCACTTCCTACCTCAAGGTGAGCCACCGTAAGCAAATCTTTCGGGCGCCCCATTGCCTTCTTCGCCGTAATGAGAGCTTCACGGCTTAGAAAACGGACAGAGAAATCACCCAGCTCCGCCTCAACACTATTCTCGCGGCAAACTTCATACCCGCCCAGCCCCTTGATTTCTCCAAGGCAGTCAAGAATCCCCGCGCTCGTATTCAGGTAGATATTTTTCCAGCCTCCCTTTAGCGCCATGTCTTCATCGAATAGGATAGGCGGATTCTTGCCTCGAAAAGTAGGACTCAGGATAGCTAACGCTTTGGCCATTTTTTGCAGATTGTCCGAATCTAAATCGATTGCCACATCGCAATCGAATGTTGCAAGAGCGCTCCCATGGAAGTTAGCAGCAATTCCACCCACAACGACGAACTCAACTCCTTGATTGGCCAATGCCCCTAGGATTCTCAAAAAATTAGCGTCCATTTCTGAACTTCCTTCCAGCTTCCATGACCTGACTAATGGCATTTGCCGCCTCTTGGCTTTGTACAATTCTATCCAGCGGACTCATTTCCAGATTACGCTTAATCAACCCCACATCAATCCCCTCCCGCTCCACCAGTTCGGCAGCGTAGCGGCTGAGCTGAAAGCCTTGGCAATCGACGGTTTCCACAAGACAAAGAATACACAAAAAGCCGAAACGCTCCACAACGAAAATGGCTGATAAATCCGACTAGTCGCTTCGCCATTTACATTCTTCCCGTTTCCTCTTCCATTCGCTGCCATTCGCGAACATTCGCGGTTTGAATCTTACCTCTTTCAATTGTGTCCACTCTCCTTTCCGCGAACGAAATCCGACTCGCCTACTCCTACCAGAACCTCCTGGACGGCGTCACCCTTGCCGTCGCCTCCGGTGAAAAGGTCGGACTCGTCGGGCGCAACGGCTGTGGCAAAACCTCACTCCTGAAAATCCTCACCAACGAGTCCCAGGCTGATTCCGGAGATGTAGCCCTCCGCAAAGGCATACGCACCGGCTACCTCCCGCAAGAGTTCGAACTCGATCCCGAACTCTCCGTCCACGAAAACATAGCACTTGGAGCCGCTGACATCGTCGAGGCGATACACCGCTACGAAAATGGCGACGGCACCGAAACCGAGCTCCAAGGCTTCCTCGAACTCCTCGACCACACAGATGGTTGGAATCTCGACGCCCGCATCCTCTCCCTCTCCAACGCCCTCGGCACCCCGCCACTCGATTCCCCCACCGGCCCACTCTCCGGAGGAGAAAAACGCCGCGTCGCCCTCTGCCGGGCGCTCGCCTGCCAACCGGATCTCCTCCTCCTCGACGAGCCGACCAACCACCTCGACGCCGAATCGATCCGCTGGCTGGAGGACGTCCTGAAAAACTTCGCAGGAGCCGTCATTTTCGTCACACACGATCGCTACTTTCTCGACGTCATCGCCACCCGCATCATCGAGATCGATGGCGGAAAAGCCTACTCCCACCCCGGCAACTACACCGCCTACCTCGAAAGCAAAGCCATCCGCCAGCAAATCGCCGAGCAATCCGAAGCAAAACGCCAGAAATTCCTCAAATCCGAGCTCGAATGGGTGCGCGCCGGAGTCAAAGCCCGCGGCACAAAACAACAAAGCCGCCTCGACGCCTTTTACGAAATCGAAGGCCAGGAAGGCCCACCCGAGGAGCGCGAGATGGATCTCCTCCTCCCACCCGCCGCCGATCTCGGAAACGTCGTCATCGAACTGGAGCAAGCGGGCGTGAACGTCGGCACGGAAAAACTCCCCCGCTGGCTCTTCCGCCACCTCGATCTCTCCATCCGCCCCGGTACCTGCACGGGTATCGTCGGGAAAAACGGGGTTGGCAAAACCACCCTCTTGAAACTCTGCCTCGACCAGCTCCAACCCACCGAAGGCACCGCCGTCCTTGGAAAGCGCGTCAAGATCAACTACATCGACCAAACCCGCATGCAGCTCGACGGCACCGGCTCGCTTCTCGATGAGATTTCCGACGGCAACGAGAAAGTCCAGTTCGGCAACGAAACCCTTGGCGCCCGCGCCTATCTCCGCCGTTTTCTCTTCAACAACGAGCGCATCAACGAGCGTGTCGATCTCCTCTCCGGCGGCGAACGCGCACGCCTCATGCTTGCAAAAGTCCTCAAAACCGGCGGCAACCTCATCGTTCTCGATGAGCCGACCAACGACCTCGATCTGCCCTCGCTCCGCATGCTTGAGGAAGCCCTCTCCGCCTTCGGAGGCAGCATTCTCTGCGTCTCCCATGATCGCTATTTCCTCGACCGTATCTGCGACCAGATCATCGCCTTCGAGGAAGACGGCATCCACGTCACCCCGGGAAATTATTCCTACTACCTGGAAAAACGCCAGCAGCGCGAAGCCGCCATCAAAGACCAGGCAAAGGCCTACAAAGCCCTCAAGCCCACCGCCCAAAAATCGACGGAAAAAAACCGCAAACTCTCCCAGAAAGAACGCGCCGAGCTAGAAGGCATCGAGGACAAAATCTTCGCCGCTGAGGACGAAGTCACCACCATCGAGCACCGCATGAACGATCCCGATTTCCAAATCAGCAACTACGAGCAAATCCCCGCCGAAATGGAGAAACTCGAAGCCGCCCGCGCCGCCACCGCCGCCCACTACGAGCGCTGGGAACAGCTCCAGGCGATTGCGGATGCAGAGTAAATACGCCGAAACTTAAGATTAAGAATTTCAACCACGGATGGAACGGATCTGCACGGATAAGAGAAGGAATTTCGCGGATTTCACAATTGGGTAGCTATTGGGCTCTAACCGGAGCGAAGGACTCTTTTCCAATTCCTTGGTCTTTATCCGTGAAATCCGTGGTTAAAAACTCTTTCCACAACCCAAGCACTACTCGCCCGGCTATTTCCTCCATTATTTAGCAAATCCGTGCTCCAGCTTGTACTCGTAAACTAGAGTTTCCGCGTAGGCTCCGGCCTTTTCAGTCGGCGCGGTCTTATCGTTGGATTGGGTGTAGTTCCCCAATTTGAAATAGCAGCCTTTGGCTGACTTTTTCTGCGAGTAGGGCAGGCGCTTGCCGTTGTATTCGTAACTGATCACGCCTCCAGAGACGATGAAACGGACGGTGAAAACGGTTCCTAGTTTATAGTCATCATCCACCAGATAGCCGTGTGATTTATCTCCATCGGTGATCCAGATGCTCGCGGTGGAAATTTCTGCATCCGGTGAGCCTCCGCCATGACCTTCGACACGGAAGACCGTGACATCATCCTCGGAATCATGGATCTGTCCGGTCACGACGTGTGGTTTTACGGAAGTCAAATGAGTCACCTTTTGTTTGATTACGAGCGAACGGATCTGCCCGTCATCCGTCGCCCAAGAAGCATGATATTGGGAATGTTTTTTCGGATAGCCCGGCTTCATTTCCCTGAGTTCGCTGCGCGGATTCTTCGAGCCAGACGTAGTGACCCCACCGTGCCCCGCTCTGAATCGGATTGCCGTGCCGTCCTCGTCCTCCACAACGGAGAACCATGGTTCCAAGGAGAATATCGCCAGATTAGGCGATCCGATTTCCCATGGACTGGATACTTTTTTGGGGTTCGCGGGATCGGGGATTGGAAGTGTCAGCTTCCACGCAGTGAGATCGAGAACGTCCGAGGGGAAACGGATTTCGCCCTCCTGCTTATCTTCGCGATCGGGCTTAATTTCCGCTCCCAGTAGGGACATAGGAATATACACCAGCATGCAGGAAACCGGAACGGATAAGCGTCTCATTGAGTGATGCAATGCTCTCTACAAAGAGCCAACAAGGACAATCACGTATTTACATGGGCATGGTCACAATTAATGCTTCCGCCTCCTATTTATGAACAACACTCATACTGAAGGCCCAATAACCATGAACCCCACATCGCTACTGAAACGTTGCACAGCGACCGCCGCCGTGCTTGCCGCCACCTCGCTCCCTCTATTTTCCCAAGAGGAAACCCCCGGCTTTGATTCCGGAAATACGAGCTTCATGTTCATCTCCACGGTTCTCGTGCTACTGATGACACTTCCCGGCTTGGCGCTCTTTTACGGAGGTCTCGTCCGCTCGAAAAACACGCTCTCCATCCTCGTTCAGTGCCTTGCTATGGCGGGAGTGATGAGCCTGCTGTGGGTAATTTATGGCTACTCATTCGCCACCACCAACAGCAACCCTTTCATCGGCGGGGCTGAGAAACTATTCCTGAAAGGAGTAACGCCAGACAGTGACGCGGGCGGCTACCCGGAGACAATCTTCGTGATGTTCCAGATGACTTTCGCCATCATCACCCCGGCACTTATCATCGGTGCTTTTGCGGAGCGGATCAAATTCTCCGCAGTGATGGTCTTCAGCATCATCTGGTTCACTATTTCTTACCTGCCTATCTGGCACATGGCTTGGAATCCGGATGAAGGATTCTTCCACAATTTCCATGTCCTCGATTTTGCTGGCGGCACTGTCGTCCACATCAATGCCGCCGTCGCCGGCCTTGTCGGCTGTCTCATGGTGGGCCCGCGCAAAGGCTTCCAGAAAGTTCCACTCACCCCGCACAACGTTCCGCTCGTTATCATCGGCGCATCGCTGCTCTGGGTTGGCTGGTTCGGTTTCAACGCCGGCTCCGAGCTTGCGGCAGACGGCACGGCAGGCATGGCCATGCTCGTCACCCAAGTCGCCTGCGCCACGGCAGTGGTTGTCTGGATCATCATTGAAAAAGTCCTCACCGGCGTAGTCACTGCGGTCGGCGCAGCTACGGGGGCCGTTGCTGGCCTTGTCGCGATCACCCCCGCCTCAGGCACCGCAGGTGTCCCAGGAGCACTTTGCATCGGCGCGATCTCAGCACTCCTCTGCTACGTTTTCGCCATCAAGATGAAACACAAGCTCGGCTACGACGACTCACTTGACGTCTTCGGCGTGCATGGCATCGGCGGAATTGTTGGCGCGATACTGACCGGCGTGTTCTGCTTTGAGAGCATGGGCGGCTCCGGTGCCTACAACGACGAGATCACCATGGGTTCCCAAGTTTGGGGACAAACGGTTTCCGTGCTCATCACTATTGGATGGAGCGGAGCGGCATCACTCATCGCGTTCGGAATCGCGAAATACACCGTCGGCCTACGAGTGGACGAGAAAAGCGAAGAAAGCGGTCTCGACCAGAGCGACCACGGAGAAAGCGCCTACACCGATCTCCACGGCTGAGCCCTACATCAGCTCTGTAATAAAAAAGGCCGTGGCGAAATGCCCCGGCCTTTTTTTAGATTCTAAAATTCGTAACCGATCAGCCGCCCCTGCGGAAGCGCTGCACACCATCGGCGATGCCGCGTGCGATCGCATCGCGAAACCATGCGGTCTTCATCCTGCTGCGCTCGTTGGAGTTGCTCACAAATCCACCCTCGACAAGGATGGAAGGAACGCTGCAATTGCGGATCACATAGTAGCGAGCGTATTTGACCTTGCGGTCGTTGACTTTCACCCGGCTCATCATTCCCGAGTGCACGGCATCAGCGAGTTTTTTGCTAGTGGAGGTGTTATAGAAAGTTTCGATACCGCTGACATCCTGCTTCCAAGTGTAGTTGTAATGAATGCTGATGAAGATCGCGTTTTTGTAGCTGCTAGCGACGGTCATCCTGCCCGGAAGCGATACGAAGTAGTCACTGCGACGGGTAAGAACCGTGTTGTAGCCCATCTTCTTTAAGTGGGCTTCGAGACGGACTGAGGTATCAAGCGCGAGATGCTTTTCATATACACGCCCCCACTGACCGCCTTTGTCATGGCCACCGTGACCGGGATCGATGATCACCGTGCGGAAGTCATAGGCACCGGCGACCGCAGTAAAGGCCAGCACGAGGGATAAAGCGGCGGAAATCGTCTTCATGATTTGTTTGGTTTCAAAGATTATTAAGATTTATTGATTAATTTTGAAATTTTGTAAAGTTAAAATCTCTCCAATGGACGGTATTTCCCCGAAATATATTCATTCCGTGGGAATATCCGGGCGATCAGAAGCTTTACGAATCTTCGCCCTTTCACGCGCAGCAGCCTCGGGATCGTAAGGGATGCTGTTCACAACTTTTACCGAACCGTCCCCGTATGCCATCAATACAGGGTCACCTTGGGCGGCAAGCTGATGGATATCCCGTGCTACTAAGTTGCCATCGGCACTGACTTGGCAATGCACCCACATCGCCGGCGTGGCCAAGAACATCACGTGCATGCGCTGATTTCCATCGACGGTCACCATAGGCTTTCTGAGCATCAGCGCATCTCCGAGTAGGAATGTGCGCATAGGAACCCCCGTTTCACCATCAATCACCTGAGCGTAAAGCTGGGATTTTTGGCCGCTGGAGAAGGTCAGCAACTTGATCTCTCTAGTGGTGCTTCCGCGATCGTTTGAAACGCCGACCCTTTGGCTCCAGTAGGTTCTTCCAGGGTTGAGGTTGAAGAGCAAACGGTTCGTCTTCGCACCCTCGGTAGCCCCGTTCGGATCCCGGATCACTGCGGATACGGCGTAGTTTCCTTGAGAGTAGAGGATGAAAAACTCGGTAAGATCCACCCTTTTCGCCATGGACTCACCGGCCTTGATTTTCAGCGCCCCGAAGGCGTTGAGCTTACGGGTCGGGACGGGATTTCCGTTCGATTTCGTAACAACAAAGGACAACCACGGAAGCTGGCGCGTAGAGGCAAGGTTCAGCTCTTTTCCGCTGTGGTTCGTGATGATTACTTCCGCGATTACGGCTTCACCGGCCACGTAGTCCTTCTTGTTCATGCTGAGCGACGTGGATATCTGTGCACTCAGTATAGTACACGACGCTGCAAAAACGGCTACAATGGGAAAGAAACGAATCATCAGACCCGGAATCCTAGCTTTCCTATACCTACAGTCAACCTAACGAAATAGCTGACGCAAGAATTGCGGCCACTCACTCCGCCTTGTCGCGCTCACCGAGCGGGCGCACCCAGATATTGCGGTATTCCATCGGATCACCATGGAACTGGAAGCTGATCGGCCCGGTCTCCGGATGATTTTTTGGATAGGACGCGAGTTTCTTATGCATCGTTGGGCCTAGGTAGCTCTCACCGTTCTGAAGCACCACGCCGTTGTGGATCACCGTCACCTTCGCGGGGGTCACTACAGCGCCATCCTCATAGACCGGAGGGACGAAGGTGATGTCATAGCTATTCCACTCGCCTTGAGGAGAAGTCGCATTCACCAGAGGTGGAAGCTGCCCGTATAGCGCACCTGCCTGCCCATCGGGATAGGTCTTGTTGTTGTGGCTTTGCAAAATCTGCACTTCGTATAGCCCCATGAGGAAACATCCGCTGTTGCCGCCCTTCTGGCCGTCAACCTCGATCCCATTCGGGAGCTTCCACTCAAAATGCAGCTGGATCGCTCCGAATTTCTCCTTTGTATCCAAGTTCTTCTTATTGGCGATAAGCAGCCCGTCCTTGATCTCCCAAAGCGGCTCTTTCCCGCCCGAAGTCCATGCATCTAAGTTGCTACCATCGAAAAGCACCACAGCATCCGAAGGCGGCGCGATGCTAACCGCCCCGCCACTCTCGATGATTCTTGGCTGTGGACGCTCCAGATCGTGCACCTTGTATGGAGTGCCAGGGATCAGATCCTTGCCCTCTTCGGCATACACTGCCGCCCCACAAAGCATTGCCCCACAGACGATCCACTTCTTTTGAAATTTCATATATCTCTAAACTCCATACTCACCCCCCATTCTTTCAAGATTCTTTTTGTAGGATCTACAGAATGCAGGTTGCCCGCCCCGCACATCCGTGGATAGTGTGCCACACGCCATGGCCACCTTCACCGCCACATCGCCCAATAACGACCAATTTCCCTTCGAACTCGTCCGGCCAGATCTGGAAAAGGTAGAGATCGCCATCCGGGCGCAGGTGCGTGATTTCGATTCCGCAGTCGAGCCATACATCGCCTACATCTGCAATACCTCGGGAAAACGCATCCGCCCCGCCCTCGCCATCCTTGTCGGCGGAGCCACCGGAGCAGTCACCGAAGATCATCGGAAAATAGGTGTCATCCTCGAGCTCATCCACATGGCCACGCTCGTCCACGACGATATCATCGACGGAGCAACCGCCCGCCGCTCCATGCCCACCTCGAACGCGAAGTGGGGGAACTCCCTCGCCGTCCTGCTCGGCGATGCCATTTTCTCACACGCCCTCACCCTTGCCACAGATTTCAACTCCATCGAGATCTGCCGCAAAGTCGGCAACGCTGCCAAAGAAGTCTGCCAGGGAGAAATCCTTCAGACCCAGCGTCGCTTTGACCTCACGCTCTCCAAGGAAGACTATTTCAAAGTCATCGAGATGAAAACCGGCGCACTCTTCGCCGCCGCCACCGGCCTCTCAGCTGCGGTCTCGGGACTCTCCGCAGAAGACGAAGAAAAGCTCGCCGATTACGGCATGAAGCTCGGCACCGCCTACCAGATCTATGATGACTGCTTGGATCTCGTCGGCAGCGAGGAAATCGTCGGTAAAACGCTCGGCACCGATCTCGCCAAGGGCAAGCTGACTCTTCCCATCCTGAACCTCCTCGAAGCCTCTTCCGAATCTCAGCGGGAAGAAATCAACCGCCGCATCATTGAGCAACAGGAGATCGATCTCCCGGCCATCGCCGGAGCTAGCGCTTACGATGCAGCATTGGAAAAAGCCGTGAATACCGGCCTCGGTCTCCTTGAAGATTGCCGCAGCGATCTCGATGTCCTTGGAAACTCGGAATACAAAGAAGCCCTCCTCCAGATCACACGTTTCCTCGAAAACCTCCTCCGCAACTGCCGGAACTGATCTACGCGGACTTCAGCGTCTCCTTCTTGTCGTGGTGCAGGAAGTGATCCCAGCTTTCATCACCCAAACCGTTTTCCTGAAGCCCATACAGCGGCCTCCAGCGAGGCGCGTATGGCTCATTCGCCGGGTGCATGCCCGCCTCTTTCGGAAGCTTGTTCGACTTGCGTGTATTGCACTTCACGCATGAGGCCACGATGTTATCCCAGCTCGTTTTCCCGCCCTTGTCGCGCGGGATCACGTGGTCGAGGTTCAGTTTGATCTCAGGGAAAATCTTCTCGCAATACTGGCAGGTGAACTTGTCGCGCAAGAACACATTGCGCCGCGTGAATTTCACATCAAGGCGCGGCAAGCGGTCGTAGATCCCCAGCACGATGATTTTCGGCACACTCAGCGCCAGCTTCACGCTATGGATCACCTCGTCGCCAAGTTTCCCTTTCGAGTAGCCGATCCATGACATCAGATCATGCGTCGTGAATTTCTCCTCACCCTCCACCTGCACCACCTGCGCATGGCCGAGGCACAAGAGATGCACCGCCCGTCTTGCAGAGCAGGTGTGAATCGGCTGCCAATAGCGATTCAGCACAAGCACAGGCAATTCAAGAGGCGCACTCATATCATTTCCCAGCAAAACGATGAGAAGCTAGCAAACCTTTGCCATCGGGCAATCCAAAAAGGCGGGGACTGCGAGCCGCGCCCACGAAAAAAGCCGGCGCCCTAGCGGACACCGGCTTGATGAATTCTAACTTGCGAAGATTACGCGAGTGGCGTGGTGGTCTCTTCGACAGGTGCTTCTGAAGCAGCTTCCTCAGCTTTCTGGTCGCGGAGCCAGGCGCGGCGTGACATTTTCACGCGGCCTTTTTCGTCAACGCCGAGGCATTTTGCGGTAAGCATGTCGCCTTTTTTGACAACGTCTTCCACTTTCTCAACGCGGCCTTCGGCCAGCTCGGAGATGTGGACGAGGCCGTCTTTGCCAGGAAGCACTTCCATGAACGCACCGAAGGCGGTGACCGAAACGACGCGACCTGTGTAGGTGTTGCCGACTTCGATTTCTTGGAACATGCGGTCGATCATCGACTTGGCACGCTCGAGGCCTTCCTGCTTGGATGCGTAGATGTGGACTGTGCCATCGTCTTCGATGTTCAGCTCCGCACCAGACTCTGCCTGGATGGCTTTGATGTTCTTGCCGCCTGGGCCAATGAGTTCGCCGATGCGATCTTGTGGGATCTTCACGGAAACGATGCGTGGCGCGTGGGCGCTGAGTTCCTTCGGATCGGTGATCGACTCGGCCATCTTGGCGATGACTTTCGTACGGCCTGCCTTGGCGATGTGGATGGCTTCTTCGAGCATCGCGAGCGGAAGGCCCGGGAGCTTGAGGTCGAGCTGATAACCTGTGACACCTTCGTCAGTGCCGCAGAGTTTGAAGTCCATATCACCGTAGAAATCCTCGGAGCCGATGATATCCAGAAGCATTTTGTGGGACTTAAGGGAGCCGTCATCGTTTTGCTCGGTGACGAGGCCGACAGAAATACCACCGACAGGGCGGATGAGCGGGACACCGGCATCGAGAAGAGCCATGGTGCCTGCACAAACGGAGGCCATCGAGGTGGAGCCGTTGGATTCCATAACTTCGGAGGACACACGCATGGCGTATGGGAAAACCTCTTCGGAAGGGATCACTGGCTCGATCGAACGCTCGGCAAGGGAGCCGTGGCCGATTTCGCGACGGTTGATGCCACCCATACGTCCGCATTCGCCGACGGAGAATGGAGGGAAGTTGTAGTGAAGGATGAAACGCTTCTCATCAACACCACCTGCGTAGTTGTCGAAGTGTTGCTTCTCATCAGCAGGTGCGAGTGTGGCTATGCCGAGTGCTTGTGTTTCACCACGGGAGAAAATAGCGGAGCCGTGAACGCGTGGCAGAGTGCCAACTTCGCCGTAGAGCTCACGAAGATCGCCGATCTGGCGGCCGTCTGCGCGGACTCCTTTTTCCATGATAGAAATACGGAATGCCTTTTTCTGGAGGTATTCGAAGGCTTGCTCGACGTCGAAGTCAGTTGCCTCTGGAGCACGCTCCTTGATGGCTGCTTCCACTTCGTCGCGGAGTGCGCCGACTTTCTTGGCACGCTCGGTTTTCGATGCTGCGTAGATCGCGGCTTCAATGCGGTCACCCGCGATTTCGTAAGCAATTTCGAGAAGGTTCTCTTTGGCGAGCGTGAGTTCGTATTCGCGCTTCGCCTTGCCGCATTTTGCAGCGAGTTCCTCCTGAGCTTCTACAAGTTTGGTTACTGCCGCTTGGGCGAAATGCAGGGCTTTGATGAATTCTTCCTCAGGCAGCTCGTGAGCTTGGCCTTCGATCATGATGACATCTTGTTTGTTGCCGACGTAGATGAGGTCGAGATCGCTCTCGGCACGCTCGTCGTGGGTAGGGTTAATGACGAAGTTGCCATCGACACGACCAACGCGCACGGCACCGATTGGGCCAGCGAATGGGATGTCAGAGATGCAGAGAGCGGCAGATGCGCCGTTCATTGCGAGAATATCGGAATCGTTGACGCCGTCCGCGCTGAGGAGGATGGCGACGATTTGCGTTTCGTAGAGGTAACCCTTAGGGAAGAGCGGACGCAGTGGGCGGTCCGTCATGCGGCAGGTGAGGATTTCCTTTTCGGTAGGGCGGCCTTCGCGTTTGAAGTAGCCACCAGGGAAGACACCAGCTGCGGTGGCTTTCTCCTTATATTCTACGGAAAGTGGGAACCAGGTCTGACCCGGGCGCACTTTGGTTTGAGATACTGCGGTAACGAGGATGATAGTTTCCCCGCTGCGAACGGTTACTGCACCGTCTGCAAGTTTGGCAAGTTTGCCTGTTTCGATCGTGATCGGATTAGTTCCGACATCGATCGTTTTGGAATGGATGTTCATTTTCTTATTAGTTCTTCTATTTACTTAACGTCAAAGCCGGGCAGCCCTATGCCGCCCTAGCTATCTGGATTTCCGGGAAATTTCCCGAGGGAGCGGTCAAAAAATCGCGCACCCCTTTTGCAAGACAGCCACAGGAGAAACTCCCGTGGCTGTATTTGCGAAATTGGTCGGACTTAGCGGCGGAGGCCAAGGTCGGTGATGAGCTTCTGGTAGTTCTCATCGCTCTTGCCCTTGACGTAATCAAGAAGCTTGCGGCGTTGGGAAACCATTTTCAGGAGTCCGCGGCGGGATGCGAAGTCCTTCTTGTGGATGAGTAGGTGCTCGGTGAGTTCAAAGATCCGCTTAGTGAGAAGCGCCACTTGGTAAGTTGCGCTGCCGGTGTCTTTTTCGTTCTGCTTGTACGACGCGAGGTCGATTTCTTGTCTTTCTGCTTTTACGCTCATTTTGTGTAAGGGATGGGGTCAGCGTTCATCGCCGACCCGTCCTAGGGGCGCGCAATAAAGCGGGGAATGCAGCGGAATGCAAGGATTTTCAGTGTCCGGCGCAGAGACCATTTGGGTTTGTGAAATTTCTACGATGACCGCTGTGAGATTAGGAGAAAAACGCGAACTACTACATGCCCGCCCATTCGCAGCATGCAGTTGAAAATGATGAATCGCTACATCCACTAGTAAGCAATTACCTTCAGCCCGGGGATTTTCGCGAAGTGTGAGCTATTGCGCGTCACCAGTGGCATGGAGTGAGCCAATGCAGCTGCGGCGATCCAGTGCTCGTTCACTCCGATGAGCTGCTTTTTCTTCCGCAATACGCTGCTGGTAGCTGCGTATTGATGAGCCGTTGCTTCGTCCAGTGGCAGGATCTCGAACTTTTCCAGCATGGCGGCACAGGCGGGATGCTTGATATCTCCGAAACCCTCGGCAAACTCGCCAACCACCGTCCATGACAGGCAGGGGCAAGCGAAGGGTTCCTTGCGGAGAAAATCGTGAGCCCTTCCCGACCCGGTGCGAATCTCGCGTTCTAGGTCGATGAGAAAGCAGGTATCAAAGAGAAAACTGCTCATAACCAAGAGTCCTCTGTTGGAAGATCCTCTGACTGCGCGGCCTGGAGGTCACGGATGACAGCTTCCTCCGCGGGCGGAAGGTCTGGCAGGGAATCAAGAAGCGAGCTGCAAGTCTTTCGCGGCGCTTCCCACGTCGCACGGCGGATGATCTGGGAAAACGAGTCGCGCGGCTCCCGGCGGGCAGCGGTTAGTTTCTCGTAGGCAACCAGATCGATGGAGATAGTTTTCGTAGCCATGCATGCAGCATACACAGACTATACAGAATGTCAAAGTATCCAGTTGGCTTAATAGCTTTTAACTGCAGAACCTCGTCAGATCTTCAGAAAATCGAAGTTCCGGTCAGATCCGTCAGCAGCTCCAAGGCGAGACACCCTGCGGCGGAGTTCCCCTTTGGGTTGAGCGGAGGGCTCCAGACAGCGACGGAGTATTTTCCCGGATTAACAGCCGCGATCCCGCCGCCGACGCCACTCTTTCCCGGCAGACCCACACGGAAGGCGAACTCCCCGGACTCATCGTAGAAGCCACAGGTGAGCATCAGCGCATTGATCCGCTTCGCCCGGCGGACGGAAAGCACCTGCTCCCCGTTTTCCAGCCGACCGTGATTCATAAACAGCGCGAACGTCCGTGCCAGCTCGTCGCAGCTCATCCGTATCGAGCACGCCGCGCAGTAGAACTCGATGAGCTCAGTGATGTCGTTGTGAATGTTGCCGAAATCTTTCATGAAGTTGAGCATCGCAAGATTCCGGTAAGCGACCTCGCGCTCGGACTTGGCAACGAAGCGGTCGAAATTGATATCAGGCACGCCTGAAACAAGACGGACGAAATCTAGGAACTCCGACAGAGGATCATCATAGACTCATCAAAAAATCACAGACCACGAGCGCACCTGAGTTGATGAACGGATTTCTGGGAATGCCCCGCTCGTGTTCCAGCTGTATCAGCGAATTGAATGGATCTCCGGAAGGCTCGACACCCACCCGCCTCCAGATTTTCCGCCCTGCAGCGGATAGAACCATGCTAATCAGCAGCACCTTGGTGATACTCTGTATGGAAAACGCCTCCGCGCTATCCCCCACGGAAAAGCTCTCACCATCAGCCGAGTGCAGACACATCCCGAATTTCTCCGGAGAAATTTTTGCCAACCCCGGAATGTAAGACGCCACCTGCCCATCTGGACGCCGCGAGATCACCTCTTTATGGATTTTTTCGAGAATGGCTTGGTAATCCGGCATGGCCGCTAGGGAAATGTCCGGACGACCACGAAGCAACTGCATTCAGTAAAAAAGCAAATCGTCTTCTTCCCTGATTCCCTTTGTTTCGTAGGCTTCACCGACTTAAAAGAATAGGTGAAATGGCGGAGGAAACGAAAGACTTCAAGGACAGGTTCGATCAACGGGCGGCGGATGAGCTGGCTGCACAGGTCTACACAGCCTGGAACGTATTCGACAGGAAACGCTTTCTGAAACTAGCGACGCATAACCTCGCCTCGCTCGAAATGACCCCGCGTGTCCGGCAATTTTCCGGTGCGCTCGCCGCCACGTTGCCCGCAGATAAGACCACCGCCATCGAAATTCTCGTGCGCAGCCTGCCCTCCCCCATGGACGGCTGCGATGACCTCAGTTCCAGCTGGATCCAGTGGCCGGTCGCCCATTTCATCAGCGAGCACGGCCTTCCGCACTATCAGCAGTCGATGGCCGCCCTGCGTGAAATCACCATGCGTTTCACATCGGAGTTCGCCGTTCGCCCCTTTGCCGCCGCCTACCCGGAAAAAGTTTACCGCGATCTCCTCAAGCTCACCGCCGATCCCAATCCACACGTCCGCCGCTGGTGCTCCGAAGGCTCCCGCCCCCGCCTCCCATGGGGACAACGTCTCAATGATCTCGTCGCAGACCCCTCCCCGCTCTGGCCCATCCTAGATGCGCTCCGCCACGACCCCGAGCTCTATGTCCGCCGCTCGGTCGCGAACAATCTCAACGACATCGCCAAGGATCACCCGGAGCTTGTTGTAGAAAAGTGCGCCGAATGGAAACAAGCCGCGAGCAACAAGGATCTGGATCACCTCATCCGCCACGCCCTCCGCACATTGATCAAAAACGGCCACCCCGGCGCACTCGGATTCCTCGGTTACGCCCCTCTGCAGAAAACGGAAGCCGATTTCTCCATTTCCGGTGCCCGCATCCCCATCGGCAAGCCCTTGGAATTGTCCCTGACACTCATTTCCCGAAACAAAACCGACCAGAACCTCGTCATCGACTTCGCGATCCATTTCCTCAGGAAAAACGGCAGCCATTCGCGCAAAGTCTTCAAGTGGACAACCCTCACCCTCCCCGCCGCCGGAACACTAACCCTTTCCAAAAAGCATCCACTGAAGAAAACCACCATCCGAGCCCTCTACCCGGGACTTCATCGCGTTGAATTGCTCGTGAACGGTGCGACCCTGTCGGAAATCCCCTTCGAACTTCTCACCGAATGAAATTTTTCCTCCTGCCGCTCCTCGCGATGTCCTGCGCAACCGCCTCGCCGCTCACCGACGCAGTGGACGATCTCATCTCCCGCAGCATCCCGCTGATTCAAACCAAAGATCTCGCCACCACGATCAAAGCCGACAAAAAAGCAGTCCTGCTCGACGCACGTCAGCCCGAGGAATTCCAGACAAGCCATCTTCCGGGAGCCTATTGGGTCGGCTTCAAGAAATTCAAAATAGCGAACCTCCCCGAGATCCAAAAAGATACCCCCATCATCGTCTATTGCTCCGTCGGCTACCGTAGCGAAAAGATCGGCGAGAAACTCAAAGCAGCTGGCTACACCAATGTCCGCAACCTCTACGGAGGCATCTTCGCATGGGCGAACGAAGGCCGTGAACTCGTGGATCACGATGGCAATAGCACCAAAACCGTACACGGTTACGACAGAAAATGGTCGAAACTTCTCGATCCAGAAGTCCCTCTCGTCCTAGACATCGCACTACAACCATGAACCCTTTCCTTTACGCCTTCGACCTCAGCGGAGTGTTTTTCTTCGCCGTATCAGGCGCCATTGCTGGGCGGAAAAACCAGATGGATATCTTTGGGATGTTCATGCTCGCACTCGTCACCGGCATGGGTGGCGGCACCCTGCGCAGCCTGCTCATCGGTGCCACACCACCGCCCATCCTGCTCGACCCTGCTTATGTATCTCTGGCCGCAGCAGCCACCGTTGCATCGTTTTTTGCCGAGCCAATATGGGAGAAAAGGCAGCGTGCCGTTTCCTTTTTCGACGCCATCGGATTGGGATTCTTCGTATGCATCGGCATCCAAGTCGCACAAAACCACGGCCTCGCACCATGGGCATGCCTCGGCATGGGCTTGGTCACCGCGACCTTTGGCGGTGTCCTCCGCGATCTGCTCCGCGCAGAAATTCCCCTCATTTTCCGAAAAGAAATCTACGCCACCGCAGCACTACTCGGAGGCATCGCATACCTCATTGCTGATCATTTCGGCCTCCAGCCGCGCTACAACATTCCGATCACCACGGTCATCACCGCCGGCATCCGTCTCGCCGCGATTCGCTATGGTTTCCGCCTGCCAGGGCAGGCCGTGTGATAGGCGACTGATCAGCCTATGAGAGTCTTCATGCTCTCCCGAATACTCTCAAGAGGATGAGGGGAGTGATCCTGCTCTACGTGGCAATATTTTACTCCTGTTGCTCCCGCGCAGGCCAGGATGGACTCAAACGGTATGATCCCGTTGCCGATTTCTTTGAAAGCGTCTTTATCGGGGCTGGAGTACCTCGGCATTTCCACACCCTCCTTGAGATCCTTCAGGTGGAGTTGGGAAACGCGGCCTTTGAGTTTCTCCATCAGCTTGACGGGTTCAATACCGCCAAGTTTCACCCAAAAGACATCGATCTCAAACATCATGTCGGGGCTGAACTCTTCGATGAAAACGTCAAAGCCGGTTTTGCCTTCCGCCATTGGCTCAAACTCGAAGCTGTGATTGTGGTAAGAGAGTTGAACACCGGCTTCTTTGCTGATCTCCGCTGCTTTGTTGAACTTTCCGGCGACCTCCTTGTATCCGTCGAGGTCTTTGCGAACCTTGTCCTGGATGTAGGGGATGACGAGATGGGAAAGCCCTTGCCCTTTGGCGTCGGCGACGACTTTCTGGAAATCCGGAAGCGCGGCGTCCTTTGCCTCGACGATGGTGTTCCAATCGAAGTGCATGGAGTTGACGGCGAGGCCGTTGTCCTTGGCTGCGGCAATCATGTCATCAGTTTCGGGGGAGCGGTAGGGCTCCACCTGCCTGTAGCCGGCATCTGCTACGGCTTTGATCGTTGCTGCCGTGTCCTTAGCTATCTGATCACGGAGGGTGTAGAGCTGAATGCCCATATTCTGCACATAGGGGCTGGAGGATTCGGCTCCGAAGAGGGATTGGACGCTTGAAAGGGCGAAAGCGGTTCCGGCTGTATTTCGAAGAAAACTGCGGCGACTCATGAATTTCATCACCAACATGGTGGTTTCCTCGGCTTGCCCCTGCAAGGTGCATTTATGCAACGAAAAGCCCGACAATCGCTGCACTTGTCAGGTTTGAGAAAGTACCTGCAACCACAGCCTTAAAGCCAAGCTTCGCGATTTCCGAGCGACGGTTTGGAGCCATGACTCCAAGCCCTCCTAGAAGGATACCGATCGAAGACAGGTTCGCAAATCCACACAACGCAACCGCGCCGATGGCTCGCGCTTTGGTGGTAAGTTGATCCTGCAAACCGATATAATCCACATAAGCGACGAACTCGTTGAGAATGAGTTTCTGCCCGATCAAGCCACCGCCTTTTACCGCATCCTGCCATGGCATACCGATCAACCATGCAAGTGGCGCAAACATCCAACCGAGAATTTGCTGCAAACTCAGATCACCGTAACCAAACCATCCGCCCACCCCGCCGAGCATGACGTTGCACAACGCGATCAATCCAATGAACGCCAGAAGCATGGCTCCAACATTCAGCGCGAGCTTCAATCCGGTCGAGGCACCGATGGCTGCGGCATCAACTGCATTTGCCGGTTTGTCCTCACCCTCGGCAAACCCGAGTTCCTTTTCCTCCGGCACCTCGGTTTCAGGCTTCATCATCTTTGCGTAAAGCAACCCTCCGGGAGCCGCCATGAAGGAGGCCGCGATGAGGTATTTGATATCCACACCAAGAGCCACATAGCCTGCTAAAATCGATCCCGCTACACTCGCCAAGCCACCTACCATGACCGCGAAAAGCTCCGACGAAGTCATCCTCGAGATGTATGGCTTCACCACCAATGGCGCTTCGGTCTGGCCTACGAAAATATTCGCCGCTGCGGAAAGCGATTCCGTCCGGCTCGTTCCCAAGAGCTTTTTCAAACCACCACCCAGCACCTTGATGACAATCGCCATCACCTTCAGATGGTAGAGCACCGCGATGAGCGAGGAGAAGAAAATGATCATCGGCAGCACACGGAAAGCGAATACAAAACCCAGTGAAGCATCGCTATCCACCGTCAGCGGCCCGAACAGGAAATCCACTCCAACCTTACCCGCACCAATCGCGTTCGTTACTCCATCGCTTAGCCACTGTAGCGCCTCACGCCCCGCCGGAACTGCAAAAACGATGAAACCAATGCTAATCTGAATCGCCAGCGCAGCGCCAACCGTCCGCCAACGTATTGCCTTTCGGTTATCACAAATAAGATAGGCTGCTGCCAGGAGTACAGCGATCCCAAGAAGTCCGGTCATTACTGACTGTTAGCGGTTTCCGTGCCCCATAGGAAGGTGAATAAAACAATACCGCACCTGCCGCCTAATCGAGGTGAAGCTACAGTCACAGGCATAAACCATTGTATTTCAATTCATCCTAGACCCATGAGAATGCAATGCATAGCATGCGATCTAAACCCTCGCACTCATGGAAACCCTTCTCCGAATCCCCGAATCCGCCGAACCGAACACCCTCAACGAAGTCCTCGCTTCTTTGAAAAAAGAACACTTCGAGCCACGCCTCGAATCCAAGGCATGGGGCGACTGGATCTACCTAGATGGATACAAGTCAGTGATCAGCATCGAATCAAACCGCGGCCTGACCTCGACCGCCACCATCGAGCACGCGGAAGGCGAAGAGGATGGTGAATTCATTCTCTGCATCAACCGCACTTTCGCCCGCCTCGGCTGGGTCGGCGTGGATGATGATGGCGAGTATCCGCTGTAGCGGTAGCTGCCGCGTCCCGCGGCAGGCCGTGATTCCGGCGTCCCGCCGGAAGGTTCATCACACTTCTCCCAGCGCCTCATCAATCGTCGCCAGCAAGAACTCGGCATCGTCTTTATGAATGCACATAGGCGGCTTGATGCGGAGTGTATTGCCCCACAGTCCACCCTTTCCGATGAGCAGGCCCTTTTCTTTGCACTTCTCGAAAACAGCGGCGCACTCGGCGGAGGCGGGCTCTTTGGTGGAGCGGTCTTTCACCAGCTCCACGCCGATCATGAGACCCTTTCCTCGCACCTCGCCGATGAGCGAATGCTTCTCCATGAGGGCTTTGAGGCCAGTATCAAGTTGCGCGCCGATGTTGAGGGAATTTTCCTGAAGGCCTTCGTTCTCGATGACACGCAGCACCGCACGGCCTTGCGCGCATGAGACGGGGTTTCCGCCGTAGGTATTAAAATGAATTCGCGTCGCGAGAGTCGCGGCGATTTCTGGAGTAGTCACGACCGCAGCGAGCGGGCAACCGTTTCCTATCCCCTTCGCCATGGTCACGATATCCGGCATGACGCCTTCGCTTTCGAAGCCCCAAAAATGTGTGCCCGTGCGTCCGAAGCCAGCCTGTACCTCATCGGCGATACACAAGCCACCTGCGGCGCGTGCGTGCTCGTGCGCTAGCTTGAGATAGTCTTTGGGGAAAACGACCGTGCCGCCGACCCCTTGGATTGATTCCGCGATGTAGGCAGCAATCGTTCCCGACGTTCCAAATTGGATCGTATCCTTCACCTCGGCGGCGTATTTCATGCCAGCGTCCGGATCCTCTTTGCTAAAATTCCCACGATAGGTGTCCGGCATCTTCGCATGCTGGATGCCGAAGGAATGCGGCACGTTGAACTTCCAGGTGTGGTGCGAAGTGAGTCCCATCGTTCCGGCGCTTCCTCCGTGATAGGCATTGCGGAGAGCGACCAAATCGTAGTTCCCCGTGTAAGCGCGCGCCATGAGCACGGCGAGGTCGTTGGCCTCAGAGCCGGAGTTGACGAAATAGCAGACTTTGAGATTGCCCGGCATTTTCGCGGCGAGTTCCTTCGCGTAGAGGGCGAGCTGAGGATTCAGGTAGATGCTGGTGGTGTGGGAAATGGTTTCGTTCTGCGTGTTCGCCGCCTTCACCACTTCCGGGTGTGCATGCCCCACACTCACCGTCACGATCCCGCCGAATCCATCAAGGTAGCGCCGGCCCGTTTCATCGTAGAGGTACTGCATCTTCCCTTCCACGATGCAGATCGGCTTTTTGTAATAGTGGAAAATCCCCGGGTTCACGAACTCCTTGCGCATGGCGAGGATCTCTTCTGGTGACGGCCCATCGTAGGGCAGCGGAGTGTGATCGAATGGCGGCAGGGTTGGCATAGCTTTCGGTGGTTAGATCGTTACGGGAACAGGTGAAATTTTCCGGATCAGCAGATAGATACCGAAGGCTAATCCAAAACCAGTAAACCATGCCTGCGGGTAAATGGCGGTGAAAAATTTCGGAACTTCCGCGACACCGATCTGGCCGAGAAAACCCGGAAGATTTGGCAAAACCGACAACGCCAACGCACCCAGCCCGCCAAGGCTGAACCCGGCGGTATAGCGATAGATGCCCCCGGTGCGGTAGAGTTCCTCCACTTCCAAGTGCTTTTTCCTCATGACAAAATAGTCCGCAATCATGATCCCTGCGATCGGCCCCAGCAGCCCTCCGTAGCCGATCAGCCAGGTGAAAATGTAGCCATTCGGATCAGCCAACAATTTCCACGGCATGATGAAAATACCAATCACCGCAGTGATGATCCCACCTGTACGGAAGGAGATAAACTTCGGAGCGAGGTTGGAAAAATCGTTCGCTGGTGAAACGACATTGGCAGCGATGTTTGTGGAGAGTGTCGCGATAGCTAAAGCGATCAGGGCAATGCAAGAGACTGTCTTATTACCAATACGGTTGATCACCTCCACCGGATCCCAGATCGCCTCGCCGAAGATCACCACCGTCGCGCTCGTCACCACGATGCCGATGAACGAGTAGAACGCCATCGAAGGCGGTAGTCCAATGAACTGACCCACGATTTGATCCTTCTGTGATTTCGCGAAGCGCGAAAAATCCGGGATGTTCAAGGAAAGCGTCGACCAAAAACCGACCATCGCCGTCAGCCCAGCGCCGAAGGCCACCCAAAACGCACCGTTCGTTTCAAAATCCGATGGCTCGGAAAACACGGGGCCGAACCCATTCGCCTTCACCACCGCCCAAATCAAAAGCGAGATACCTACGATCAGCAAAAATGGCGCTGCAAATACCTCCAGCCATTTGATCGATTCCATCCCGCGCCAGATGAACGCCACATTGATCGCCCAGAAAAAAAGGAAAGCGGTAAACTGCCCCGCCGTGATGCCGAGGAATCCCAGCGGCTCACCTCCCGTCTCAAAACCCGTCACCATTGCCAGGGTCGAGTAGATCGCCGCGCCACCGATCCATGTCTGGATGCCGAACCACCCGCACGCCACCACTCCCCGCAACAGAGCCGCGATGTTCGCTCCACGCGTGCCAAAGCTCGCCCGCAGCAGCACGGGAAACGGAATGCCGTATCGCGTGCCCGGATGGGCGTTGAGCGTCATTGGAATGAGCACGATTAGATTTCCCAAAAAAACCGTCAGCAGCGCCTGCCACCAAGTCATCCCCGCACCGATCAACCCGCTAGCCATCGTGTAAGTCGGTATGCAAACCGCCATACCCACCCAGAGTGCCGCGATGTTCCACTTCGACCATGTGCGCCGCTCCGCAGCCACCGGCGCGAGATCGTCGTTGATCAGGGATGAATCAGGGTTTTCCATAAGTAACTCAATAACAGTGAGTGGAAGCGCAAATCATGCCACCCGAAATAGCCTCCAGCAAACCTTTCACTTGCACCAACCCGCTCTCCGAGTCCAATCTCGCCGCCGCAAAGGGGCTGTAGCTCAGTTGGTTAGAGCAGGGGACTCATAATCCCTTGGTCCAGGGTTCAAGTCCCTGCGGCCCTACTTGCGACTTCACCTCATTTTGAGGTAGTTGAACCGATCAAAGTCTTGCCTCTATTTCTTTCAGTAATTCCCCTCCATTTGCGGCATGAAGACGGAGGAAGGTAGCCCTCTGATTTCATGGATTGAACCGAGGTGTGAATGTTTGTAGATCTTACGATATGTTATCCTACGAAGTGGCGTTTGGAATGATCGAGGAAATCAAGGGCAGCTCGCAAACGGATCTTCGTGAGGATTTGCTCAGAAGTGCGATTCGTTATGCATCGGTGCGGGCTGAGTTTGCATTGATGAGTGCGGACGAGAGGCGAGAGGCCGATGTAAGTCGCACGCGACTCCATAATGTGTTCATTGCCGACTGCGATATTCTTGCGCGGGCGATGAACAAGGCTGGGGAAGTTTGTGGCTGGAGGGAACGTCTCGGGCAGGAACGCAAACGGATCGGTGATCTTGCCTGCTGGATGGTATTGATTTTCGGACTAGGCACTCGGTGATAACCAGATCAGCTTTGGGATTTCTCGTGGATCTCACAATTTGCCCACCGATTATTTTTTCCACTACATGTATTTCATGAAGGCCGAATAGACTTCCGGCGGGATGTCGAGCAGCCCGTAGTCCTTCGAGGAAACGAACAATAAGCTCTGCTGACCTTTACCGAGAAGTTGCCCCTCAGATCCGAAAATCTGATGCTCAAGAGTGCAGAATTTTCGATTCGCATCCTTCACCTTGATCTTCACCGTGATCGTATCGAACTCACGCGTTTCCCTGACAAACTTGTGCTCGAAGGAACGGGTGAGGATGTAAAACTTCGTCGTCTTCAGGTCGAAATCTGGCATCGCTGCGTTGAAAAACAGCTCACGTGTTTTCCCGACATATAGCGGATACATGCCGAAATAGACGTTTCCGACAGAGTTCGTGTCCTGGTAGGTGGCGATCATCGAATAGACGAACCATTTCCCCTCGAAATGCCCGGCTACATTGTGATCGTAGCCACCCTCTGGCGCGGCGACCTCAGACTTCGGAGCGGGTTGTTCCGTTTTTGCAATAGCCTTGATCGCTGGGATCTCGGAGGCGGCGTTCATCACTTCGTCGGCTTTTTCTGTGACTAGACGCAGTAGATCCGTGGTCGTCACCAACCAGACCACGTAGGCCAGCGGGAGGAGGGAGCCGATATACATCAGCACATTCTGATCAACCATGTAACCGAAGGCGAAAACCACGAGGCACAGGCAGGCCATGGAGAACATGCGGATCTGCGGGAGAGATTGCTGGGAGTTTGGAACAAAGCAGCGCGCGATCGCCAAAGCCGCGTAGCCCACGAAGAACGACGCAAAGAACACCATGAAATACTCCAGCTCGAATCTTGCAAAATAAGCGATCAGGGTAATCACTGCCACAATGACAAAAGTCGGGATCGGTGATGTGATAATTTGTTTCGGAACGATGGAAATGAGCATGTTCTCGCTCTTCTCCACGTTTTTTTCCAAGAACCACTTGATCGAGACATAGCCGCTGTCGAGCGTGGTGAGAATGCAGATCACTAGGAAACCGAAGTAGGCTGCGGGGATCCAAGAGTTTCCGGAAAATCCTTCCGAGAAATGCTGAACGATGATGCTGTGGCCGTAGACCAGCTCGTCCAGCTGCGAGGTAGCGGTCTCGAAGGTTCCGCTCGCATTGCCCATCACCCACATCGCCACGTAGCCATGGAAAAGGAGCAGGAAGAAAAAGATCAGTCCGCCGAAAACGTAGCTCAATCGTATCGATGTTTTTTCACGGTGAATCTGGATCGCTCGCTGCCAGTGCTGCAGATCGAGCCACGGGCCAACCAAAAGACCCACCACAAGTGGTATCGCGAGCCCCCAGAAGCGGTTCATCGTGTAGCCATGCTCGCCACCCAGTCCGTTGATGCCGCTGCCGACACCTGCGGGGGCCAGCGAAATTAGTACGGAGGTGATGCATATCACCAGCAGCGCTCCCAAAAGTGCATGCCCGACCTTGATTTTCCGTATGCCGAACTCCTCACCGAAAAGGCAACCGACTGCGAGCAGGAGGAAAACCGACATCGTCACCGCCAGCGCGAGAACTGCTTTGCCATCGAATCCCGGCATCGTCCCCAGAAGCGGCACGAAAAGGTATTTCACCAGCGCAAAAACCGTCAGTGATAGCGCCACGATCTGGTAGATGTAGAAAATCAGTCGGAAAGGCTTCGCAAATTTCTCGAAAAACAACGCCAAGGACTCATTTCCGCCCGGATGCCTTTTCGCCACAATCTGCGTTAGCCACCCAAAAAGCGCCAAGCCTATCGCATTCGGCACCGCAAACATCAGTAGCCCCTGCAGCCCAAACATGAACGTGATCTGAACGCTGAAAAACAGCCCCAAACCCCACATCCATGCCAGCGCAACGGAGTTTCCCCACAAAAAAGCATTCAGCCACCGCAAATTCATCTCCACAGACAACCGCCTCCTCCCGCATTCCGCAAGCCGCATCTATCACCCACCCTTTCCCCAGCCATCCGCAACCGCTGGGCAAAGAGCATCGAAGTTTAGGGTTTTAAGTTTCAATTTTCCCGCTTAACTCTCCCGCCCAGCCACCGCGCCATGATCGAAAATCTTCGCAAATACACCGGACTCATCATCGTCCTCTTCGTCCTCGTCATCATCGGATTCATCTTTATGGACACCAGCACGATGCGCGCATCGGGCGGCGGACAGCCCTACATGAAGGTCGCGGGACGCAATTACACCGACAAAGAGTTCCGCACCCTCGGCACTTCCTCGGTTGAGCTCATAGAGTCTCTCATGCAATACGGAGACTTTTCCCCCTACTCCTTGCTCCTCTCCCTAAGCGGAAATGCAGAGTCAAACGAGCAGATGCAGGAAAACTTCTTCACCAACCGCATGCTTCTCCGCTCCGCAAAAGCGGAATTCGGCATCTACCCTTCCGAAGAACAGATCGACACCTTCATCCGCCAAATGCGCGCCTTCACCGGCCCCGATGGCGCATTCTCCCAAGAACAATATCGCAATTTCCTTGAAAAAGGCATCGGCCGCCTCGGCCTCACTGAAAATGACGTCCGCGAGCTCGCCTCCGATGTCATCGCTCAAGAAAAGATCGCAAAAATCCTAGGCTCAGGACTTTACGGAAACCGCGACATCATCGCGAAAGACCAAGCAATCGAGGGTCAGAGCATCCGCGCCAATGTCGCACGCATCGATAGAGACCCCATCGAGGCAGTGATCGACCCATCCGCAGAGGAGATCAAACTCTACTGGGAAACTATCCAAGACGTCTTCAAGACTCAGGAACAACGCCGCTTCACCTACCTCATCGCTACACCAGACGCCATCGAAGAGCCGGAAGCCCTCGCGCCACTAGCAGAAGACGCCACCGACGAAGCCAAGGCCGAATACGAAACCAAAAAGGCCGAAGCTGAAGCCACCACCGCAGAAGCTCGCCGCATCGCACAACTTGCCGCCGACGAAAAAGTAGACGACTTTCTCTTCCAGCTCGAAGAAAACCAAGATCTCACCTTCGAAAAACTCGCAGAAAAAGACGGCTGGGAGCTAAAATCCTCAGAACTCTTCTCCCTCGCCGAAGTCCCCGAAGCACTACGAACCCCGCTCCGCTCTTCCAGTTCCCAAGGTATCGCCGCCGACGAGCTCTTCCGCATGCAGGTTACCTCCGACCCTTTCTCTAAAATCTCACCCGCCATCGCCATCGGCGAAAACCAATGGCTCATCGCACGCCTCGATGAAAGCGTCCCCGTCCGTCCCCAGACCTTCGATGAAGCTCGCGACGAAGCTCGCGCACGCCTCATCGCCGACAAAGCCGACACCGCCCTGAAAGAAGCCGCCGATGCTGCTATCGTGAAAATCAAGGCCTCCCTCGAAGAAGGCAAAACCTTCGCCGAAGCCGCCACCGCCGCAGGTATCACCAACGAAGCAGTGAACCTCACGGACGTCACCGCAAGCTATCAACCTGACACCACGAAAATCCCATCCAACATCTTCGACATCGCCAAATACATCGCACCCGGTGAAATCGCAGAGCCTGCCATCGAATCCGACCGCGCATTCATCGTCCAAGTCGAAACTCGCGAATTCGTGAAGACCGATGCCACCAACACAGAAGGTGCCGTCCAGAATGCATCCCGGCAAAACGAGATCGCCGCCTTCACCGCATGGCTCGCTGCAAAAGCTGATGCCGCCGACATTCAGCCCCTCTATCGCCAGTAGCCCGTTGGGCGGAGTCATTCCTTGCCCGCCTCAACGATCAGCTCTCACCCCACCAACCTCTTCATTGAAGGTTGAATATTGAATTTTGAAAGTTCAGGAACTCTACGACGACGCCAGCGGCCACCTCGCCCTCGGCGAGCTCGATGCAGCCGCCGCACTCTACAAAAAGTGCGTCGAGCTCGATCCCACACACTTCGATTCCTGGCACGCCCTCTCCATGGCGCTCCTGAAAACCGATCACCTCAAGGAAGCCCTCGGGGCCTCCCTCCAAGCCACCTCCCTCCAACCGAACGACCTCCTCGCCTGGACTGCCCTTTCCCAAATCTACGTCCGCCTCGGTGACATCCCGGGAGCAGAAGCCGCCAAGCAAAACGCCACCATTCTCTCCATCGGCGGCAAAATCGTCCGCGATTAGCCCCTCTTCCGTTTCGGATTTAGAATTTAAAATTTAGAATTTTATCAGCATGTTCTTCCTCACCACCGCCATCGACTACACCAACGGCTCCCCACACATCGGCCATGCCTACGAAAAAGTCCTCGCCGATGTCATCGCACGTTACCGCCGACTCACAGGTGAAGAGGTATTTTTCCTGACTGGCGTTGACCAGCACGGCCAGAAAGTCCAGCAGACCGCAGAAAAAGAAGGCGTTTCCCCTGCGGAATACGTGAAAACCGTCACCGCCCGCTTCTCCGCACTCTGGGAGAAAATCGGCGTCGAATACGATGGCTGGGCGGAAACCACCGACGCCCGCCACATCACCTGCGTCCAGTCCATCCTCGCCGACCTCCACGCCAAGGATCAGATCTACAAGAAATCCTACAAAGGCTTTTACTCCGTCCGCCAAGAGCAGTTCCTCACCGACCGCGACCGCAACGAAGCCGGCGAATTCGGCGCTGAGTGGGGCGAAGTCACCGAGATCGAAGAAGAAAACTACTACTTCAAGCTCTCCGACCACACCCCGTGGCTCCGCGAGTTCCTCGAAAAATCCGACGACACCATCCTCCCTGCCTTTCGCAAATCCGAGCTTTTAAACGCACTGGAAAAAAACACCGGAGCCGATCTCTGCATCTCTCGCCCGAAGGATCGCCTCACCTGGGGCATCGAGCTGCCCTTCGATCCAGATTTCGTCACCTACGTCTGGTTCGACGCACTCATCAACTACATCTCCTTCGTCGGCTACACCCCGGACGACTCGCTCCCGGAGTTCGAGAGCATCTGGACAGACCGCCCCGTCCACATCATCGGCAAAGACATCCTCGTCCCCGCCCACGGCATTTACTGGCTCGCCATGCTCCACGCCATCGGCTTCACCGATGAAAAAATGCCCCAGCTCCTCGTCCACGGCTGGTGGAACAAAAAGAACCAATCCGGCGAAGAGGAAAAAATGTCCAAATCCCTCGGAAACATCGTCGATCCTTCCGAGCTAGCCGACACCTTCGGGGTCGATGCGCTCCGCTACTACCTCGTTCGCGACATCCACACCGGCAAGGACTCCAATTTCGACCTCGACCGCCTCGTCATGCTCTTCAATACCGAGCTAGCCAACGAACTCGGAAACCTCTGCAACCGCGCCCTTAACATGAGCGTTCGTTTCACGGAAGGTATCATCTCCCCCGGCGGCCCGCTCACCGATGACGACACAGCCCTCCAGCAGTCACTCATCGACAACACCGCCGCCTACCGCAAAGCCATGGACAACCACGAGATTTCCATGGGACTCGAAGCCCTCAACCGCCACGTCGTCCACTGCAATCAATACGCGGAAAAAATGAAACCTTGGGAGCTAAACAAAGATCTCGCCCACAAGGATCGCCTCGCCACCGTCCTCCACCACCTCGCGGAATCCGTCGCCCACTGCGCCGTCCTGCTCTCCCCCATCCTCCCAGATGCCTCCGCGAAACTCGCCGCCCAAGTCAAACTCCCGAATCTCACCGATCTCAAACTCGACGACCTGAAATGGGGACTCATTCCCAGCGACCATGAAATCGAAAAACCCTCCCCGGTTTTCCCGAGAATCGATATGAAAAGTTTGTCGGAAGACGCCTAGTGTCGGATAGAAACGAACTTCGTTTGGGCATGTTTTTTGATTTGGGGTCTGATGCTGGCAAATCGGTAGTCGCAAGCCAGTTGGGAAAGCCGTCCTTCTAGGCGGCAGCGTCGTGCTGGGATCTCAGGTTTCTTGGTGCCTCGCTGCCGCCTAGAAGGACGGCTTTCCAATATGAACCTGTGCTCGGCTCCTATCCGTCATCCGAATTTTCACAGAACACTAGTTCTAAGAATTGGCTATTTCTAGCCGCATCCGCTGCATTTTCCCATAGGTCAAGCTGCGCCAAAGCCACTCCATGGGGCCGAAGCGATATTTTGCGAGCCACAGCTTACTCACAAATAGCTGTAGGGTGAAAATCAGCACCGCGAGAACAATGGTTCCTAGCCTCCCCACCTCTCCCGCAAGCCCGATTCCATAGCCATAGAAGATCGTCGTCGCGATCAGCGACTGGCAGAGATAGTTGGTTAATGGCATTCGCCCCGCCGCTCCCAGCATCGTCCAAAGCACATGCGAGGGCTTCTTATTCATGATTAGGAGAAGCGCGCTCACATAGGAGATCGCCAACACCGGCCCTCCAACACCATTGATCGCGGTTCCCAGACAAATTAGCGCATAATCCATCTGCGCCGACCCATTGGTCAGTACCCAAGCACCGAAGAAATTGGCGGCCAATCCCACCCCCCCTGCGACCATCAAAATACACACAAGAAGACGCTCGTTCTTCCCCACATCCCGGAAAATCTGATTCCGTCCCGCGACCATGCCGATCAGAAACATCGCTAAAAATGGCGGCCAAAAGACGGTCGCAAAAATGAGAGTATAAATCAGGTTTGATAGGCGATACATGACTGCATCGATGTAGTTCCCATCCACATATGCACGGTCTAGTGCTCGTTGCTCATCTGAACCCACACCCATGGATGAAACGATATCTTCGTAAACTCCGGGGGTCTGCATCGCCCAATGAAATAACCCCCAGCAAAGCAACATGAGACCCACTGGAATCAGAATCAGACAACCCGCCCATATCATCAGCGTGATCGATTGTCGGTTCTTAAAAAGCATTAGCAGAAAGCCGCTTAGCCCGTAGTAAAGCAGCACATCGCCGTCCCAGAGAAAGATGCCATGCGCTAAACCGAACAATGAGAGAATGAAAAGCCTACGTCTAAATATCCTCTTCGCATCCCCTGTCCCCAATTCAAGCCGTTCCATCTGGAGAAAAAATCCGATACCGAACAACAGCGAAAAAATCGGATAGAATTTCCCCTCCACCAAAAAAACGCCAACCCAATCCGCCACCCTGTCCAGCGCACCGATCCAAGTCGCAGGCCTCGGATCGAAAGCCTCCTGCGGCTGGCTGAAAAAAATCATGTTCGATATCAGAATGCCCAGTAGCGCAAAACCCCGTAGCACATCAAGACTTACGATCCTGTCGCCCTCGGCCAGTGGTGTAGGAGCGGCCCCATGCCCTACTGGCAATGGAGGCGGCTCTGCTCCAAGAGCCTCACTGGAATGGGTAGCAGACCGATCATTCATAAATTCAGATGCAACCACGATTGAAGTATACTGCTCCCCACGACAAGATTCTTCGTTCTCGACCGTATCCATTTCAGCCGCCCATTCTATTTCACCAATCCCTACATGAAAAAACTCCTCCTCGCCCTATTCATCATCTCCCCTCTCCTCGCCGGAGAAAAACCGAACATCCTCTGGATCGTCAGCGAGGACAATTCCTCATACTGGATCGGCTGCTACGGCAACGAACAGGCAAAGACCCCGAACATCGACGCCCTCGCCAAAGACGGCATCCTTTTCGAAAACGCATACTCGAACGCCCCCGTCTGCGCCGTCGCACGCGCCACCCTCCTCATGGGTGCCTACTCCCCGACCATGGGCACCCAGCACATGCGCTCCCGCCATCCCATCCAGGAAAAATTCCGCCCCTACCCTGAATACCTCCGCGACGCCGGCTACCACTGCACCAACCCCGGCAAAACCGATTACAATTTCGAAGGCAACGACAAGTCTTACTGGGACAAGGGCGACTACAAAAAACGCCCCGACGGAAAACCTTTCTTCGCCGTCTTCAACTTTACCGAATCCCACGAAAGCTCTCTCTTCGAGAACAAGCCAGGTGAACCGAAACGCCTGAAACCCGAAGAAATCAATTTACCACCATATCTACCCGATCTTCCGGAAATCCGCAAAGACATGGCGCGTTACCACGACCGCATCACCGACATGGACACGAGGGTGGGCAAAGTCCTCGAAGATCTCGAAGAGGCAGGCCTCGCCGACGACACGATCGTTTTCTACTACGCCGATCACGGCGGCATCCTGCCACGCGGCAAACGCTACCTCGAGCAAACCGGTGTAAAAGTTCCACTCATCATCCGGGTTCCCGAAAAATTCCGCCACCTCGCCCCCTTCAAGCCCGGAGACCGCGTGACCGAGCCGGTCTCCTTCGTCGATTTCGCCCCCACCCTCCTTTCTCTCGCCAGTCTCGACGAACCAGAACAAATGCAAGGCCGCCCCTTCCTCGGCGACAAGCGCGTGGAACCCGCCGCCGATGAAATGGAGTTTCTCTTCGCCGACCGTTTCGACGAGCTCTACGGCATGCGCCGTGGTCTCACCGATGGGAAATGGAAATACATCCGCAACTTCAATCCAGACCGACCCACCGCTCCCTACTCCTTCTACCAATTCGGCCAACCCGGTTGGGTCGCGTATGAGAAGGCATGGAAGGACGGCAAACTCAGCGGCATCCACAAAGCCCTCTGGGAAGCTCCCGGCACTTCCGAGCAACTCTACGATCTTTCCGCCGACCCATGGGAAATCAACAACCTCGCCGCCGATCCCACTCATGCCGAAAAACTAGCCGCCCTGCGCGAGCGCCTGAAGTCCACCATGAAAGATATCAACGACACCGGCCTCATTCCCGAGCCGATGTTCAACGCCCTTTCCGGAAACTCCACCATCGCCGACTACGTCCAGAGCGATAAATTTGAGGTTAGCAAAATCACCGACCTCGCATTCGAAGCCACGGAAGTAAATCCCGATAAGCTCCCACGTTTCAAAGAAGCGATCACATCAGAAGATCCCGTAGAGCGCTACTGGGGAGTCGTCGGAATACGGTTACTCGGAGACAAGGCCGCCGCCGAATCCATCGCCCATCTCCTGAAAGACCCCGTTCCCGTCATCCGCACCACAGCCGCCGAAGCCCTCATCAGCAGTGGAATGAGTAGCATCGGCTCCGCCGCCCTCCTCGCCGACATCTCCTCGGACATGGATGACAATTCACTTCTAAATCTCCTGAACACCCTCCGCCGCCACGACCTCCTCGATCAGCTGCCCAAGGGTTGGGCGAAAGGAATTTCAACGAAAGGCGGCAAACACGACTACATCGAGCGGTTTTCACAAAAGATCCCTGCGGAATAGGAAACCGTGCCATTCTCGCAAGGGGGTCATCGCTTACTTTCCCGCGGCTGCGTAGAATCCGGGAGATCTGGTGTTTATGAAGATGAAACCCATCATGCTTGTCCGCCCCCTCTTCGCCTCTCTCCTACTTTCCCTGTCTGCACATGCTCAGGATAAACCGAACGTGCTATTCATCTTATGCGATGACCTCGGCTACGGCGACCTCGGTGTGCTCTATCAAAACGACAAAGCAGGGACGAAAAAGTTCGCCACGCCAAATCTCGATACGATGGCAGCTCAGGGCATCCAGCTCCGCTCCCATTACACCCCCGCCCCGGTCTGTGCACCCGCGCGAGCCTCGCTGATGACCGGTGTGCACCAAGGCCACTCGAACGTGCGCGACAACCAGTTCGACAAAGCGCTCGAAGACAATCACACGCTCGCCACCGTCCTCAAGCAGGCGGGATACGCCACCTCCATCGTCGGAAAATGGGGACTCCAGGGCGGAGGCGGCACCCCCGCATTGTGGCCAGCCTATCCCACCAAACGCGGGTTCGATTACTTCTACGGCTACGTCCGCCACGGCGACGGCCACTCCCAATATCCATTTCACACCACCGTCGATCCCGATGGCTCCGGCGACACCGTCCGCACCCCCAAGGAAGTTTACGACCAGGACACGATGGTTCGCGACGATCTGGCGAAATGCTACACCACCGATCTCTTCACCGCCCGCGCCAAGAAGTGGATCGTCGATCACCGCGCCGCCTCGCCTACACAACCGTTTTTCCTCTACCTCGCCTACACCGCCCCACACGCTGCGCTGCAAGTCCCCACCACCGCCTACCCATCCGGCGGCGGCCTCTCCGGCGGCCTGCAATGGAACGGCACATCCGGAAACATGATCAATACCGCCACCGGCACGGTCGATTCTTTCATCCACCCCGACTACGCTTCAAAGTCCTGGACTGCGAATGAAAAGCGCTTCGCCACCATGGTGCGCCGTATCGATGACTGCGTGGGAGATCTCCTGGAAACCCTCGAAGACCTCGGTATCGACGACAACACCCTGGTCGTCTTCACCTCGGATAACGGCCCGCACCACGAATCCTATTTCAATGCGTCGTATGATGCCAATTCCTTCAACTCCTTTGGCCCCTTCGATGGCACCAAGCGCGATTGCTGGGAAGGAGGCATCCGCGAGCCCGCACTAGCCCGCTGGCCGGGAACCATCCCTGCCGGACGCATCAGCAACCGCCCTTCTCAGTTCCACGACTGGATGCCCACCTTTGCCGAAGTCGCCGGACTGCCCGTCCCCTCACGCAGCGACGGCGTCTCGCTCGTCAACGACCTCACCGGCTCCGGCACCTCGCCCGATTCCACCGTTTACATCGAATACTTCCACAACGGCGCGACGAAATCCTACAGCGCCTTCGACTCATCCCATCGCAGTCGCCAGCGCAACCAAATGCAGGTCATTTTTCAAGGCGGCTACAAAGGCGTTCGCTACGACATTCAGTCACACGCAGATCCTTTTGAAATCTACGATCTAACAACCGATCCGCAGGAAACCAACAACCTCGCCACCAGCCAGGCCGCGATCCAAGAGGAAATGAAAAACCGCGTCCTCCGCCTGCGCATGTCCGACTCCACCTCCGCGCGACCATACGACAATGAGTTCATCCCCGGCCTCAGCGCGCCCGTCTCACCTGGAGTCGCTTGGAAATCCTACGACGGCACATTGCCATGGGTTCCCGATTTCTCGTCCCTCACACCCCTGGCCTCGGGAAACAGCACAAGCATCACTCCCGCCGTCGGCCCCGGCGGTGAAAACTTCGGCCTCAGCTTCGATGGCTATCTTCAGGTTCCGACCGATGGAGATTACACGTTCTATCTCCCATCCAGCGGTGGCAGCCACCTACGCATCCACGAAGCCACTGTCATCGACGATGACTTCGCACGCACCGGTGCCGAACCATCCGGCACCATCCGGCTACTCGCCGGGCTCCATCCTTTTCGCCTAAATTACCGCCACGCCAGTGGAAGTGCCGCACTTGCCCTCGATTGGAGCGGCCCGAGCATTGCACGTGAGACGCTCACAGATACAAACCTGCGCCGCTACGATATCACTGCTTCCACACCACCCGCAGCCAACGATGACCCGTCAGCGACACCGCAAGACGCCGCCATTTCCATACCCGTCCTTCTCAATGACTCGGATGATGGTTTTCCTAATCCTATCTCAATCACATCCATTACCAAGCCTTCCGCAGGCACCGCCACCATTGATGGCGCATCCATAGTCTACACACCATCTACCGGATTTCTCGGCGAAGATATCTTCACATACACCATCACCGACGGCCAAGAAAACGCTACCGCCACCGTCCGTGTGAACGTTTTTTTCAGCGATGGGGATTTCTGGTATCCGCTCAATCAGACCGAAGGCACCACCACTTACGAAGCAGGCGGAGGCTCACCCGCCACCTTACAAAACTTCCAAGATCCCGCTTCCTCTTGGGTTCCGGGGCGTTTCGGATACGGGCTTACCTTTGATAGTGTGGATGACTTCGTTTCTATCGATGACTTCCCTGGAATCCTGGGCACAAACGACAGAACATGTGCCGCCTGGGTCAAGACCACCGCTGCAGGTGGGAACAGACCTATCATCGCATGGGGCCCAAACACCGGCGGGTCTAAATGGATTTTCCTTATGAACCCCGCCGGCCAGATCCGTGTGGAAATCACGAACGGCTTCGTCGTGGGCACATCCGCGATCAACGATGGCAATTGGCATCACGTCGCCTGCACCTTTGCCAACGACGACAGCCCCAACGCCGACGACATCAAACTTTATGTCGATGGCGCTCTTGAAACCCTGTCTACCTCGACTCCATTCGATCTCAATACCGGCAATGCCGGTGACGCAACAATCGGCGCCGACATCCAGAACCGCCGATGGAATGGTGTAATCGATGAAGCCCGCATCCTCCCGCGCGCCTTGTCTCTCTCGGAAATTGCAGACCTCGCTACTACATCCCCTGCGGAGGACCCTTCCGATGCCGCATGGTGGAAACGCCACTTCGGAGACACTGCCTTCGATTGGATGAGCGACTTTGATTCCGACGGCATTTCCAATCTAGCCGAATACGCCTTCGGCGGCCGCCCGCGCCTCGCGGATCTTCCATCTGCCATCAGCACGAGCTCACTTGTGGAAGATACATTCAGCTTCGAGCACCTGCGCCTGAAAGCTTTAACATCATCTCTCGACTACCAACTCCGCCATTCCGGCGATCTTGAAAACTGGCAGAACCATCCTGCCTCGCCAGCATCCATCGATCCCGATAGCGATCCCTCCTACGAGCGTGTGACGTATGAGATCACTCCCGGCACCGATCCAGATTTTTTCCGAATCCGCGCCACAAAGCCATAATCCTCTCAAGGTAGCTTCATGGCGCGCTGCCAAAGCCTTATTCAGTCAAGTGTTGCCTCACCGTCCTTCGTTCCGCCCGATGCTCGATCTGACGGAGTTGTTTCGGTGAGAGTTTATCTTTCCGGGAACGCCATGGCTGGTCGATGTGACCCGCCATGATGCATCCCAGTGGTTTAATCTCGGCGATGACCTCCGCCAGCCCGAAATCTGCGATCTGCTTTTTCACTTCCGCCGCGTTCTTGTAGGCGACGGGAGTTTCACTCAAATCTGGCACTCCGGAGAACCAACGAGCATCGATTCCAGAGGTCGATTCTACAAGTTGACGCTCACGGTCTTTTTCCTCAGGAAATTTCCTCATCAGTGCGGTGCGCGACATATTCCGACCTGCCCCGTGTGGTGCGAATGAGAGGAAGTCCTCATTATCCGCACCGAGAGCAAGCAGGATAGGCTCGGCCATGTTCAGAGGAATCAGGCCGAGCTTCGGGCGTCCAGCTTCGTCTTTCCACGCAGGAGTCGCACCTTTTCCATGATAGAAATGTTCACCCCGTTTCCAGACGAAGTTGTGCTCGTTACCAAACTCAGCGATCGCGCTCCCGGAAATCTTTTCCAAGAAGCGACGATGAATCGCTCGGTGATTCGCCTTCGTCCATCGTGCGATGTATTGCAACGCATCCCAGTAGTCCTTGCCGGTATCCGAGGTAGCATCAAGCCACGCCGAGGCTTTTGGAATTCCTTCCGCAACTTTCGCTGTGTGCTTTTCCGCAGCGTTCTGTCCTCGCTTGTAGAGATGCGCACCGATACTTCGCGACCCGTGATGAGTCACAAGAACCCTAAGTTTCTTAGAAACATGACTCGCGAAGTTCGCAGCTAGATCAGCGTATCCAGTAAGACGTAGCACAGCGAGGAACTCGGGAGTGACTTCCATTTCACCGATATAGGCGAAGTGGTTTCCATCTCCCTGATCCGCCATGTGCATACGCGCACGATTCTGGAGACCTTTTAGGAAAGGATTTTCCCAAACTTCTTCGTCGAGCACCTGATCATACACCGCATCTTCTTCTTTCCGTGGTATGGAGCCGAAGTTTGTCACTGAAGTCAGCGCGTCCAGCTCGCCAGCTACCGCACCATTGCTTTCGTAAAACGTAGCATACATGGAGCAGCAAATATCTGCCGAGTGAGCGGAAGGAATGATCGCGTTTTCTGCGACAACGGCAGCTCCGACAGGAATCACTGCTTCTTGCGGGCTCACTGGGCATGCGTCCGGAAGGATCACGCCAGCACGAAGAATCGGAGTGCGAAGCAGTGCGTGCATTTGTTTACGCACCTTCTCCACGTTCTTTTCCTCCTCCGCATTCGCAGGGGTGATAGCTTCGGAAAACGGGATAGGCTCAGTATGACGCTTCAGCTTTGTCACGGGCTTTCCGCAGTCACGCTTGAGCAACTTCATCGCATATTTAGGATCGGTGATCCCCTTTTCCTCCAGTTCCGAGATTTTTGCGAAGAGAGTTTTAAAGACCGGCCCCGGCTCGTAGCCAGCGTCGATCAGGTCTTGTGATGTGAGTAGTTTCATAATTGAGAAAAGGACACGCCGCCTAAAGGCAGCGCTCCGTGCGAGTGTTTCACGTTCTGACCAGGAACGTATCCCAGTCGTTGATATCGTAAGTATTTTCAATCGTGTGCGTCACAGGCACGGGCCGGGGCACGGTTGGTTTGCGGATCAGGCGGAGTTTGGCTTCCGTGGGAGTTCTCGCTCCTTTCCGCCGGTTGATGATCCGGTCGGAAATCACGCAGTTTTCCCAAGAGTCCCCACCGCCACGCGAACGCGGCATGATGTGGTCGATGTCCGCTTCCTGGATGGCGAGTTGGCGTCCGCTGTATTGGCAGCGCCCGCCATCCCGCGCCCAAAGCGCACGGAATCCAAAGGAAGGCCGGCACATGGGCAGGCCATCGTAGCGGTTGAGCACAACGACCGTAGGGACAAGCACCCGCCCGTCCTTTGTGCCTATGCTCCGGGCTTCTCCCACCGGTAGACTGCGCCAGACATCCCATTTCACGGTAGCCATGGCATCGGAAGAAATTCGGATCGCATCGGCAGTCCCGGCTACCATGTGGCAAAAAGCATCCGCAGGGGTAACCGTAGAAATAGGAAGCCAGTGCCGGTTCAGGACAAGCACGGTTTTCAGATGGAGAGTCGAAAGTGTCATTATAATTATATGTATAGTGGTGCCATGGTTCTGAATTATGCTTTTCAGAAACGTGTTGTAGGTTTTGGATTCGGGGCACGCCGCCTATAGGCAGCGCTCCGTGTGCCGGCTGATGGGTTCGATGATCTTGATGAAGCTGTGGTTGAAAAATCGGGCAATAAAAAAGCCCCGTTCCATTGTGGAAGCGGGGCTGCTGTGATCCTTTAACTAAAGGGATTCTAGACACTCTCGTGTAGCAACCTGCTTCCGGTTTGTTCCGGGTCGTTTCCGAAGTGGAGGGGCGCGCTCGCGCACATCAACCCTCTGCCTGTCCATGACAGGAAGGAATGGTGAATGCTGGAGGCGGCTATGCGTTTCATCGGAGTGCTTGGTTGCGGGGCGGGATGAAATAGAGATACGGGATACCTGTCAATTGGAAAAGTATATATATTTTTGGACCGCGGACTTTAGTCCGCAGGAAGAGCATGGCTGCGGACTAAAGTCTGCGGTCCAATTCACCAACCGAGAATGCGGGCGATGGCGGTGCGTATGCCCGTTTCCAAGATCGCAGCTTCCGCATGGGTGAGTGGAATGGCGACTTTTCTCAAAGACTTGTCGGCGGTCTCCTGGCGCGTGACGGATAGCAGGTAGGGGGCGCGTTCGGGATCGTCGCGATACGTGATCTCGAAGGTGCTGGTGGCTTTTTCTGATTTGTGGAAAAGCTTCGTTTGCGGCATGCGTCCTTGGAGCACCGCAAGCGTGGAGCCGAGATCGGAGAGCCCCCACTTCATGGTGATCTTTGTTTCCCAGTCGAATTGCTTTTCTCCTTTTTGCGAAGCGGCATCGAGGAAGACGCAGGCTTTCTCGCGGTTGAGATCAAAGCGGAGGACTCCGCCGCTGCCACGGGAGTTGGGTTTGTAGATGGCGTATTCGGTGTTTTCTGGCATGGGGATGGGGTGGTTGGAGCGCTGCCTTTAGGCGGCGTGTGAGAATATTAAACGCCGCCTAAAGGCAGCGCTCCACTAGCGGAAGAGACATTCCAGTCTTCGGGTTTTTCGCAGAGGCGGGCTTTCACAGGGTTTTTACGAATATATTTACGGCAAGCATAGTAGTGATCTTCATCACGTACCATGCGGTCATAGGATTCCCTTTGCCAGAGCTTGCCGGAACGTCCCAACAACTCGTTTATTTCCCGAGAGGATGCGCCTTTCCAGCCATTGAGAACTTGGTGCATTGGTGTCTCGTTCAACGTCTGGAACATGACGTGGACGTGATTTGGCATGACGCACCAGTCCAGGAGTTTGTAGGTGATCTCGTGATTCTTCAGCAACACGTCTTGGACAATCGTGGCACAATCATAATCACGCAGGATACATGAGCCGTGGCCTTCGTCTTCGTATTTTGCTACGAGGCGACGGAGTTCCTTTTCGCGGATTTCGTTGTCTTCGATTTCCTCGAGATCCTGCTTCCAACCTTTAACGATATGACGGGGCACGGCATCCTCTAAACGAAAGGTCACTGCCTGCACTGCGTTTTTGAAATCCCAGTGAGGGAGGTAGCCACGGGTGTAGAGACCTTTGTTCATACTATTGAAGGAGCGCTGCCTTTAGGCGGCGTGTGAGGGATTTGGACACGCCGCCTAAAGGCGGCGCTCCTTCAAATTTGAACGAATGCTAAGGCGAAGCAAGAATAAACTGTTCTTTTGAGTAGTTTATTCTTGAGCTTCTTCTGGGGACTCGCCGCCTGAAGGCAGCGCTCCGTCTGCGGCGCTCTCGGCTTCGCCTTCGGAGTCCTCGCCATCCGGGATGACTAGGGAGATGTCCTGGAGTTTCTCCTTGGCTTTCAGTGTGAGGAGTTTCACACCCTGGGCATTGCGGCCTGTGGTGCGGACTTCTGCGACGCGGATGCGGATGGACTGGCCAGTGGAGGTCATGAGCATGAGCTCGTGCTCTTCCTCGACAGCGAGTGCACCAACTAGCGGTCCGGTTTTTTCCGTGACCTTCATGGTAATGATGCCTTTGCCGCCGCGCGATTGTTTGCGGTATTCGTCGAAGGCAGTTCGCTTGCCGAGGCCGTTTTCGGATGCGACAAGGAGAGTGTGGTTTTCTTCCACGAGTGCGAGACCGACAACATAGTCGCCTTCGACCGGGCGGATGCCCATGACTCCTTGCGAGGAGCGGCCAAGCGGACGGGTGTCCTGCTCGGAGAAGCGGAGACTGATGCCTTCGTGGGTGACGAGGATGACATCGTTATCGCCCGAAGTGAGGGTGCAGCCAATGAGTTCGTTGGCTTCCTCAAGGATGATGGCGATGGTGCCTGCTTTGCGATAATTGCGGAATTCGTTGAGGGCGGTCTTTTTGACTTTTCCGGTGCGGGTGGCGAAGAAGACGTAGCCAGCATCCTCACGGAAGGTGACGTCGTTTCCATCTTCATCGACGGTGCGCTCGAGGCGGAGCATGGCGGCGATGCTTTCCTCCGGCTGGAGGTTGAGGACGTTCTTGATGCTGCGCCCGACGGAGGTGCGGGAGCCTTCCGGGAGTTCATACACACGCTCGACGTAGAGGCGGCCGGTGTTGGTAAAGAAGAGGACGTAGTCGTGGGCTTGGACGGAAAAGAGGTGTTCCACGAAATCGTTTTCAACGTCTTTGGCTGTGGCCTTCGTTTCCATGCCTTTGAGGCCTTTCCCACCGCGCCCTTGGAGGCGGTATTCGGTGGATGGGGTGCGCTTGATGTAGCCGCGATGCGAGAGAGTGACGATCATCGCGTCGTTGGCGATGAGGTCTTCCATGGCCACTTCGCCGACTTCCGCGACGATAGGGCATTTACGAGGAGTGGCGTACTTCGCTTTGATCGCCTGGAGCTCGTCCTTGATGATGTTCAAGACACGCTCTTCGCGGGCGAGAATGTCGAGGTAGTCGGTGATTTCAACGAGGATACCGTCGTATTCGCCTTTGACCTTGTCGCGCTCAAGGCCGGTGAGTTGGTAGAGGCGGAGTTCGAGGATCGCGTTGACCTGGCGTTCGGAGAAAACGTATTTGTCGCCTTGGATGGCCGCTTGTGAGCGTAGCAGGATGCCGAGTCCTTCTGCCGTGGCGGTGGAGAATTCGTAGGCGGCGAGGCGGGTGCGGGCTTCATCGCGGTTCTTGGAGTCACGGATGATTTTGATGAAATCATCGAGGTGGCCGAGGGCAAGGAGGTAGGCTTCGAGGAGTTCGGCGCGTTCCTCGGCTTTTCCGAGAAGGTAGCGGGTGCGGCGGATGACGACATCGCGGCGGTGCTCGATGTAGCAGTCGATGGCTTCTTTGAGCGAGAGCTGTTTCGGGCGTTTCTCGTGAATCGCCAGCATGTTGACGCTGAACGAGGTTTCGAGGGCGGTGAGCTTGAAGAGCTGTGCGACGACGACCTGCGGGCGGGCATCGCGTTTTAGCTCGATCTCGATGCGGGTTTCCTCGTCGGAGAGGTCGCGCATTCCGGAAATGCCGGTGAGGGTCTTTTCGTTCACCAACTCCGCGATGCGGGTCTGGAGGGTGGCGCGGTTCACGCCATAGGGAACCTCGCGGATGATGATCATGGATTTGCCATTTTCATTTTCCTCGATCTCGACTTTACCGCGAAGGCGCATGGAGCCGCGGCCGGTGGCGAAATAATCTTCGATACCACGGATGCCGCGCACCTCGCAGGCGACCGGGAAGTCCGGGCCCTTGATGTGTTCCATCAGGCCGGGGAGGTCGATGTTCGGGTCGTTGATCATCGCGCAGATGCCGTCGATGACTTCGCCGAGGTTGTGCGGGGCGAGGTTTGTGGCCATGCCGACGGCTATACCGGTGCCGCCGTTCACGAGGAAGTTCGGGAACGCGGATGGCATGACGGAAGGCTCCTGGAGCGTGCCGTCGTAGTTGGGGACGAAATCGACCGTGTCCTTGTCGAGGTCGTCCATCATCGCCATGCCAAGCGGATGTAGGCGTGCCTCGGTGTATCGCATGGATGCCGCGGCATCACCTTCTACGGAACCGAAGTTACCCTGACCATCGACGATGAGTTCGCGCATGGACCATGGCTGACCCATGTTGACGAGGGTCGAGTAGATGGAGGAATCGCCGTGCGGGTGATAGTTACCCATCGTTTCACCGACGATCTTGGCGCACTTCACGTGGGATTTGGATGGCGTCACGCCGAGCTGGCGCATCGCGTAAAGGACGCGGCGCTGGGAGGGCTTGAGGCCGTCGCGGACATCCGGAAGCGCCCGGGAAATGATGACGGACATCGAATACTCGAGGAACGACTGGGAAAGTTCGTCGGCGACGTTGATGGGCTTGATGGAATCAGACATGGGGAAAAATTATTGGGAAGTGGTCGGCTTCAGCTTGGACTAAAATGGGGATAGTTACACGCCGCCTAAAGGCAGCGCTCCATTAGACGTCGAGGTTACGGACGTTGAGGGCGTTGTCTTCGATGAAGCGTTTGCGGGGTTCGACGACGTCGCCCATGAGGACGTCGAACATGGTGTCGGCCTCCAGCTTGTTCTCGTCGTCGTAACGGACTCGGAGGAACTGGCGGGTTTCCGGATCCATGGTGGTGGCGAAAAGTTGCTTGGCGTTCATTTCACCGAGTCCCTTGAAGCGTTTGATTTGGACGCCTTTGGCGGAGATTTCGAGGACTTTGCCGAGGATTTCGGAGACTACGAAAATCGGGGTGGTGGTTTTCTTTTCACCGTCGCCTTCGATGATTTCGAAGATCGGGGTGTCCATCGAGTAGAATATCTTGGTATCGATCCCGAGCTCGTTGAGACGGGAGAAGATTTTTGTGATCGCGTGGGACTCGTGAAGTTCGTGGAGGACGGCGCGGCGGGAGGGGCCGGTGACCGCAGCGAGTTCTTCTTCGGTGAGTTGCTCGTCGAAGAGGCCGAGGTCGCGGTTTTCACTGGCATAAGCTGTAAGGGCTTTTTCGTCGGTGAAGTAGAGGACGGATTCCTGGTTACCCTCGCGGATGCGAACCATGTATTCCGGCAGGTGGCCGTCGTCACGACGGTTGGCGAGATATTCCTCGAAATTACCTCCGTTGCCCTCGATGGCTTTGGTGAAACGGGAGAGGGAGGAGAGGTTTTCCAAAATCCCTTTTAGCTCCTCGGCGGAAAACTCCCGCGACTTGTCGAAGCTGCGGAGGGTGACTTCTCCGGCACCGAGGTCGATGAGGATTTTGTTGAGCTCGTCGTTGTCCTGGACGTATTCGGAGCGTTTTTTCCGGGTGACTAGATAAAGAGGTGGCTGGGCGATGTAGAGGTAGCCTTTTTTCACCAGCTCCGGCATGTGGCGGCAGAAGAAGGTCAGGAGCAGGGTGCGGATGTGGGAGCCATCGACATCGGCATCGGTCATGATGACGATTTTGTGATAGCGGACTTTTTCGAGATTGAAGGAGCCTTCTTGCTCACCATCACCGATGCCCGCGCCGATGGCGGTGATCATGGATTGGATTTCCTTGTTCTGGAGGGCGCGGTGGAGGCGGGCTTTCTCGACGTTGATGACCTTTCCGCGCAGCGGGAGGATGGCCTGTGTCCGCCGGTCGCGGCCTTGCTTGGCGGAACCACCGGCGGAGTCTCCTTCGACAATATAGAGTTCGGATTTCGCGGGATCGCGCTCGGAGCAGTCGGCGAGTTTTCCGGGAAGTCCGCCGCCTGAGAGGGCGGATTTGCGGACGGTTTCGCGGGCTTTGCGGGCGGCTTCGCGGGCGCGGGCGGCGTTGACGGATTTCTCGATGATCTTGCGAGCGAGCGCGGGATTTTCCTCGAAGTAGGTATTCAGGCCTTCGTAAACGATGGAGGAAACGACGCCCTCGATCTCGGAGTTGACCAGCTTGCCTTTGGTCTGTGAGGAGAAACGCGGTGATGGCATTTTCACGGAAATGACGCAGACAAGGCCTTCGCGGACGTCATCGCCGGAGAGCGCGGGATCCTTGTCTTTTAGGATCTTGTTGGTCTTGGCGTATTGGTTGATCGCGCGTGTGAGTGCGCCGCGGAAGCCGGTGAGGTGGGTGCCGCCGTCGGCGTTCGGGATGCTGTTGGCGAAGCAGAGGATCTGGTCTTGGTAGGAATCGTTGTATTGGAAAACGACATCGGCGAAGACGTCCTCCTTGGTCTGCTTGCCGTCGTAATCGTAGTCGATCTCGCGTTTGCCGGTGATGACGACAGGAGACTCGTGGACAACGTTTTTGTTTTCGCAAAGCTGTGCGACGAACTCGACGATGCCGTCTTTGTAGAAGAATGAAGCTTTCTTCGCTGACTCTGGGCGCTCGTCATCTAGCTCGATGGTGAGGCCGGGGTTGAGGAAGGCGAGTTCACGAAGACGTGTGGCGAGGCGGTCGAACTGGAAAGTGATCGTATCGACGAAGATGGTGGCGTCCGGGAAAAAGGTGATGGCGGTGCCGGTTTTCTTCGGATCTGCATCGCCGACGATGTGGAGAGGTTCTGTGGTTTTGCCGCGCTCGAAGGCGATGCGGTGGACTTTCCCGCCACGGGTGATGTCCGCCCTGAACCAGTCTGCGAGGGCGTTGACGCACTTCGCGCCGACACCGTGGAGACCGCCGGAGTATTTGTAGGCTCCTTGGCCGAATTTTCCGCCAGCGTGGAGATTGGTGAGCACCAGTTCGACGGCGGGGATGCCGAATTTCGGGTGCATATCGACGGGGATGCCGCGGCCGTTGTCGGAAATGGAAATGGAGCCATCTACATGGATGGCGATCTTGATTTTCGAACAATATCCGGCGAGGTGCTCGTCGATGGAGTTGTCTAGAACCTCGAAAACGCAGTGATGAAGGCCGCGTTCATCGGGATCACCGATGTACATTCCGGGGCGCTTACGGACAGCATCAAGACCTTCGAGTTTGTCGATCTGTCCGGCGTTGTATTCCTGCTCTGTCCCGACCTTGGTCTGGGCTTGTTCCGGCTCCTTTTTTTCCTCTGACATATGGCAGGGAGAGGGTCTGAAATGCAGCGCGGGGAAACAAGGACTTATTACACCAATCCCGGGATTATAAAATCGTCACAACACCCTTGTAATCAGCTCTTTACGCTAATTTTCAGTAAGTCATCCACTGTTTTAGATAGAGAGTCACGAAGAGGATAGCCGCCAGAACCGCTAGGGAAACCGCTAGAACCTTAATCGTTCCATAGAGTTCCTTGCGTTCTCCATAGTCCTGGTCGAGATAACCATCCGCCCTGATGCTTCCTTTGCCGCCCACGATGCTCTTGGAGCGCTTATGCTCCGAAGTGGTTTTCGAAGGTAGCCTTGCAGAAAGCCCCTTGAGCATCTCTTTCTCTAGACTGAACTGTGACGCATCGATCCATGCGCCACATTTTGGGCATGGCCCGCTGACCGCATGGGTGGTGTCCTGCAAGACTAATGCCGTCCTGCATACAGAGCAGACGAAACGCAGTTGCGCTCCAGATTGGGGAGTGACGGGGGGGGGAATCCACTTAGCGAAGTTATCTCAGTTTCAAGCAGGCGACAAGGTCAAACATCCGCGCGGATATAGCCACACCGCCTTAATCTAAGAGGATATTTCTCCCAGCTACTAAGCAGAAATGTCCTTTTTCAAATTCAGTAAAAAAGCCACAAAGCTGAATAATGACTTGCAAGTCACGGCTCGTGACTGGAAACCTTCTTCACCGCAATGCACGAGTAGCTCAGCGGTAGAGCAACCCGTTTACACCGGGTCGGTCGGCGGTTCGATCCCGTCCTCGTGTACCATTCGCTTCCTGCGCGTTATTTAAATTCGTTGCGCAGCTCCTCGATGACCATGAGCCAGTTCATCATCGTGATCGGAGGGAGTTCCGCCGGATGATTGATCGCCGAGAGATTAACTTTCATCTTGGTGGTATCCATCGATCCACCTGAAACCATCATCGCATCGAGCGGGCGCACCGGGTTGGCAGCATCTTCTGCAGCGACGGAACCCAGTTGGCCGGAGACCTCTACGGAATATGGATCGTAGTCCACCCCGTAGCGTTTCTCAGGGGCGAACAATGAGCATGGCGGGTAATACTTGCCACTGGCAGGAGTGTATCCGGCGGGTGGCGTTGTCTCGACGATATTGAAATCATCTCCGATGTAGAGGCGCAGGTTGGTAACGAGGGAGAAACCTTTGGTGAAGCCGGTCATATTCCCGCACTCTCCGAGTATGACTCCCCAGTCAGTTTCCGTGCAGGGGATGAGGGGCTTGGTGAGCGATGTATTAGTGATGTAATCCACATTGACCACGAGCGAGTGGTTGATGCTGGTTCCACTACCTGCTAGTTCCACGAGGAAATTAGGAATGCGCTCCGGCAACACAGTGATGCATTTTTTTCCAGAGGGCAGATCCTTGAAGTCGAACGGGCTTGTATTTGATTCATCATAATTTACAGGGCGGGCAAAGCCCCGCTTACGAGTCCCCACCCTGGGGTCTCCAAAGGTCGCGTTGTCAAACCTGATTGTTCCCGTGAAATTATCGATATATGCAAAGTCCCCAATCTTGCCGTAGGCGAGGTCATGGGGGGTGGTGAAGGTCACTGTGTCATTCTCATCTCCGACATCCATGTAGCCGAGGGGCGGCATGTTTGGCAGCGTCCATTCCCCGCCCCAGTCCTTCACGACCTCTTGGCGGACTCCAGCGCTGTAGTAACGGAAGCGGAGTCGCGTAGGACTCCCGTAAGGGTCTGCAGCAGTGACATCGAGCTGCATGGCGCATTGCATGGCACCGACGGAATAATTGTTCCATGTCGTCGGTGAAAGTGTGGTGCTTTCGTTGAGGTTATGGCTAAAGCGATCAAAGTAGTCCGCACCGCGGTTGATAGGAACAAAAGCCGCCTTTCCGCTTTCTGAGGCCATAGAGACCGGGAAAAAATCACCTTCGGTAAGGCGGAAGGTTTCACGCACTCCGGGAGCGAATGGATTCCCACTGAAGCTTTTCCCCCCGACGGTGGCGTCTTCTGAAAGCTCAAAGCCCCTGCGGCTGGCTAGCCCAGAAAGCTCGGTATTGCCCTCCACAATTGCTTTGCCAGCAAAGACGTTTCCTGTGATCTCGACATCAGTCCATGCAGATCCATCAGCATGCTCCCCGAGTGCCATGAAGGAGCTTGCGGAAATCGGAAGCTGTGAGGGAATTTCATAGAGAGAAAGAACATACGTGCGCCTTGTATCCGCCACTTTGGTGACCGCGATGTCCTGCCCAGCCAGATCCATGGTGAATGCCCACCAATTCCGCTTCGCCACAAACGGCTGCCCCGGCGTGGAGTATCCGAAGTTGATATTTGGGTATGGGATGAGGTTAAAATTCGGGTAGCTTGAGGTGGCTAGCCCGACCTTGCCAGATGCTTGCGTGCCGTAGATTTTCTGCGATGTAATCAGGGGATAAGTTGGGTCGCTGGCAAGCGCCCCATTCGTGTAGTCAAGGGCGGGCGGGTAGCCCACTCCGAGATCCACACCAACGCCTGGCGTCACGTTTCCAGTGCTTCCACTGATCCTCCTGAACACCCGACCGATATTCGCGAATGTGGTGTCACCACTGTTCCCGGAATAAGTCGTGCCTAGATTCATTGCTGCTAAAAGCTCTGGGGATATCGATTGTGCGGCATTCGCCTCGGTGAGCGCTTCTGAGAAAATATTCACAAATCTCAGAGGATTCCTCACTGCATTTGATGCGTTGGAACCATGCTGCATCGCACGGATTGCACGGTTTGGGACGATGGCCACGATGGCACGCAGCGTGGCTTCTTCCTTCTCTTGGTAGTCCGTCGACGCCTGAATATCCGCATTAATGGCATGAGCATTAATCGCCCTATCGTAGGCGAACACCATCAGCATCAGCATGAAAACGGAAATGGTGAAGACGGCGACGAAAGAAATGTAACCGCCGGGATATCTATTTGGTCGTGATTGCCTCATTCCATTGCTCCTGTGAAAGACACCTCTTCGCCTGCTGGCCCAGTCAGCTTTGTGACGACAATGCCTGATAACATGTAAAACTCCACATTCGCCGCTTTGCTAGTCACCACCCATTCAGGCTCGGTAAGCACCCCCGAAGTCGGCACGACGTAGTAATAGAGCGAGTCCCCTTGCCCTCGATCCTCGAATGATAGGATGCCCGCCCGCACCGTGCCATCGGGTTGGCGGAAATTCAGCACCAAAACGGGAGAGGTAGTCAGCCTAGGGTTCGTTCCCGCCAAGGCGTCATCAAGGTTCTCGTGCATGCGGAATCTCTCCGCACTCGATAGCAGCTTGGTGACATGGTTGCTGATGATTGGCACCTCCTCGTTGAGGAAACTCTGTGCACGGAAAATATTCAGGAAAGCGATCTGCTGGTTGAGCATCGCCATGATGATCGAGGCGATGACCATACCGACGAGCATCACCACGGTCATTTCCAGAAGGGTAAATCCCCTGCGCAATGCTTTGAGGGAATTCTTCATTGGGCTCGGACGACGGTTCTGGATTTCACATAGGTGCGATTGGCAACTTTGTAACGAAGGATACTCTGGACTCGCCAAATCTTCATCGCCGCCGGATTGGTAGCTAAGGTGCCAGTCCCCCCATCGATCGGGTAATTGTCCCCATCCGGCAAGTTTACCCCCTGCCGACTCCGAACCTTCTATCGATGTCCTTGCGGTTGTATTCCGTGAGAGTCGGCCTGCCATCCGCCGCGCAATACGGCAGATCGCAGGCAAAAAGCTCTTCCAGCAAAGCCAGAGCTTCATTCGCGCGTGGAACCGCCCGCCGAGTTGCTTTGTTCGCCATGATGCGCGCCAGCCGTGTGAACGCGAATTTCCCGCCAGAGACCGTCCCATGGAGCATTTCCTCGATCATTTCCCCAAGGAAGCTCTCCGGATCTTCCATGGCAATACACGCCGGAAGACTCCGAACCTGAAGGGTATTTCCCCCGAAGGCCTCAACCTCAAGCCCAGCATCCAGAAGCGCCATGCGCTCGCGTAACAGCACATCCAGATCCCGTGGATCGAGTTCGATCAACAGCGGAACCAGCAAACCCTGCGTTTCCAGACCTGCTTCTTTTCCTTTCGACAACTTCTCAAAAACGATGCGCTCATGCGCCGCCTTCGGATCGAACAGCACCAAACCGTCCGCGCTCTCGAAAATCACATACCGCTCCTGAAGCATGCCGATCAGGCGAAAATCTGGAGCCAAACGCTTCGGAGCATCCCCCGGCGTCTCGACCGCGACCAGCTCCGACTGCACCTGGTGAAACACCGGGCGCTGCATGACAGGCTCTGCCGTCACTTCACGCGGAGCAGCCTTCACCACCTCGGGAGCTGGCGGTTTTAAGGCTTCAGTCACCGTCGCAGAAATCAGATCCCGCACCTCATGCGGTCTGTGGAACCTCACCTCGCGCTTGGCCGGGTGCACGTTCACATCGACCAAATGCGGCTCCACCTCCAGCCACAACCACGCCGCCGGATGCAGCCCGTCCTGAAGATTTCCACGGAAACCCTCGGCCAGCCCCTTGCTCACCGCCGCATCCTCGATAGGGCGTCCATTCAGGAAAACAAACTGATGCCGCCTACCCTTGCGTGCATGACGCACCGGCAGGACAAATCCACTCACCACCATCCCCGCACCCAGCCTTTCCGGCACCTCCACCAACTCACCGCCCAGATCATTTCCCACCAACTGCCGCACACGATCCACCGTCCTCGCCACCGCTGGCAGATCAAAGACCACCTTGTCATCCTTGCGGAAACGGAACCTCACCCCCGGCGCCGCCAGCGCGTGCAACCGCAGTTGTTGCTCCACATGTGCCGCCTCCGTCGTCTCCGCCCGCATGAACTTCCGCCGCGCTGGCATATTGAAAAACAAACTCCGCGCCTCGATCACCGTGCCCGGCGCACCACCCGCGTCCCGCACATCCCGCACCTTTCCACCATCCACCACGATCTCCGTCCCGGAAAGATCCTCCGCCCTACGCGTCACCATCCGGAATTTCGCCACACTCGCAATGCTCGGCACCGCCTCCCCTCGAAAGCCCAAGGTCATAATTTCCGCCAGCCCCTCCGCCGTCCGCAATTTACTTGTCGCATGCCTCTCTAGGGAAAGCAGCGCATCCTCCCGCGCCATCCCACAACCATCGTCGGAAACACGTATCAAGCGCTGCCCGCCTTTCTCTATATCCACCATCACCTCCCGCGCCCCCGCATCCAGACTGTTTTCCACAAGCTCCTTCACCACACTCGCCGGGCGTTCCACTACCTCCCCCGCCGCCACCTGGCTGGCGAGGATATCAGGCAGAACTTTTACCAACGGCATGGCGAGTATTTTGCGAGGCTTCCGCTAAATCAGCAACCCCCAAGCATCTTCCTTCGAGTTTAAAATTTAGAGTTTAAAGTTTCCCCGCCCGCACTAGCCTCCCGCCCACATGGCAGGCTTCTTCAAAAAGATCTTCGACCGCATCACCAACCAGGCAGAGGTCGATTGGGATGAACTCGAGGCGAATCTCATCGCCGCCGATCTCGGCGCGAAACTCTCCACCGGCATCGTCGACGAACTCTACGACCTTGGTCGGGAAATTTCCGCCAACGACGTCATCGAAGTCACCCACAAGCGTCTTTCAAAAATCCTGCCGGAAGACATCGCCCCACCCGCCCCGCAGGCCGAAGGCAAGCCCACCGTGATCCTCATCGTCGGCGTCAACGGAACCGGCAAAACCACTTCCTCCGCCAAACTCGGCATGTGGCTGAAAAACCGCGGTCACTCCGTCCTCCTCGCCGCCGCAGACACCTTCCGCGCCGCCGCCGTCGAGCAACTCCAGCGCTGGGGCGACCGTCTCGACATCCCCGTCGTCACCGGAAAGCCCGAGTCCGACCCCTCCTCCGTCTGCTTCAACGCCCACAAACGTGCCATTGAAGAAAACGCCGATTTCCTCATCTGCGACACCGCAGGCCGCATCCACACCCGCCATAATCTCATGGAGGAACTGGGAAAAATCCGCCGCACCATCGCCAAGCAGGATCCCGGCGCACCCCACCTCACCCTCCTCGTCGTCGATGCCTCCACCGGCACAAACGCCCTCAACCAAGCCAAGGAATTTCACAAAGCCTCCCCGCTCGACGGCCTCATCCTCACCAAACTCGATGGCTCCGGCAAAGGCGGCATCGCCTTCAACATCTACGAGCAACTCGGAATCGTCCCGCGCTTCATCGGCACAGGGGAGGAACCGGAGGAATTCTCCGTCTTCGAGAAAGACCGCTTCATCTCAGAAGTGCTCTAGCGCCCGCCGCTACGCCACCTCCATCATCGGTCGCGTGCGAGGCTCGGGCAGAGGCTTGCCTTCCACCCGGAACGTCTCAATCCACTCCTTCTCTATATCCAGAAGCTGCTGGAAAACATCGATCTCCGTTTCCCCATGACAACAATCGCCACAAATATCAGGTATTGAGCCGATGAAACATGCATCATCATCACTCCATCGCACCCATTTAAGATAGTCAGGCTTCTTCATTTTCGCTCCTTTCGATTGCTTTCAAAACTTGGTTTTCTTGGTATCGTTTCACATCATCTCCAGCTTTTCCGCTGACCGTCACCCTAACGCTGCCTTTACAAAAATTCCGGTGAGAACCTTTGCCCCCTCGATCGATGAAACCAGCCTTTTGCAAATCGGCTATTAACTGGCGAATTTTCCGGGGCACTCCAGAAGCTCGCATGCATAAATCTAAATTGCAATCCTGCGCTAACCTACCACACACGACAATCTAGTCGATAACTCTACCAGCTAGGAACCGGAAAAATTCTCCGTCTTCGAGAAAGACCGCTTCATCTCAGAAGTGCTCTAGCGCTTTCTGCGTA
>JANRFH010000030.1:180425-187073 GCA_030725745.1 Akkermansiaceae bacterium
TCCGTCTTCGAGAAAGACCGCTTCATCTCAGAAGTGCTCTAGCGCTTTCTGCGTAGCAGCAACATTAACGCCCCAAGCGGCAGTAATAATACCGAACTCGGCTCGGGAATAAGTGTTAATGGAGTTCCGGATGCTGTCACGGTCTATGTGAATCCACCCGACGAACTCCAAGAGCTTGCCGTATTCGCCGAACCGTTGATTCCTGCAATATCCTGATTGAGATTGTTGCCGTTGTTCGAAGTTGTGGCAACGAAGCGAAGCGGACTCTGATCCGTGATCAGGATGCCTTTCCCAGAAAGATAGGAAACGATGTCGGCGAAATTCACCAAGACACTCAGGTAGTAGTCGTTCACACCCTTCTTGCCGGGATTCAGGTCGTTAGTAGTTCCGCCATCGACCAAGTAGTTAGCCTCACTATAGCTGTAATTTGATGAATTCACCGTGTAGGAAGTCACCAGATTCCCAACCGATGTGCTGCCAGGTGTGTTGTTCGCCCCAGTGCCCGGAGCATAGATCCCCAGTTGTTGCTTGGAGCCGGAAAAAATTCAGCCCAATGAAAACATCGATCGTATCGTTGAAATCCGCATCGATCCCTAAATAGGCAGCCTTCTCATACTTCGTGGAGTTCTTATTGCCTCCGGGCGCATCGAGACGCAGGCGAAAGCCGAAAGTTCCATCGGTCAAACTGAGTGGGCCGTTGTCGTTTTGGGTAACGAACAGCCCATAGTCTGTGCCTAAACCGACAATATTTGTATCCGCCTGGCCACTTGGCTGGTCATCGGCGAAATCAAAATTCCCTTGCAACGCCGACCACAGAGTGGATGGCGCCGAAACTGTAGCTCCAATGCCAACGGTACATGACATCAGAACTGACAGCAATAGTGCTGCAGGGAACTTCATTTGTAAGGGTGAACTGAAAAAATCCTGTGGGCGCCGGACTGGTGCATCTCGCACCAATCTCCTTAAGATACTCTTATATTCTGGACTATCTTTAGCTAGTCCGCAAGGCAGAATTTGCAAAAATAGGACTTTTCGCCCTCGAAACTCTAAAAAAGCTCGTTTGCCAGAATTTCACTGAGCACTCGCCACAAACTCCCCGCCCAGCAGAGCCGCCCGCGCCTCGCCTACTAGGAACAAGGAACCCGCTACCAGCACGGGTTCGCCGCTCTCTCGCGCAGCCGCCATGGCCTCATGAAAATTTCCGTAACAAACCGCCTCCATCCCCTCCGGGAGGGCTTTTTCAAGCTCCTCCGTGGGCAGCCCGCGCATCGTCCCCACTTTACAGAAAATCAACTTCGCTGTCAGCCCACGCAGCATTTCGAGTATCCCTGAAACATCCTTCGACTCTACTGCGCCGAAAACCAATGTCCCCACACCTTCACCATATTCAGCCAGCCATGTCTCACGCAGCACCTTCGCCGCGTGCGGATTGTGCGCACCGTCCAGCACAACCTCGATCCCTCCCGAAATGATCCTCTCAAACCTCCCCGGCCACTCCACTTTCGAGAGCCCTTCCGCCACACTTTCATAACCCAGCCTCAGCCCTAGCCCGTGCAAAGCCGCCAGTGCCAGCGCCGCATTCCACTTTTGGTGCTCTCCGGGCAACGAAATCCCATACCCACCCAGTGGTTCGTCAATGAAGGTCAACGGCGTCATCCGCTCATTCGCCTCCTTTTCCAAAACATACCTCGCCTCATCATCCTGTGGTGAGGAAAACGCAGGCACTCCCTTTAGGAAGATCCCCGCCTTTTCCGCCGCTACTTTCCCAAGCGTATCCCCTAGCCACTGTGTGTGATCCATCCCGATCGGCGTGATCGCGCACACATCCGCTGGCACCGCCGTCGTCGCATCCAGCCGCCCGCCCATGCCCGTTTCCAAGATGATCAACTCGCACTCCCTCTCGCGGAACCACCGCATCGCCACCGCCAGAGTGATCTCGAAAAATGTCGGATGCGCCTCCAGCCGCTCGCACACCGCTCGCACATCGGTCAGCAGCTCCGCGCACCTTTCCTCAGAAATCATTTCCCCAGAAACCCTCATCCGCTCCCGGTAATCAATCAGGTGCGGCGAGGTAAAAAGCCCCGTCCGCACCCCGCAAGCCCGCGCCACACGATCCATCATCGCACAAGTGCTACCCTTGCCGTTCGTCCCCGCCACATGCGCCACCTTCACCCCGTGCTTCGGGTAGGCCAGGCACTCTTTAAGCAAATTCCGCGGCCCCTCCAGCCCCAGCTTGATGCCAAAAGTCTGCGTCCCGAAAAGCCAGTCTATCGCCTCCTTGTAATCCACCCCGCAAACCTCGCTGCCCGGCAGAAAACATCAAGTCCGCGCCTCGATCAAAATCTCACACGAAGGCACGAAGCTGAGAAAATAACGAGTTCCTCCAATTATCCATAAGCCAAGCCTTCGTGTCCTCGTGGCTTCGTGTGAGAAAAATATGGAACCTTTATTCCCCAATCGAATCCAGCATGCCGTAGTAGCCGGTGAAAAAGCTCACGATCTTCCACGCCACGAAGCCCATGATCATGAAATAGAACACTTTCGGGATCATCAGGGAGGCCATACGCACCGAGCTTTCCGCATCTTCCTGGAACACCCGCGACCAGACCTCCATGTCCTTATCGAGCGTGCCGGCCTCTTCGCCGTTCGAGTATGAGCGCGAAAATGCTGCTGGAAATGACGTCTCCGCCATATAGCCCGGCCCCAGAGCATTGCCCTCCACCGCGATCGCCTCGATGCGTTTCCCCGCCGCGAGAAGCCGTCCGCTCTGCGAAGAATCCGCAGACACTTGCACCGTCTCACGCATCGGGATGCCCGCTAACAGACAAGCATGATACACCTTGCAAAATCGCGACATCGCCATGTTCCGTCGCGCCTTTCCTACCCACGGGATGAACGCGAAAATCTTGTCCGCCCATACATCCACCGCAGCCTTTTTCTGCAGCCAGCAGATCAGGAAAAACCCGGCCACCGCCACCACATAAATCACCGCCAGAGTCGCCAGAAGCCCCACGAAAAGATCTCCTATATCCGCCTCCCCACCCATCATCTGCATCGGCACCTTCGCGACGAAAACCCCCAAGTGCAGCAAGATCAGCGGATAAATCATCCCCCTGATCACCTCCCGCCGCGATGCTGCCACCATGCCGAAGTATCCGGCTAGGTGACCAAATGCCCGCCCTAGCTTCCCGCCCCGCTCGCCCGCCGCGATCATGCTCCTCTCCAGTTTCCCCACCCCCTCATCCGCCGCAAAGGCACCCGCAATCGTCTGGCCAGACTCCAGCCCCGCATTAATTGTCACCAACAGCTTCGCCTGCGCCGCCGGCAGCCGCGAATTCCCCATCACTCCTGCCGCCTTGCGTATGTCGAACCCCGCCTCCAGCAGCTTCGACATCTCGGTATAGAATAGCTGCTTGTTGGTGGCGTCGCGCGTCATGGTGCAACTCCATACCTATCCCTTCTGCCACCCTACTGAAAGGATGAATCCAATACACTATCCAAGGATTTCATGGAGCTTCCGCTAATCCTCTGTTACACCCGACCCAATGAAAACCCTTGCTGCCATAATATTGGCACTAGCCCCCACCTTCGCCTTCGCAGAGGAAGCCCGCGTCATCCGCGATATCGAATACGCCAAGGTCGATGAAATTTCCCTCTCCCTCGATCTCCACCTACCCCCCGCCGAGATCAAAGCCCCACTCATCATCTGGATCCACGGTGGCGCGTGGCGTGCAGGATCAAAGAAAAGCATGCCATTAAAAGAACTCGTCGCAGAAGGCCACCCCGTTGCCAGCGTCGATTACCGCCTCTCACCTGTCGCAAAATTTCCCGCCCAAATCCATGACATCAAAGCAGCAATCCGTTTCCTCCGAGCAAACGGCGCCGAGTGGAAACTGCCCACCGAAAACATCGTCATCGCCGGAGAATCCGCGGGCGCACACCTCGCCGCCCTCACCGGAGTGACCAATGGAAACGCCGAGCTGGAAGGCACCCTCGGCACCCACCTCAAAGCCTCCTCAGCCATCCAAGGCATCATCAGCTTCTATGGAGCCTCGGATCTTACCACCATCCTCTCCCAATCCACCCCACATGGCCTCAGCGTCAGAACTCCAGCGCTGGAACTTCTCCTCGGTGATCTCCCGGATGCCGCACCCGATCTCGCACGCCTCGCCAGCCCCGTGTATCACATCGATAAGTCAGATCCACCCCTGCTGCTCTTCCACGGAGACAGAGACCCGCAGATGCCCATCAATCAATCAATCCAACTACTAGGAGTCTACGAATTGGCGGGTTGCACCGCCAGTTTCCACCCAATCCACGGAGCAGCTCACGGAGGCAAGCTTTTCTACGATAAAGAACGACTCGCCATCGTGCGGGAGTTCTTAGAACAGTTCCGGTGATATATCCGGAAATACTGCACATATTTTCCTATGGATCATTGATCCCCAGCGCGTACGCTACCTCACCATGAACTCCAACGCCGTCTCCCGCCGCAAGGCTCTCAAGCAGACCTTTTGTTTCAGCGCAGCGATGCTTGCAGGAAGACTACCCATCTTCGCAGCAACTTCCGAGGCATCGACCGGTGGCGCCAGCCATTTCACGATGATCGGCGATTGGGGACGACACGATAACATGACCCAGCAGAAGGCTGTCGCCAAAGGCATGACCGACTACCTCGTGAAGCGGAAGATCCGTCCGGATGCCATGTTTTTCCTCGGCGACAACTTCTACGGCCCAATGAAGGGTGGGGTGAAATGCCCGAGGTGGAAGACCCAGTATTCCGCAGTCTATCCGCCTGCCGTTTTCCCCGGACCCTGCCACGCCATCCTCGGAAACCACGAGTATGACGACCAGCCGAAGGTGAAAATCGAGGCAGAGCTCGGCTACGCGAAATACAAACCCAGCACTCGCTGGAACATGCCGGCAAAATGGTATCGCCTCGACATTGGTCCCGAGGAAAAACCTCTGATGACCGTTCTCTGCCTGGACTCAAACTACTCGAACCAGAGAGACCAACTCACACCGGAAGAAAAAGCGGAACAACTCGCTTGGTTGAAAACGGAACTCGCGAAACCAAGGAAGTCCACATGGCTCGTCGTCAACGGGCATCACCCGCTCTACAGCAATGGTAAATATGGCGACTTCCCCGAAATGATCGAGGAATGGGACGCCCTTTTCCGCGAGCACAAGGTGCACTTCTACTTCTGCGGACATGAGCACGACCTCCAGCACCTCGAACTGGATGACCATCCCACCTCATTTGTCATCTCTGGCGGAGGTGGCGCCCCCATACGCCCCTTGCGTGCGGAAAAAGAACGCGGCCCCTTCGGTGAAGCCGTCGCAGGCTTCACCCACTTGGAAGTCACTCACGAGAAGTTCACCGTCAGCCACGTCGATAAAGACGCAAATCCTCTGCACTCCTTCTGGAAAAACCCAGACGGTTCGTGGCATCTTGTCGGGTAATACACACCCTCACCGCCCCGGGCTCTTCACGGGAGCCGGAACCAGAAATTCCTTTGCCCCACTGGTGCGCCACTCCTGCAGGGCTGCGGCGATGGCTTTGGCCGTTTCCTGTCGGACTTTTTCCTTCACCAGCCATTCGGCGGTTGCTGGGTTATCGAGAAACTCGACCTCAAGCAACACCACCGCCGTATTATGAAGATGTGGATCCATGCGTGTGTAGCCCAAGGTGCGTATGCCGTCTTTGAGATTCCCTAAGCCCAGTCCGTTCGCATCAGACGGGAATTTACTATCGTTGAAAACCTTCGTTGCCGAGGGCTCGCCGCCATACGGCGTGTAGGTCTTGTCCAGCGCTTGCACCAGCTTCAGCCCGAGCGCCGAGTCACGCTTGATATAGGGATTGGTGAAATGCATGTACTCCCACTTTTCGTGATCCTCCGCCACCACATACGCACGTGTTCCGCTCCCTCCTCCTCCATTGAAATGAATGGAGAGAAATACATCTGCCTGATGCTCAACGGCAGTCGCCGCACGTCCCATCGCGCTGATACTGACATCTGCATCGCGCGTCAGCACCGCGCGGGCATCAGGCAGTTTTTTGATCTCCGCAGCAATCGCCTTGGAATACGCCAGCGTGAGAGTTTTCTCCAAAACAGTCCCGCCCGGAGTCTTTCCAGTAGCGTTGTTATGACTCGCCCCGTGCGATGAATCGCTTCCGTCATTCACACCCATTTTCAATACTCCTCCGTGACCTGGATCAATCACCACCGTCCAAGCATCGGACTCCGCCGAAAGGCTCTGCGCAGCTCCCACGAAACATAGGAAAAAAAGGAAGAGTTTCATCTGCTACCTGGCAAAATAGACTTCCCGGCGCGGGCCATCGACATTGAAGAGAGTGCCCGCCCAAGCGATCTTTCCATTCGCATTCGATTTCGCAAGCAACATGCGCGCCGATAAGCCGTCCTGCCCGAATTCATCAAGATACAGGAAACCCTCAACCGTATTGTCACCCGCCAGACGATAGGTTTTTCCCGATGTCTGGCTGGAATAAGACCCGCTTACCTTGCCGTCGCTCTTCCAATCCAGAGTCACCGTCACCGCCGAGCTTCCCACATTACCGCGGTATGTCGATCTGCTTGAGTCTGCATTCCTGATGGTTTCGCGTTCGAAGCGGAAGCTCGCCCCCGA
>JANRFH010000031.1 GCA_030725745.1 Akkermansiaceae bacterium
GTAGAATTTCCAAGCCACCAACCTAACCCCGCCTTCTCACAACGCAAGAAGGGGCGGCAGTTAAGCCACCCCTTCTATCAAAAATGCGGTATCTTGCGGAACTAGGAGTTCACATCCATACTCGCATATTCGCCATCCTTCCGGCGGTAAATGATGCTCAAGCAATCACGGCGAGCACTCTTGTAGAGAATGAAGGGGCGCTCTGAGAGTTCCAGATCCATGATCGCATCTTCTTTATACATGGTCTTCACCGCATACTTGTCTTTGTGGACGATGAACGGCTCTGGATCGTGCTCGGATTCTTCGGGGTGATCCATCGCCTCTTCGGTGAAATACCGTTCCTCAAGGTAGCGGATCGACTCGTTACGATGCGGGCGGTTTTTCTTCAGCAGGCGGGTCTTGTGCTTGCGCATGCGCCTCGCGATTTTCTCGATGGTCTCATCAAGCGCCGCATACATGTCGCGGCCTTCTGTGTGTGCCTCAATGGTGATATGATTCGTACAGAACAAAATAATTTCTGCAATGTGTCGGTTTTTCTGAACATCTAGGATCGCCTTCGCTTCAATGATTTTCGGGTAATCTAAGTGGAGACCTTCGATTTTCTTCTGGGCGTATTCACGGAGCGAGTCGGTTACACTTTCGTGTCTCACGGTCACGGTGATGGGCAGGTTGACGTTTGCAGTTTGCATAGTTTCTATTTTTTTCGGTTAAACAGACATGAGCCACAACTGCCCCGTCCATCAGACACTCTGAGCCGGTTGAAACAAAACTCCACGCATAAAGTGCATTCAGGGTGAAATTTTTGATCCCGAAATTCAGACAAAAAACACGTCCTATGACGTTGTCTCATCCATCCGGCGCTTCACCTCCGCCAGAAACGCCTCATCTCCCTCCAATGCATCCGCTACAGCGCGTATGACTTCCAGCGTAGGGCGGGAAACATGGTGCTCCATTCCTTCCACATCTCGGTAAATCGTCTCTTCCTCCAGCCCGAATAGCCGCAGGAAACGTGTCAGCGTCTCGTGCCTTTCGACGATAGCTCCGGCAATGCGCATGCCCTCCTCGGTGAGCGTGGTTCCACGGTATTTTACGTGTTTCACCAGCCCTTCCGCATCGAGCTTCTGGAGCATGTTCGTCACGCTTGCCTGCGAGATGCCGAGGTTTGTGGAAATGTCCACCGCACGAGCGTAGCCCTTTTCCTCGATGAGATGGAGGATCTGCTCAAGGTAGTCGTCCATCGCCACCGAGCCGCTGGTGCGTTTGCGGGATTCTTTGGTCATTTGCCGCCATCCTCTCCGTCCTTGATCTTCAATTCAAGCACCGACGTCTCCGTATACATATCACGGTTCGATGCTTGGAACTCCGCCTTGAGCCGCACCTTGAGTTTCGAAAGATCAACCAATCGGTAGCCGAGGAATTCCCAGTCGCCGTCGTTGCCATCGTGCTCGATGCCGATCAGTAGGTGCGTCGCATCATCAAGGATTTTCAGCGTCCTGTCCTTTGGCTCGAAGTAAAACGTGCGCAGGCTACTCGCCGCAGAGCCTCGCTCCATCAACTTGGGGTCGAGGTAATAGATGTCACCCGTTGCCTCATCCGTGATCTTGAGATCCGGGTAACCCGAGCGTTGGGCGGAGCCCTCGCGTGTATGGGGTATTTCGCAGGAAATGCCGTCCAGCGTATTCAGCCGCTCCAGTAGCCCGTCTTCGAAAAACCTCGAACCCTCATTGATACGGCGCAGACCTTTCACTGGCGAGTCATCCGCATTCAGTTCTACCAGCAGACCACTCATCACATCAGAAATCGCGGAAAGCACTCGCTCCCCGGATTTACGGCTTTCTGCAGGAATGACTTTCTTCCCGGAAACAGCCTCCGCTACCAATGCGAAATCAAAATCCCGATCCGACAAATCTTCTTTCAACAAGCCCTTCACCAGTTCCTCATCGGCTGAGCGCTTCTGATTTTCCTTCGCCTTATCGACCGCGTCATCCAGCAGCTCCTTCTGACTCTCCCAGCGCGGCAGCGAGGGAGTCTTCGGCTCACGTGTAAGGACAAAAATGATCAGAGCCAATCCCACCAAGCCGAACACCACCTGCATCGTCCGTTTCATCATCTTCCTTGAAAATTGAATTTTGAGAGTTGAATTTTCAGCTCATCGCTTTGCGCAAACGATACCACGCGCCTGTGTTCGGAGCCACCAACGCCCACAAAGGAAGATCCTGAAGGCCGAATTTGATCACCATCCACTCCAGAAGCACCAGCGAGGCCACCGCATCGAACAACGCATCATGCCAATCGCGTCCCGGCACGAGCTCGCGCACCTTTTCCGCCACGCCCAACTCCTCGCAAAGGATACCGAGCGAATGCTTTTTCTGATCCGGCATAGCCGCCCTAGAAAGCAGCAGCGTATCCACCCATGGGTCGAAGGGATTTCCGGGAAACTTCCTCAAAAACTTTTTCTCAGTCCCCTTCGCATGAGCCACGGGCACCGCGCCATCGCCCAGTCTGCCATTCACCTCTGGCCACAGGGAGAGCAAGCTCGGCGCTCCATCCAGATGCTCCTCCTCGATCCCATGGATCTTCTTTGCATACCAATCCACATTCCCCTCACGCTCTAGGAAAGACACATAGAAATCATCATACCCCTTGTCCAGAGACCATGTCCCCATGCCGATCTGAACCGGCCAATCCTCCTGTCCTCGCTGGGCACCCGCGCCCTCGAAATCGATCCCCGCAAACACCACATCCCTGACCTTCCGTTGATCTTTCACGTGCTCATCCTCAACAGCGGTGCGGAAATCACAACACCCAATACACCGCAATCCTATTCTGTTGTCCCACCCGGCGGCGTTTCCTCCGCAGGCTTTGGCAGTAGATCCGCCCACTGGTGCAGCTCGTAGCCATTTCCCAGCCCACCGATCTCACCCAGCAGAGTATGGCATTTCTGCCTCCACGTATCATAATTCGGCGGCCCAGGCTTCGCTTCGCGGCTTCCAGGGAATACGACATACGTCACCGTGAGGTCGGAAACCGGACGGTTGTAGGGCGTGGCTCTCTCATTGATTTCCTTCGCCAAACGCAGCGAAGCCTCGCCCACCTTGAATGTCGGCCCACCATCACCGACGATGCATGGATAAACTTTTTTTCCATAAATCACCACGGCATAGTCCCCCGCCTTCGGCGCATAGGAATCCCCGCTAGCTGTGAGCAGATTTACAGGAATCACGATGAAAGGATCATACTCGGCGATCAAGTAACTCCGCGCCTTCAAGTCGCCGATCAGACGCTTCAGCATCGCGATCCTGTCTTTCAGCCATGTCTTGCGGTCAGCGGTGGTTCCAGCAGTGTTTAGCTCCTTCGTGCCGTTTGCAATTCGCCTTTCCAGCCCGGCGATCATCGGATTCGGCGTCTTCCCAACCTTTCTCCAGCCATAACTGGTCGTAGGTTGGTAGTAGGTGGAGTTGACGATGTTATCCGGCATCACCGCCAACCTGTCTCCATCCGACCCATCTGAAACCACATCCATTTCCGCCTGCATGAAAAACACCCGCCGCCCACTCGCCGAACGCATGTTCAGGATCGTCTGGCAGTCATAGATATTGTGTTTCGTCAGCAGCTCATTGAGCGCATTCGCATCACGCTTCACACGCTGCGCCTTGTTGTCGTAGATCTCGTTGAACCAGCGAGAAACCTCCGCCTTTTCCAACAATTCCGGCAGCGAGGGCAGGATCGCCGCAATATCGGGATTGCCTTTGGAAATTTCCTCAATCGACTTCGCCGGTGCAGGAAGACGCAGGCTCAGCTCATACTTCGCCACGTAGCTCTTATCATCCACTCTCTCCTGAGATGCGATACCACCCTTCTCGAAAGTCACTTCCGTCTCAAACGGAATCCCGCTCCGTAGCTCACGCACATCCGATACTTTTCCCAACGGCAACCTCACCTCCGGCTGAGGTGCGTCCTCTTCTGATGATTCTGACTGATTCCCACGCATCTCTGCCAGCTGTCTCGCCAACTCTTCTTCGTATTGTGCTCGAAGCCGCTGCTCGACCTGGCGCTCCAGCGCACTTTCATCGATGACCTCTGTCTTTGGCTCGCGACTCTCCGCCACTTCACGGGCAATCTCCTTCAGCTTCCTCCCCACCTTTGCCGGATATTCTGTAAATAGTGAGGCAACAAACGCCGCCACAAGAATCAGAAAGCTGACCCCGAACCATGGAAAACCTTTTTGCTTTTCACTCTTCCTGACATTCTTCTCTCCCATGAAATGAGAGTAAACGCAGCCTCGCCGCGAAATCAACAGCTCTTCTCCTGTTCCTGCGCTCGAATTCACTCCTCGCGGAAAAACCCAGAAAACACCCATTTTTCCCTTGCAAGATCTGCCGCTCCACTCTCATCTTCCGCCCACGTCGCTTCCAGCGGCATTCATTTCAAATCCGGTGTAGCTCAGCGGCAGAGCGGGTGACTGTTAATCACTAGGTCGTAGGTTCGATCCCTACCGCCGGAGCCATTTGAAAAACCCTCCAAGGGTCGATGCGGCCGGAATCGAAGAACATTTCTCTTCCCTTCCGATGCCAGACACCGCTTGCCCGCTTTGTACGATGGACGAAGTCCTAGCCTTTCCCGACCACCTCGAATGCGTCACCTGCGGCCACGAGTGGAAACCCGAAGCCTCCGCCAAAGACGAGGCTCAGCCGGAACGCATCGTCAAAGACGCCCATGGCAACGTTTTGGAAACCGGTGACATCGTCGCCATGGTCACCGACCTAAAACTCAAAGGCACCTCGGAAACCCTCAAGACCGGCACGAAATCCAAGCCCATCCGCATCGTCGATGGTGATCACGAAATCGACTGCCGCATGAACGGCCTCTCGATCGCGCTCAAAGCCTGTTACGTGAAAAAAGTAACGAAGTAGGAAATGCCTTTCACCGTCCATGCGACCGATGGCGCCGCCCGCGCCGGCACGCTCACCCTGCCCCACGGCGAGGTTGAGACACCTATTTTCATGCCCGTCGGCACCCAGGGATCGGTGAAAACCCTGCATCCCGACGAACTGGTCGAACTCGGCTCACAGATCATCCTTGGAAACACCTACCACCTCTGGCTCCGCCCCGGCCACGAGCTCATCCGCGAAATGGGTGGCTTGCACGATTTTACCACCTGGCAGAAGCCAATGCTCACCGATTCTGGTGGCTTCCAAGTCTGGTCTCTCGCAAAAACTCGGAAAATCACCGAGGAAGGCGTGCGTTTCCAATCCCACCTCGACGGCACGAAAATGATGCTCACTCCAGAGCTTTCCATGGACATCCAGGCATCTCTTGGTTCGGACATCGCCATGCTTTTCGACGAATGCCCGCCCTACCCCTGCGACGAAAAATACGCCGCCACCTCCCTCGCCCTCACCACACGTTGGGCGAAGCGCTGCAAGGATTGGGTAACCGAAAATCAACCTCTCACCGCTGGTAAACCCCAGAACCACTTCGGCATCGTCCAGGGCTCCATCTATGCCGATCTCCGCGAGCAATCCGCCCGCGAACTCGTCGAACTCGGCTTCGATGGTTACGCAGTCGGAGGAGTCTCCGTCGGCGAGCCGGAGCACGAGATGTTCCGCGCTATCGAAAATGCCGTGCCTTTCCTCCCTGCCGACAAGCCCCGCTACGCCATGGGCCTCGGCACTCCGCCGCAGATTTTGGAAATGATTTCACGCGGCGTGGATATGTTTGATTGCGTCATGCCCACTCGCATCGCACGCCACGGCACCGCCTTCACCCTCGATGGCCCCATCCAGATCAAGAACCTCATCCACGCCAAAGACCCGCGCCCCCTCTGCGAATCCAGCCACCCGCACGTCTCGCGTTTTTCACGTTCCTACATCCGCCACCTCTTCCGAGCAGGCGAAATGCTCGCTTTACGGTTGCTTTCCTTTCATAATCTGCATTTCTACCTGTCCCTCACCCGTCAGGCGCGAAACGCCATCACGGCGGGGACATTCCCTGAATTCAAGGACTCCTTCATCAAACGATACACCGCAAACGCTCCACAAAAATGATCACTCTATTCAACACCCTCGCAGCAGCAGCACCTCCAACTGGCCTACAAGGATTCTTCGGTGGCCCCTACATGCTTCCAGTTCTATTGGTCGTCATGTTCTATTTCCTCATCCTTCGCCCGCAGCAACGCCAGCGCAAGGAACAGGCAGCCCGCATGGCAGCACTCAAGAACGGCGCCAAGGTCATCACCACCGCCGGCCTCCACGGCATCGTCCATAACGTCAAGGACACCACCGTCATGGTAAAAGTCGCAGAAGGCACGATCCTTGAATTTGACAAACCCGCCATCGCTTCCGTCTCCAGCAAGGAATCCAAGGCCGACTGAACGTTTTCTTCACTGAAAACTAAAAACTTTTAACTAGAAAACTCTCCAAAATGCCAGATCTCACCTTCTTACAGGATCGAATTTTCATCTTCCTCGCAGCACTCACTCTGCTGATCCTTTTCTTCTGGTATTTCGCCACTGAAATCGAGCGCCGTAAGCGCAACGTCGGCACCATTCTCATGGTCGGCATCGTCGCCCTCTGCGCACTCGCCATCTACCCTCCAGATCAGAAACTCAAGGGCGGCATCGACATCGTCGGCGGCTCTGCCTTCTACCTCCGCATCCAAGAAAAGGAAAACGAGAACGGCGAGAAGATGCCCGTCACCGCAGAACAGGTCGAAGAAGCCATCCGCGTCATCGAAGGTCGCCTCAACGCACTCGGCACCTCCGAGCCTCTCATCGCCCGCCAAGGTGACGATGGTATTCTCGTCCAGATGCCCGGCGTCGAGACCGAAGAATCCACCCGCATCCGCCAGATCCTCGAAACGGTTGCAAAACTCGAACTCCGCGAGGTCTCCACACGCAACGATGAAATCGGAGCCGATGGTCGCTCTCTTGCTGCCCGCGTGCTATCCAACGATGAAATCGTCCCCGGCTACCGTGCCTACGAACTGACACAGACGGATGAAGACGGCAACGAATTCACACGCCCGATTCTCCTCAACCGTCGCGCCGCGCTCGGTGGTTCAGACATTGCAGCTGCTTTCCCCTCACAGCAACGCCCAGATGCCGTCAGCGTTACGCTGAACGGTGATGGAACAGACAAAATGATCAAGCTTACAAGCGGTATGCGCAAAGGCATCGATCGTATCGCCATTGTCTTGGACGGAGTCGTCCTCAGTGCGCCCACGGTGAATGACAATTTGGGCAAACAATTTGAAGTGAGCGGTCTCGACGATCCCGGCGAGCCTAAAGAGCTATCGAACGCCCTGATGAACCCTCTCGAAAACCCGCTGGTCGTCGAGCAGGAGAGCAGTGTCTCCCCCACCCTCGGATCCGCGTTTGTCAAACAAGGCATCTTCTCCGGACTAGCCGGTCTCGCTATCACCGCCATCTTCATCTTCATCTACTACCGCATGGCCGGAGTCGTCGCCCTCGTCGCCCTCGTCATCAATGCAGTGATCCTCTTCGGTGTGATGGCCATGTTCGGCTTCACCTTCTCCCTTCCCGGCATCGCCGGCCTCATCCTCACCATCGGCATAGCTGTGGATGCGAACGTGCTCATCTACGAGCGCCTTCGTGAGGAAATCGAAAACGGCAAATCCCTCAAAAACGCCATCGGCTCCGCTTACGACAAAGCCTTTTCCTCCATCCTGGATGCGAACCTCACCACCCTCATCGCCTGCGTCATCCTCATCGCGATGGCCAGCGGCAGCGTGAAAGGCTTCGCCCTCACTCTCACCATCGGCCTCCTCGCCTCCATGTTCTCTGCCATCCTCGGCACACGCGTCCTCTTCCGCTGGGGTCTCGATACCGGGATGCTCCGCAAGCTCTCTTTCCTCAACCTCATCAAGTCAGCAAACTTTGATTTCGTAGGAAAAGCAAAAGCCTGCGCCGTCTTCTCTGGCATCCTCTTCGCCATCGCCATCGGCACCTTTGCCACGAAGCAGAAAACTGCACTCGGCATCGACTTCACCGGCGGCACGGTCATCACCTACGAGATTGGCGATGAGTCCATCCCAATTAAGGAAGTGAAAGCCTCGCTCGACGGAGCCGGCCTCACCCGCGAAGCGTTTCCCCAGGAACAAGAGATCGCAGGTAGCGGCACCCTCCTCACCATCCGTGCGGACAATGCGGATGCGGACAAAATCATCGAGACTCTGCGCACGGACATTCCCTTCCTCGGAGAAATAGACACCGAGGGCAACTTCCTCCACGAGCCTTCCAAGGAAGAAGTCTCTGCCACCCTCGGCGGCAGCTTCCTCCGCGACGCACTCATCGCCCTCGGCGTCGGCATCATCGGTATCTTTACCTACATCGTCATCCGCTTTGAGCTGTCCTTCGCCCTCGGTGCCATCGTCGCCGTCCTTCACGACATCTTTATCGCCATCGGCATCGTCGTCCTCCTCGGCGAGCAACTCACGCAGATCCACGTTGCCGCCATCCTCACGATTGCCGGATACTCGATCAACGACACCATCATCGTCTTTGACCGCATCCGTGAAACCGTGCTCATCCGCACTGGAGAAGTCCGCGAGGTCATGAACGAGGCGATCAACCAGACTCTCTCCCGCACGATCCTGACCTCGTCCACCACCATCGTCACTGTCCTGATCCTGGCCATCTTCGGCGGAGCCGCCCTGCGCGATTTCTCGATGACTATCATCGTCGGTCTCGTGGTGGGAACTTACTCCTCCATCTTCGTAGCTTCGCCAATCGTCCTCTGGTGGTCATCACGCAAAGGCGGTAACCTCCGCAAGGACGTCCTCGCCACCACTCTGGCGGCAGAGGCCTTGCAGCAAAACGACTGATTCCAAACGTGGCGGCGATCTCCGTTCGCCACCCTTTCCAAGACTTCCTTTTAGCAAAGAAACCGCGATTCCAAAATCGCGGTTTCTTTCTTTTCCCTGTAGCGCGTGAGCAGGGATGGCTTTGCCTCCGGCCATGTCCGTTTCACGCCCATTCCTAGCCGTCCAGAAAAGGATACGGCAAAATCACAGCAAAAGTGGAACACTCCCGCCTTTCCAGCTCCATCCATAAAAGCCACGGCATGTGTGAATCCCTCTGAGAAATCGTATCCACAAAACGGACGACGCGGAGTGAGCCTCCCATGACGTTCTCACGAAATCGTTTTACTCTCCTAATTTCCTCGGTGCCTCGTGTGGAGGCCTCTTGTGCGGTGGCGGCCCCTTCGGCCTGTCCTCTGCGGTAATTTCACCGCTGCCATCCGTATCCATGCGCTCGAACATCTGCCTGCGCCTTTCTTCAGGAAGCTTCCCAAAAAATTCGCCTTGGCTGAACTCCTCGAAATTGAGCCCGCCGCTACCGTCAGCATCCAGCTTGTGGAAACCATCCACAGCCTTTCGCTCGGCATCGTCACGCATTTTGAAGATCTCCTGCCTAGTGACAACGCCATCGCTATTGCCATCGAGCCTTTCGAAAATTAGAGCCCGTTTATCCTCTGGAAGACGCTCAAGCCTCGGAGCCGCGAAAAATTCCGCTTTCGAGATATTCCCATCCTTGTCCGTGTCCATCTGGAGAAACATCTCACCCGGAGGCGCCATATGCGGCCCTCTCCGCCCTTCCTTGCCTTCTCTTTCCTCCATTCGGCCTTCGCCTCCGCGCGGACGCTCCCTGTTTGGGCGGTCTTCGCCCTCGGCATTGGCAGAAAATGCCATTGCTCCTACAAGGATACTGCATGTGATGATGGTCTTCATGGAAGTTTAAGGGTTGATGTTTGGATTTTCAGCGCAAACATCCGCTTGCGTCGATCTTAACCCCCCTACCAGGGAAAAGTTTCATCCAATTTTCGTTTTTACACCCTTTTTTATGCACATCAACGACATCCTCAGCGCTCCGAAGCCCTCGTTATCCTTCGAATTCTACCCTCCGAAGGCACCAGCCGCTTGGGAAGAACTTTACGAAACCATCCGGGATCTTGAAGAACTCACCCCTTCTTTCGTTTCCGTAACATACGGAGCCGGTGGCTCAACGCGTGAACTCACCCACGATCTCGTTCTGCGCATCCACCAGACAACGAAAATCCCACCCGTCCCCCACCTCACCTGCGTCGGCCACAGCAAGGATGACATCGATTCTATCCTCACCCGCTACGCCGAGGCGGGCGTCTCCAACATCCTCGCCCTGCGCGGCGATCCGCCGAAAGACCGCCCGGATTACGATTGGTCGGAAGGCGATTTCCGCTTCGCCGCCGATCTCGTGACTCACATCAAGAAATTCAACGAATCTGGAAAACACCCGGATCCTCGCGGCTTCGGTATCGGTGTCGCAGGTTTCCCCGAAGGACACCCCACCACTCCGAACAGGGTCGATGAACTCAATCACCTCAAGGCCAAAGTCGATGCCGGAGCGGACTACATCTGCACCCAGCTTTTCTTCGATAACCACGATTTCTTCGACTTCCGCGACCGCTGCTCACTCTCCGGCATCGATATCCCCATCATCGCCGGCATTATGCCTGTCACCTCCATCGGCAGCATGAAACGCATGGCGGAACTCGCCGCCGGAGCACGCTACCCCGCGAAGCTCATCAAATCGCTCAACCGCGCCTCATCGAAAAACGATCCGGGTGCGGTCGAGCGCGCCGGCATCCACTACGCCGCTCAGCAAAGCGCCGAGCTACTCGATGGCTCCGTGGCTGGCATCCATTTCTACACCCTGAATAAATCCCACGCCACCCGCCAGATATACGCCTCACTCGGCCTTTGATCGCGCTGGTGAGCGCATTTTCGCCTTTCGATGCGTTTTGCATAAAACCAACCAGTTTCTTCTTGCCATGCGGGGCGGTTTCCCTAGGTTTCCCGCCCCATGCCAAGAGTCGGAGGAAAAGCAAAAACACGGAAGGCCGTCGCCAAGCGCTTCAAAGTCACTGGCACAGGGAAGGTACTACGCCGTAAACAAGGAAAACGCCACTTGCTGCAAGGCAAGAGCCGCAAGCGCAAACGCGCTCTCGGTCAAGCGACCCTCGTTTCCAAGGCAGACATCAAAAATGTCAAAGAGAACCTTCCTTTCCATTGATAACGAAGTAAAGACGACAGCCCACGACCCCGTCCGCGTTACGGACGGTCTCTACGCAGCCTGATCCGGGAAATCCGGAAACACGAACAGGTGAGACTGCGGGAGAAACGATAATAAACGACCTGTTCAGAACCAAACGATACAATGCCAAGAGCCACAAATTCGCCCGCCAGTCGCAAGCGCCGCAAGCGCGTGCTCCTGAGGGCAAAGGGCTTCCGCGGTTTCCGCTCGAAGCTCTTCCGCTACGCCAAGGACGCTGTCCGCAAGGCGCAACAATACGAATACCGTGACCGCAAGAAGCGCAAAGGACAATTCCGTCGTCTCTGGACTCAGCGTATCAACGCTGCCGTCCGTGCCGAGGACATGACCTACTCGCGCTTCATCGAAGGCCTCAAAGCCGCCGGAATCGAAGCCGACCGCAAGATCCTCTCGGATCTCGCGATCACCGATGCCGCCGCTTTCTCCGCCATCGTTGCGCAAGCAAAGAAAGCTCTCGAAAACAAGGCTGCAAAGCCCGCGTAATCGAGCATCAGAGCTAACCACTCCCAAAGCCGCCGGACTTCACCGTCCGGCGGCTTTTTCGTGCCCAAATAACTCCAGCATCAAAGAAATTCCACCAGAGAGAACACAGAGTCCCGCTGATGCAAATCCCAAATCCCCAAAACCTAAGCCTCTTGTGTTCTCCGTGTCCTCCGTGGTTAAATCCATTTTCCTTCAATGTTCAATGTTGGAAGTTCAACGTTCGATGTTCACAATCCACCCATGAAACCCCTCTTCCTAGCCCTAGCGCTCTGCACAACCCTGCACGCCACCACCATCTCCATCGTCCCCATCCACGAACCAATCAGCCTCCAAGGCACCGATGTGGATGAGATCATCACCGAAACCGGCGAGGCACTCCAAGCAAACGTCCTTTCCCGCCCTATGGCTCTCACCGGAGCTTTCCCCGAAACCCTTGTGGAAGCCATCCGAACCTCACACAAGATCCCGACCAACAACCCGAACTACACCGTTGAGGAGGCAAACCTGCTCATCCTGTGCAATGTCGGCATTTCCGCCCGTGCCACCGATGAAGGCCTGCTCGTGGAACTCGATGTCAGCGAGCTAAAAATCCCCATGGAGGTGGATCTCACCAGCCGCCAATTACTCAAACTCACGCTCATCGCCGTCAACCGCACACTCGAAGCCTATCACAGCACACAGACCGATCCGCTGACCTTCATGGTCTCCATCGAGGGAGTCACCGAAAAAAACGCCAGCTTACGCGATCTCGAGGTCACCATCAAAATGGAACACGCAGCTCCCTAAGCGGACATTGCAAAAAAAAATCTCTCTTATCCAATCTTCGGGATTGGACGTTGGCTCCTTGCCGTTCATTCTCGTCCCCAAGCACATGTCAGCCACCCCCAAAGATCCTCGCCCTTTCAAACGCGCCGTCCTAAAACTTAGCGGCGAAGCCCTACGTGAACCTGGCTCCACGGACAACATCTCTCCAGAAATTGTCCAACGCATCGCTGCGGAGATCAAAGAAGCCGTATATGAAGGACTCCAGCTCAGCATCGTCGTCGGAGGAGGAAACTTCTGGCGCGGTGCCGCCGCATCCGCCCGTGGCATGGATCGCGCCACAGCGGACTACGTAGGCATGCTCGCCACCGTCATGAACGCCCTCGCCATGGAAGGCGCCCTCTCTCACATCGGCGTCCGTTGCACGGTCATGTCCGCCATCGAGATGAAAAACGTTGCCGAGCCATTCATCCGCCGCAAGGCAGAGCACCAGCTCGACAAAGGAACGGTCATCATTTTCGCCGCAGGCACCGGCAGCCCCTTCTTCTCCACCGATACCACCGCCGCCCTCCGCGCCAGCGAAATGGGAGCAGATGTCATCCTCAAAGCCACCCAGGTCGATGGTGTTTACGACTCGGATCCCCGCAAGAATCCCGATGCGAAACGCTTCGAGACCGTCACCTTCCAGCATTGCCTCGAAAACCGCCTCAACGTCATGGACGCCACCGCATTCTCCCTCTGCATGGACAACGACATCCCCATCGTCATCTTCGACCTCGGCCCCGCCGGCAACCTATCCCATGCCCTCCGCTCACAGCCCATCGGCACCCTCGTCCACGGGGAATGAAACTTTAAACTATAAATTTTAAACCTCAATTTCCCCAGCGGCTACGCCGCCCCCCCTCTTCCTTGAGGTTTAAAGTTTAAAACTTAAAGTTTTCGCCGCATCATCCCAAGACCTCAACTCATCACCAAAATGTCAGATCCAAGCAAAACCATCAAAGAAGTCGAAGCCAGCATGGAAGCGGGTATCGAACACCTCATCCATGATTTCGCCGGAGTCCGCACCGGCAAGGCTTCCCCGTCCCTCATCGACAACCTCGATGTCTACGTCCATGCCTACGGCGGTGTTCAGAAACTGAAATCCCTCGCGGTCATCAACACCCCGGAGCCGCGCATGCTCAACGTGCAGCCCTTCGATCCCTCCACCACACAGGACATCGAAAAAGCTATCCGCGAATCCAAGCTCGGCCTCAACCCCGCCGCCGCAGACCGCTCGATCCGCGTCCCCATCCCGGAGCTTTCCGAAGAACGCCGCCGCGACATGGTCAAGCTCATCAAAACCCTCGCCGAAGAAGCCAAGATCCGACTCCGTGGCTCACGTAAAGCCGGACTCGATGAAGCAAAGAAGATGAAGACCGACAACATCCTCACCGAAGACACCTTCAAATCCTACGAAAAGGACGTCCAGGAGCTCACCAATAAATACACCAAGAAGATCGACGAACTCGCCGTGGCGAAGGAAGACGACCTTATGAAAATCTGAGCCTGCCTGCGCCTGCTCGTCGCAGCGCGAACAAACACAGCCGATCCTGAAAGGATCAAAGCCAGTAGCCGGCGGTCAATTACAGCGACCACCCCCGGATCAGCGTAGCAACGACAAACGATCCTGAAGTGATCGAAGCGGATCCATACCCTCTAAGGCTCTGCCAATCAGAACACACCGAAAGGACTTCGCGGAAAAATGCAACCGACCTCATCCAAGCAGCCATCGTCAGTGCCGCAGTTCCGCCATGCACAATCACTCTTTCGAAGCCGTGTTCTTATTTGTTTTCATGTATGACTTTTATGCATTTTAGATAATCTTCAAATTTTATTTTTTTAGAGCCATCTCCTTCAGGAAAAACAACAAAATCTTTCTCAGATTCAGCTAGAGAAAAATAAAACCAATTAGCCCCTTCTTTATACGACATATATATTTCTCGTTGACCATCATAAGCAGCTGGCAGAGCGCGCTGATAACCTACTTCCATTATTGCATCGTATTTCTCATCCTCCCCTACAAGCAGAGCAAGACTTTCAAGCTTAGATGGCATTTTCTGACCTTTCAAATAGGTCAAAATAAATACGACTGAAGCTTTTTCCGTAAAGCCTTTAGATTCTGCGCAAAAAGCCTTAAAACTCAGAAAGAATAGGCAGATTAAACATAATATTTTTTTCATTATCTTTCGCAGTTACGAAAATGATCTAATTTTCTTGTGCAATTGCCATCACGCCAGGTGCTGCATTGCAGCATTTTTCCGATTTCAATAGGCACCCGATGCCTCGCTGAACGTGTAAGGCGCTTGATAATTCCCCGTTTTCTCCTTCACCAACTGCCTGAGAAGGTCGTTGAGTAGCGCCGAGGCACCGAAGCGGTATCGGCTGTTGTTAAGCCAGTTATCACCAAGTGTTTCTTTCACTGCCACTAGGAAGGTGAGCGACTGTTTCGCCGTGCGGATTCCTCCTGCTGGCTTCATCGCGATTTCGGTTCCTGTTTCTAGGTAGAAATCACGTATCGCCTCTAGCATCACCTGATTGTTTCCGAGGGTGGCGTTGTCTGAGGTTTTTCCCGTGGAGGTCTTGATGAAATCACCGGGGCGCAGCACATCCATCGCGAGGAATGAAGCGGCACGGATGTTGTCATAGGTCACTAGCTCGCTGGTTTCCAAAATTACTTTAAGGACAGCCTCGCCACACGCATCGCGCACAGCGGAAATTTCGTCCTGCACCTGCTTAACGGCTCCTGCGAGGAAAGCGCCTCGTGAGATCACCATATCGATCTCATCGGCACCATCGCGAACAGCCCCCTTTACTTCCTCGAGTCTCGTTTTGATATCCGCTTGTCCGGAAGGGAAAGCCGTAGCCACCGAAGCGATGCGCACGGGAGTGCCTTTCACGATCTTCGCCGCGTGCTTGACCATTGCCGGATAAACACAAACCGCTGCCGCCATCGGGATATCATCGTCATCATGCGGACGCAGTGCCTTGTGACACAGCGACTCAACTTTCCCGCGAGTGTCCTTGCCCTCCAGCGTCGTCAGATCGACCATGGTCACCGCCATTTTCAGACCCTGCACCTTGGAAGCCTTCTTGATACTGCGCGTGCCGTATTTCGCCACTCTCTCTTCGATACCCACCGTATCGACCTTCCCGACCCTCTCTATCAGCTCCGCAAGTCCTCGTGGTTTCCTTTCGCTCATGGATTCACAATCGCTGCAATTCCCCATTCTGCCAAGATTCAAGTTCACATCCGCGCATTCGCTGGCAGACTCCGCCGCAAGACGATGTCCTTTGCGAAAATCCTGAAATGGTCGTTGGCGCTGGCAATTTTGGCAGCATTGACAGGCTCAGCGGCGGCGCTCTTCCTCTGGAGCCTGGATGCGGCCACACGCGCGCGCTTCGCAAACCCATGGCTGATCTACCTCCTGCCGGTGGCGGGTGCTGCGATGGGCTTCTATTACCGCTGCCATGGAAAACGCATCAGCTCCGGAAACCATGTCATCCTCGGAAAAATCCATAAAGAGAAGGCTCCGGTGCCATTATCGCTGGCTCCCAGCATCCTGATCGCCACCGTCGCCACCCACCTTTTCGGTGGCTCGGCAGGGCGCGAAGGCACCGCCGTGCAGATGGGCGCTGGCATCGCGGCAACGGTCGGCAGGTTCTCCACCACCGGCAAGGCCTCGATGAACCTGATGATTTTCTGCGGCATCGCCGCAGGCTTCGGAGCTGTGTTCGGCACTCCCTTCGCAGGCGCGATCTTTGCTCTCGAATTCACCGGGCATCGGCTCGTGAGTTTCAAGATGATCCCTTGCCTCATTGCAGCTCTAACCGCAGACCAGGTCTGCCTCGCATGGGGGATCACGCACACTCCCTACCCTGCTATCGAGTTTTCAAAAAACATCACCACCTATCTTCCGCTCCTCTGGAAAGTATTTTTTGCGGCAGTTATCTTCGCACTCGCCAGTCGTCTCTTCATCCTCGCCTCGCATTTCACCGTCAGGAAACTCCGCGAGTGGTTCCCGCACGAGGCGACCCGTGCAGCGGTGGGCGGGCTCGTAGTCGTCGGGCTTTTCGTCGCACTGGGAACCACGGATTACCTCGGCCTCGGTGTCCTAGCAGAAAACGACACCTCACTCACCCTTCCCCGCATGCTCGATCCCGCGCTTCGCGCGCCTGCCGATGCTTGGTTGTGGAAAAGCATTTTTACCATCATCACCCTCAGCGCTGGCTTCAAGGGAGGCGAGGTAACACCCCTGTTTTTCATCGGTGCAGCCATGGGAAACGCACTCGCATGGTTCCTAAACGCCCCGGTCGATCTCTTCGCCGGCATCGGTATGATTGCGTTTTTTGGTGCAGCCACCAAGACCCCTTGGGCATCCGTAATTATGGGTATCGAGCTTCTCGGCTGGCACATCTACGCCCCCCTCGCCATCTGCACCTTCGCCGCATGGAAAATGAGTGGGAGGAACTCGATTTATCCGAACGTCGAGGATCTATGAAGAAACGGCCCTTTCGCTTCGGCGTATTTGCGGCATCTTGAAAACGATGTTGGAAACGCCCGGACAACTCGCCACCCGCTACGAACGCGGCGAAATCGACCGCACCGAGTTCCAGACACTCATGGCCATCCATGCCCGCGAGTTGATCACTGAGATTGAGGAAGATTATCAAAATCCCCTCGCAGCATGGATTGAGATGAAGCTCGCCATGCGTGTGGCGAAGAAGCTTCTGAAAAAACACACCACCTTCCAGATCCGCGAGGCGCTTACGGCTCTCTCAGAAGCACCCGGCTTCCCTTTGGCGAAATATCTCTGGAACGCGCCCCATCCCGATGTCCCTCTACACTGCTTTTTCCGCATCCGCAAAAACCCAACTTTTCAAATCCTTTCCATGGAAACTATCGGCGACACTGTTGAGCTCCACGTAGAGATTTACCGCCCAAGAAACCGCGAGCGTATCGTCCTCAATCGTGACGACCGCTGGAGGCTGACGGCGCCGTCATTTTCCAAAGGCGTGGAACCAGCATGAAGCAGGCGATGGCTAGACCGACCGCCAGCCCCCACCATACGCCGATGGCACCCTGGGAGTATTTCACGGACAGCAGCACGGAAACCGGTAGCCCGACGAACCAGTAGGCAAAGAATGCCACCAGCGCCGGAATACGCGTGTCTTGCAAACCTCGCAGCATCGAGGCCGAAGCCACCTGAAGGCTATCGAAGAGCTGAAATACTCCAACGACGATCATCAGCGAAGCCGCCAGCCGGATCACAGGTGCCTCATCAGTATAAAGCGAAGCCAACCACTCACCTGTTGTGAAGAAGAACAACGCTCCGCACACAGAATAACCCACCGCAATCGCCCAGCCGGATTTCGCAATCACACGTAGCCTCTCCGTCTGCCCAGCACCCCTCGCTGAGCCCACACGCACGCTCAACGCCATGGAAAGGCCGAGCGGGATCATGAAGGCAGTAGCCGCGCACATGAGCGTGATTTGATGGGCGGCCATCGCAGTTTCACCGAAGCGCCCCATCATCAGACCCGCCACAGAAAAGGCAGAAACTTCGCAGATCATCTGGAGGCTGGAAGGAATGCCAATGCCGAGGAACTTCCTAATCTCCGCTCTGTCCGGCGGCTTCAACCAGCGAACCGGCGCCCATTTTCGCATGTCCTTTCCACGATAGAGCCAGACGAACATGCCGATCAGTATGGCAGTCCTGGAAATCATCGTCGCCCATGCCGCACCCGCAAGCCCCATGGCCGGGCACCCCAGCTTTCCGTAGATCATCACCCAGTTCAGAAACACATTTAGCACCACTCCCCAGAGAAAAATCCAGAACGGAGGCCACGGCCTATCCAGCGCATCCGCATGGTTTTTCAGCGCCATCGACATCAGGCCGGGAACCATCGAGAGCATGATGATGCGGTAATATGATCCCGTTTTTTCCACGACATGATCTGGCTGGCCAAACATCCCAAGATTCAAGGAAAACAACGACATCACCACGAACAGCAAAAGCCCGATGACCGCACTAATATACAGTCCGTTGCGGCACGAGGCGCGTCCAGCGGCAGTATCTTTTGCTCCCGCTGCACCCGATGTGAAAACCGACACCGAAGTCAGCACCCCGATACCAAAAACAAATGGCACGTAGAAAAGAGAGTTGGCAAAGGTCAGCACCGCTAGCTCGGTGACGCCCAGTTTTCCTATCATCACCGTATCTGCCACACCCAGAAGCATCTGGCTCACCTGCCCGATCACGAGCGGAAAGGCCAGCTTCAGCGTTTGCTTAGACTCGGTGAGGAAAGACATGCGGCGCACTGGATGCACGGAACACCCACGATTGTCACCACCGAAGCGTCACGATGTCACTCGCCTCGCCTGCCGTCGCTCACGGAAGCCACGCCAGATCGCTCTCATACTCCCGAAAGTCTTGCGAATAATCACCACCGCAATCGCCAGAATGACCACGAAAACAAAAAACGCGATCACCGGCGAAAATGCAGTCAACGTCAGCCCCCCGATCACCAGCCCATCCTCCGCAACGCTTGCCACGCTGTTGGAAACCGGTTCCGGAGACATATTTAACAGCAGTCTCGTGCCAGCCTTCGCTCCATGCATGGTCAGCGAAGCACCACCTGAAAGCAGGCCACCTATCGCAAGCACTACTGGATCCATTTCACCCAAAGCACCTAAGCCAAGCAGAATACCGCCCGCTGGCCGAATGATCGTGTGAACTGCATCCCAGCCGCTATCCAGCCAGGGGATCTTATCTGCAAAAAACTCGATCACCATCAAAGTCCCCGCCACACCGAGCACCCACTCATTTCCCAAGACACCAAGGCTCTCGTGAGCCGCCGCTAGGTCGATCCAGTTAAATCGAATCGCCAAGCCCGCGACAAAAGCAGTGAGGTAAAGATTAATACCTGCCAACGAGGCCAGACCAAGCGCGACTCCTAGCTGATCGAATACTTCCATAAGTCTCCAATATCACTCATTTGGCACCCTGTGCGAATCAAAATTCGCACTCCTACCTCAGGCCACTTCTTCAGGCTCCGCTTTTTCCTCTGAAGACTCTTCATCATTCTCGAGTTTGCGGAAATGAATCTGCCCAACTCTGCGACCGTCCGTGCTCGTGACTTTCGCCTCGTAGCCTAGGATATCCATTGTCTCTCCAACTTCTGGGAAACGCTCGAGCTGCTGGGTGAAGTAGCCACCGACAGTGGTCACCTCACCGCTTTCTAGTGAAAGTTCCTCCACATGCCCCTCAAGGTCATTCAGCGTCATGGAACCTTCTACCACGAACTCGTCATCGTTCACTCGGATGAACGCGGAATGCTCGTTGTCGAACTCGTCCTGAATATCTCCGACAAGTTCCTCCATCACGTTATCAAGGAAAACGATGCCCACAGGCGTTCCGAATTCATCGACGGCCATGGCAAGGTGTGCGTGTTCTTTAAGGAAAAATTTCAGCAGCGAATCCAGCGGCATTGTGTCCGGAACCATTTTTAGCTCCCGCTTGATGCGCATCAGATCGGGATCCGGATCGTTGATCAGCTTGAACAAATCCTTGATGTGAATCAGCCCGATAGCTTGATCGAGGTGACCTTTCACTAGTGGGAAACGCGTGTGTTTGCTGCGTATTGCCACATCCATGGCCTTCTCGAACGGCTCATCTGCATCCAACACCACGACCTCGTTGCGTGGCGTCATCACATCGCGCACCCACAGCTCATTCAGCTCAAGCGCATTGATCAGAATCTCACGCTCCGTATCGGTCACTTCCTTAAATTTCCCGGAGTGAGTCACAAGAATCGCCAGCTCCTCGGCGGAGTGCACATGCTCGCCCTCACTGATCGGATCGATTTTGAAAATATTCTTCAACAGCCAATTCGCTGTCCCTTGGAAGAAGCGTATCACCCAGAAAAAGCTGATGTAGAACAAATGCAACGGCCCCGACAAAACCATGGTCACAGTCAGCGCCTTCCGTATCGCAATGGACTTCGGAAGCAATTCACCAACCACAACATGCAGGAAAGTGAACGATGCGATCGCAAGCAAGAACGAGATCACTGAAACGGGACTGAACTTAAGACCAAGCATCTCGGCACTCGCCGGAATACCGATCAAAAACAATAAGGGCGAAATCATAGCCTCGACAAAGGGTTCACCGAGGAAACCTAGGGCAAGCGAGGCAATCGTGATTCCAAGCTGGTTCGCCGAAAGATAGCCGTCCAAATGCTTCACCACATGCATCGCACGGATGACATCCGCACCCGTTTCCTTGCCGTGGCTCTCCAGTTGGCTAAGCCTCACCTTTACGATCGCAAACTCCGACGCTACGAAAAATGCATTCAACAGTAGAAAGAAGACAATGCCGCAAAGATACAGAACCACTCGCCCCGCGCTCGGGAAGTCATGGCTCACGGTGGCCATGATGGAGAGATAAACGTCTGGAAGGAAAAAGCTCATCGCAGGATCATAATTTCTCGTAAACCCCTTGATCCCGCTTCTCAAGAACGGTGAAGCCCGCTTTTTTCGCATCACTCACCGACATCGGCTTCGTCACCCGGGGCGTATTGATGCGGGAGACACTTTTTTTCACCGGATGTTTGCACATCAGGCAGCTTGCCAATGGTTCGCGATCTGCAGGACGGCGAAGCTCAAACCCACGCCTACAGATCCTGCACGATCGCTCGGGATCGTCAGGAGCTTCGGAAACGTATTCGTAAATTGGCATGGGAGAAACGCGCGGTCGGGTAGTTTCCAACCCGCGTTATATTTCCGGCAGCAGAATCCGCGCCGGAAAAAAAATCGGCTTACCAGCTCGATTTCGTCACACCCGGCAGGAGTCCTGCAGAGGCGTATTCACGGAAAGTAATACGGGAAAGACGGAAACGACGGAGGAAAGCGCGACGGCGACCGGTGATTTCACAACGGTTCACAAGACGAGTAGGGCTTGCATCACGCGGAAGCATCGAGAGACCGACATAATCCTTCTCAGCCTTAAGCTTGTGCCTGAGGTCTGCATACTTTTCGACGGTTTTTGCTTTGCGCTTATTGCGGGCGATCCAACTTTTCTTAGCCATAATTCGGGGCGCGGTTAATAACCCATCACCCCCTCCTTGCAAGCCCAAACTTGTTCTTTTTCCGAAAAAAGCCGGTTTAACCGGCATCTCGCAATTTACACCCCCTTTACTGACCGCTTCCGCAAACGGGCATATTAAGGTGGTGTCATGAAAACTATAACTCCATCGGCCATTGCCGCCACTATCCTTTTCGCGGCTTTTTCCGCGATTCCATCACAGGCGAAACCCGCCGCAGATCCACGCAATCCGGAAAAACCGCAGATCGATCCGGCACCTGATAACAACGCAAATGCCGGAAATTCTCAGCCGCATCGCAATCCTTGTGGAAAGCCAGTGCCCCACAGAGGCATGGTGCTCGATCTCCGTCCTGACCGACGAGCAGCCAGCGATGAAACTCATGGCAGCTCCCTCTATCCCAGAGGATTTCATCACAGCTCTGAGTGAACTCCACGTTTCCGAAACCGATGGGACTTGCGGTAAAGCACGAAGCTCCGGGCAGACCGTCATTGCCGAAAACATCCTCGCCGATCCAGATTTTGAAGTATTCCAAGAGCTCGCGCTTCAAAGCGGCATTTTGGCCAGTTCCTCACTCCCTGTATTTAGTAGTTCAGGCGAAATCATCGCTATCATAACCAATTTCTACCATGGCACACATCGCCCGAATGAAAATGAACTCAGGCGTAACGAAGACCTGAGGAATCTCGTCTCACTTGCTATTGAAAAAACCTCCGCAGTCCAAGAGCTAGCCGATAGCAACATCCGTTTCCAATCTGTGGCAGCAACAACCAATGATGCTGTGTGGGATTGGGATATCATGACCGATACGCTCTGGTGGAATGACGGCTTCTCAAAACTCTTCGGATTCCAAGGCGAAGGCAATGGCCCCTCCGTCGAGGGCTGGGCGGAACGCGTACACCCAGCCGACAGAAGCAGGGTCTACTCAAGTCTATGCAAGGCACCATCCAGCAAGAAAAAACATTGGGCTGAAGATTACCGCTTTTTCCGCAACGACGGCAGCACCGCCCATGTTCTAGACCAAGCAGAAATCATCCGCAACGACTCAGGAAAAGCCATACGTATGATCGGCGGGATGAGGGATATCAGTGCCTACACCGAGGCGAAGCAGGAACTAACCGCGCTCAACCGCTCCCTAGAAATGCTGCGTTCCTGCAACAAAATTCTCATCCGCGCCACAGATGAAAAGCACCTCCTCACCGATGTTTGCAGGATCGCCGCAGAAGTCGGCGGCTACAAGCTCTCGTGGGTTGGATATGCGGAAAAAGGAAAGGGCATGCGCATCATACCTGCCGCCCACTACGGGGAGGAATCGGGTTATCTCACGGAAATCCAAATCAGTTATTCAGAAGACGATGTCACGGGGAACGGCCCCGCAGGGCGCACGTTGCGCGACGGCGAGCCTGTCATCTGCGAGGACATCCGCCAGGAAGACGATTTCTTCTGGAAGTCCTCCGCTATCGAGCGCGGACTGTTCAGCGTCGTCTGCCTCCCACTCAAAAATTCCGATGGCTGTTTTGGCTTCATCTCCCTAATGTCGGGAAAGGCCAGCTCTGTCGGCAAAGACGAACTTGAGCTCCTCACGGAACTTGCCGATAACCTCTCCTTCGGTATCTCCTCAATACGAAATAGGAAACGCGAAGAAACCCTACGCGACGCGATTTTCAAAGTAGCAAGCTCTGTAGCAGACACCGTGGGGAACCGTTTCTACGAGACCCTCACCCTTAACATGGTCGAAACCCTTGGAGCATCGGCAGGTCTCATCGGAAAAATCCCGCGCGGGGATGAAACTGTGAATTCACTTTCTTACGTCCTCAATGGCAAGGTGATGAAAAACTTCACCTACAGCCTCGCAGGCACACCTTGCGAACAGGTTGAGAGCGGCGATGTCTGCATTTTTGCAAACGGAATCCAGGAGCTATTTCCCGAAGATCATGCTCTCGTTGAGCTCGGCGCGGAGTCCTACGCAGGTATAGCATTACTAGACAATGAGAACCGCCGCAGCGGCATCATCTCGGTGCTCTTCAATAAGCAGATCGAAGACCCTTCCCTAGTGATGTCCATCCTACGAATTTTCGGAGAACGCGCCGCTTCTGAAATGGAGCGCGAGCATGCCGAAAACCTGCTCGTAGAGCAGGCCTCGCTTCTAGACAAGGCGCGCGACGCCATCCTCACCTTCGATCTAGATCACCGAATCACATTCCTAAATTCCAGCGCGGAAGAACTCTACGGCTACAGTTTTTTCGAAGCACCTGGGAAGTCCATTCGCAAGCTGCTCCACGAAAACACATCCGCCTACGATGCCGCCTACAGCCACACACTCGAACACGGCGAATGGCTCGGAGAGCTGAGCCAAATAGACAAAGACAAGAATCCAGTAATTGTTGAAAGCCGCTGGAACTTAGTCCGCGGAGACGATGGAGAACCCGCCTCCATCCTATCGATCAATACGGATGTAACACGCCACAGAAATCTCGAGCAGGCGTTTTTCCGCGCCCAGCGACTTGAATCCATCGGCACTCTAGCAGGAGGAGTCGCACACGATCTCAACAACGTCCTCACACCGATCTCGATGTCCATTGAGCTCCTTCGCGGTAGCATCAGCGACGAAAGAGGTAAGGATCTCCTAGACACGATCGCGAAAAGTTCAAAACGTGGCGCGGAAATGGTCGGCCAGATCCTGTCATTCGCACGCGGAATCGAAAGCCGTCAAAATTATGTCTCAGGAAAAGAACTCTTCGACAGTATCCATGGCATCATCCGCGACACATTTCCCAAAAGTATCAGCATCAAATTTCACATCGCACCTGGTCTCTGGCCGATTATCGGAGACTCAACACAACTCCACCAGGTACTCCTGAATCTATGCCTAAACGCGCGCGATGCCATGCCAGATGGCGGCACTCTCTGCCTAAATGCGATGAATCAACGCATCGGTGTTGACGATGAGCCAGGCACCCTCGGCATCAAGCCTGGTTGCTTCGTTCGTATCGACGTGGAAGACACCGGACATGGCATCCCTTTTGAAATCCAAGGAAAGATCTACGAACCTTTTTTCACCACGAAAGAAGTCGGTAAAGGTTCAGGCCTCGGACTCTCCACCAGTCTCAATATTGTCCGCAATCACGGAGGAATCATCCAAGCATACAGCGAGCCACGCCGAGGCACCGGATTTCGACTCCTCCTTCCAGCGCTCACCAGCTTCAACAACGGATCCATTCCGGTTCACCACGAAGAGATTCGGACGCTGCCCGCCGGAAATGGAGAAACCGTCCTGATCGTAGACGACGAACCGAAAATCGTGGGTATGATGGCAATGACTCTCGAAAAATACGGCTACATACCGATTTCCGCGACGTCTGGCCCCCAAGGATCGCAGATCTACGCGGAGAGGAGCACCGAAATCGATGCAGTGATCACCGACATGATGATGCCCATACTCAATGGAGCATCGCTGATTCGGCAGATCATTACCACAAACCCCAAC
>JANRFH010000032.1 GCA_030725745.1 Akkermansiaceae bacterium
AGAATATTCTTTCCATCGATCACCCGGTCAGCAGGCAGATCGGCTCCCACAATTGCAGCAAAGGTCGGCAGCAGATCCATGGTGCACGCCACCTCTCCCGATACCGTCCCAGTCGGAATCGTTCCCTTCCACTGCATGATTCCTGGAACACGGTTCCCTCCCTCAAAAACACTCCCCTTGCCGCCACGAAGCGGACGATTTGATCCACCGCCGCCGTCCTTCGCGCCGTTGTCGGATGTGAAAACGATCAGGGTATTCCCTTCAAGCCCAAGCTCGCGCAAGGTATTGAGAATCTCTCCCGTACTCCAGTCGATTTCTTCGATCGCAGCCGGATACAAGAAGTCGCGTGATGCTTTGTCTTCACCCGGCTTGATCGAGTTCATCTGCTTTTCCGTAAATCGTTTGGTAAATTCAGCCGATGCATGAACGGCCCTGTGCGGCATGCTGTGAGGCAGATAGAGGAAGAACGGCTCGTCTTTATGCTTTCTGATAAAAGCGATCGATTCCTCGGTGTATCTGCGCGTCAGCTGATCCTGATCCGGATTGAGCTCAACCACCTCCGAGTTGCGCATCAAGGGGAGGTCGGGGAACTGATCCGGCACCATGTCGTTGCTATACGGAAGGCCGAAGTATTCATCAAACCCCTGGTTGTTCGGCATGAACTTCGGATCATCGCCCAAGTGCCACTTACCCACACAGGCCGTGGCGTAGCCCTTTTCCTTGAGGATCTCCGCAATCGTGATTTCCGAGGGATTCAGTCCCGCTTTTTCAAGCTCCCCGCCCTTGCCTCCTGATTTTTTCACCACAGAGTCTGGAAAGAGTACCTTCTCCAAGCCAACCCGCTTGGGATAGCTTCCTGTCATCAGCGATGCACGAGAAGGCGTGCAGACAGAACCAACCACATAGAAATCCGTGAACCGAATTCCCTCCGCCGCCATCTTGTCGAGGTGAGGCGATTTGATTCTCTCGGATCCGTAGCACCCCAAATCGCCATACCCCTGATCATCCGTCAGGATGACAATGAAGTTCGGCCGTTGAACAGGTTCAGCCGTGGCTCCCCCGCCCAAACAGCAGAGCAGGAGGAAACCGGAAAGAAGTGGAGAGATCGCTTTATACATAATCATCAAGGGTTCTTTTAAAAGTTAGGTCATTCCGTGAAATAAGAACGCCGAAATCACAACTAACCTTTCGCCTATTTCGAGAATCAATCGAACGCTTACAAGCCTTGTAATTCCTGTCAATTTACCTTCTATCCACTCACCTGAATTACCCATTCGCTGCGATGCATCTCGCTTATTCGAAACGACGATATCGAGCGATAAGAACACTAAAGCGCCGAAGGATCTTTGCGATCACTGCGGCTCTTAAATGTTTATCAACCTAGTCACTCAAGGCATTGCCCTGAGTAATCCTCGTCTCACGCTTAGGCGCGGCGACGGCGAAGCAGGAGACCTGCAAAACCTAGACCGAAGAGAGCGGCTGACGATGGCTCAGGAATCACATCGAAGGTAAGACCTGTCAGTGACGGGCCCTGAGTATTAAGACGTTTCTGTCCTTCAATGCCAAAAGTGCCGGAGGTTGCGCCACCCAGATCCACATCAAAGAAGACCCAGTTGGGAGCATACCTCGATGGATCGCCATCGCCGCCCGTACCCGCATTCTCCAAACTGGCCACCGAGGCGTAAATGCCGCCACTGCCGTCAGTGATTCGCAAGCCGGTCGGATCCCAGCGCCCGTTAGACGATCCTTGTGTTCCGGCAATGAGGCCGATTCGGAATTTTTGCGGCGCGAAGGAATTGAAAGAAATCTCCAATATTTCACCCCACGCACCTCCGCTACCACTGGCCGCTCCGGTGGCAAATCCCACACCACCAAAATCAGAGACAGCAGCACTTATTGGTTGAGTGGGGTCGTCCATCGGACCTTGCGCCGCCTCGGTGGCGACAGATGTCCAATTCGCCCCTGCCGAAAATGTCGCCCAACTCGCACCGACCTGAGTGCTCATCGAAAATGGCTGACCGTTACCGATGTTCGTGCCGTTGCCGAACATGAATACACCGTCGGTGCCATAAATATTGTCAACCGTGCCGACATCGAAGGTCTTCGTGACACCCGTCGAGCGATAGGAGTTGGCTTCGTTGGTTAGGGCTGCTGCCCCAGAGGCTCCAAAGAGGTCATAACCAGTGCCGTCGCCTACAACGGAAACGGTGATTGCCGCTTGTGATGCGGTGGCTGATGCAAACACCGAAATCACTACTGCAGCGGGTAGAAAGGTGTGGATTTTCTTTTTCATATTTTGGGTTTATCTATTAATCTACTATTCTCAAAAAAGACTGTCTACCCCATAAATATGGGGGTATGCCACTTTTTCAGATTTTTCGGCTCCGCTGGATCAGAACAATCAAATCCGGAGAAAGTGGCTCTAACTTTAGTATGTGGAACTGAGCAAAATTTTTCACCCGTGGAAACAACCGTTCCATCAACCAACACTCGATGGACGGGTTTCCGCCATCCTCATTTCGCCTTGTAGTGCTGGCTGCCCTTCAGCCAATCGTAGTCGGCATACTGAAACTCACCCTTGCCGCCACTTTTCTTCCACAGCTCCGGTTTGTTGACCTCGTCCCACTTCTTCCACATCGCCAGCATCGTCTGCACACGCTCCGGTTGCGATGCAGCTAGGTTGTTTTCCTCTGCAAGATCCTCCCTGAGATTGTAGAGCTGAGACTTCCCTTTCTGGATGATGAGCTTGAAATCACCTTCACGGATCACACCTTCAGGCAGCTTGTAGCCTCCAGTGCGCCAATAAAGCACCTTATGTGGAGCGTCATCCGACTTCCCGCTGATGTAGGTTCGGACATCCTTTCCATCCAGCCCCGCCTCAGCCGGATCGCCGCCAGCCATGGCGAGAGCCGTCGCGCCAATGTCCAGTGAAGTTACCGGCTCCTCCATCACCACTCCGGACGGAACTTTCCCCGGCCACTTCACGATCATCGGCACGCGCAGCCCGCCTTCAAACGAATCCCACTTCGCGCCTTTCAGAGGACGGTTGTCACTCGTCCTTTCCATCCCGCCGTTGTCACTGAGAAACCAAATTACCGTATTTTCGGCCATTCCTAGTTCATCGACCTTCGCCTGCAAGCGCCCCACCGCTTCGTCCAGCTCGTAAACCATAGCTCCATAAATCGCCCTAGCTTCTGGCTTCACACCCGGAATTTTCGTCATCGAGTCCACGGGGAATTTCGCGATCGATTCCTCGGGTGCCTCCAGATCCAGGTGCGGTGCATTGTAGGCCATGAAGAGGAAGAATGGTTTCTCCTGATTTCCCTCCAAAAAACCGAGCCCAGCATCGGTCAACTCACGCGTCAGATACTGATCCCATTCCACAGGCTCTTGGTTGTGAATCAGCGGCATGGTGTGCTGGAGGTCGCGGCCCTTAGCTGGTCTTTTCAATGGCGTGAAGCGACCTTTGTACGACGGATGATCGAGAGGAAAATACATGAGCCCTCCACCCAGGAAACCATACCAATCATCAAAGCCCATCGCATTCGGATGCTGGTCATTCGTCGTGCCCATGTGCCACTTGCCCACTCCGGCGGTCGCGTAACCTTGCGTTTTCAAGAGGCTGGCGATCGTGTCCATTTTCGGCAGTCCCTGAGCCGGATCGAATGGCTGACTCACATTCCCGTAATAACCGAAGGTTGATTGAATTCGCCCCGTTAGAAACCCCGCACGCGACGGCCCACACATCGGCGCCGTAACGTAACCGGAGGTAAAACGCACACCCTCCTTGGCGAGACTATCGATGTGCGGAGTCGGGATGTCTTTGCACCCGTAGCAACCTAAGTCGTTATAGCCGAGATCATCCGCCATGATGACAATGATGTTGGGCTTGCTGGCAGCAGCAAGCGACAGGGGCATTGCCACGCACCACACCGCTATAAACGTCAGCAGACTTTTCATTGATTCTTTCCCTTCGCTTTCTTCGTCTACAGGGCGGCTACTTCGCCTCTTTCAGAACAATACAATCCAAGGTCAAGAAGGAGCCTTTGCTCTGGGGATGCTTCCCGGCGACTTGGACGCGGACAACATAGGAATCATTGACGGGCTCAAAGGCACCAAGGTCGATGAAACCCGTCGCTTCGATCTTCTTTGAAAACAGATCCACGGGCTTTTTGACTGCCTTGCCGTTTACCGAGAATTTGAGAATTCCCATATCCGGAGCCTTCGTTGCATTGAGGTAGAGATTCTCAGCTACCGGGCTTTTCGCCGTGATGGTAAATTCGATGAAATCGCCAACGGCAGACTTGGTGAAGAGGTAGTTCCCTCCATTCCAATCACCTTTCGCATTTCTTGATTCGTGCACTTTCAATTCAAGCCCTTCAGTCATTGAAGCAACGAGCTTTGGGGTAATCTCAATCGCGCCTTTGAAAGAAGGCGCCTCATCTGTGGATCCGCCGGAGAAGTAAGCCTCAGGAAGCGGCGGCACATTGAGCACCTCTTCTGGCTCTGGCTTGCGGTTCGATGTGGTATCCGCAAATCCATACCAGTAAACACCGACTCCATAACCCATGTCGGCTTCCTCCCATGCCCACACTTCCATATCCAGTTGTATCGAACTCCCGAAGGGCATCGCATCCAGTGAACGACTCCGCGTCTCCACGCTATAGCCCAACGTGCTACGCTCATTCTCTGTCTTGCGATTGAGCTTATTGTAGCGGTGGGCGCGCGGCTGCGCATGAAATGGGTGATCGTAAAAGTCCGTGCTCTGACCACCCCATGAGTAGCCGTAATAATCTTCCGTTCCTGTGCCGAAAATCGAGGGGAAGCTTTCCCCGTCGATCCAGATTTTCTCATCGCCTTCACCCCACCATCTTTCGAGCGGGTTCATCACCGTCAACGTATCGCCGACGTAAACACCACGGCCTTTGGCGGTGATGTAGTTCCAGTCTGAGTAAGGGCGTGTCGAAACAGGATACTGACCACGCCATCCCGCGTTGAAATACATGCTACTGGCCTGCCATTCATATGCACCCGTCTTAACCTCTACGACCGCATCAATCGGAGCCTCGCCCAAGTTGAGCAACGAAACTTTAGCCGCATTCTGATACGGCATCACCCACCGACAGCTCATCGTGCCGTCCTCTGCGACCGTCCGATACCAGCCTTGATGGGGATTCAGCCCAATACCTGATCCAAAGAAATCGCCAATCGGACACCACACTGTTTCCGCTCCATCAAACTCGATCTTGAGCACCGTCGAGCGAGTGACAGACATTTCATCGTAATTCGCCAGCTTCACGGACAGTTCGCGTATCGCCGCCGCTCCCGCAGCCAATTCAACAGACTCGGATTCGCCCTTGGCCAAGGTCGCAGAAAAGCCAACGGGATCCCCTGCACCGACTGCCTTTGGCTCCAGCAATTTCTCACCGACTTCTTTAATCAAAGGAGCCGCCGCTTCATAATCAGCCACCGTGAATGATTTGACCGGCGTGCCTTCCGAGTATTCACGATACGTGAGCATGTAGAAAAACGGATAGTTCGACGTCGTGATTTTGAGCCCCTTCTCATACGGGATCGGAAAGAAATTCACCGCAGATGCCAGTGACTTGTGGGCAAACGGAAACGGGAAAAAATCATCGCCATTAAAGAGGCCGAACATATTGCCCTCCAGAGTCGGTTCCGTCGCCCCATCCACGTAGACCCGTATCGTGATGTCGGTTTTCGGCTTTGAGATAGTACGAAATGGCATCCATGTTCTGACCAGAGTGCCAGCGCCCTGATGATCCATCAGCACCCACTCTTTCTCACCGTTGATTTCGTCAATCCGAATAAACGAGTCATGCTCGGGGCTCGTATTGTTATCCTTATTGTTAAACCAGCCTTTCGGATCCTCGGGTGTCTTGGATGCACGATTGTAGCTGCTCTCTTGCTTCAAGCGGAAATCCGTTTCCGGGAAATGAGTGACCGCATCACGATCCACCATTTCATGGAGCAGCGATTCGATGGTGACCGGCTCGCTTGCGTGTAAGAGGGCAGCACCACCCAGAAAGAGACTGACAAGAAAGGATGCGGAGGTGCTTGATGTTATTTTCATATTATTTTTTTCGCAGGGTGAATTCCAGATAGCCGCATAGCAATCACAGGCAATCGCACAGCAAGGAAATCGAATCACAAAAATCCGAACGCAGCGGTTTTCGTTTTTCCAGTCTACCTTTCATTCAGGAAATTCGGTTCAAGGATTGTGAAGGCGTAGGAAATACCGACTGGCCGTCGTGGGTACTTTCACTTTCACCAAGATCAGATCCGCACCGCCAGGATTTTCAACAGGCGTTGTCGGCATGACGGTGAAATCGACTCCTGCCGTCAGGTTTGTAAAATTCAGGTCATCACTACCCTGCACGATATAATCCGTCCCAATGACAAGCTCGCTTCGTATCGTCCACTCGAAGAGATAACCTTCTTCGCCCGGATCGCTCACTACCCCGGATGGTGTGATGGTGAGTCCTTTGCTCAGCGTATCAGATGGATCACTGTCAGCCCAAAACTCCAGAAGTTCATTGAAACCGTCTTGGTCGAAATCTCCCGAAGGATCGATCGCAGACAATCCGAAATTAGCCTTCGCCCATTCATCCGTGATCCCGTCTCGTTGGCTGTCGTCATTGACAATATCAGTGACATCGACCCTTACCGTCGCCGACGCTTCACCTGGATTCGCGGTGAACCCGTCACTGACCATTACGGTCAGGTCGTGGAATGTCGCTAATTCGTAGTCGGGGCCAAACTGATTTATAAAGATCTGCCCAGTTATTGAATCGATATCAAAAAATCCGTCACTGTTTCCATCGATAATGGAGTAAGTGAGGGTTCCACGCGTTACATCCGGGGAATCTTGATCCGTTGCTGCCGGAGCTGTTCCGGCGACTGTGCCGATGACTTGGTTTTCAAGAATGGTGAATGGGTCAGTATCTGCATCGAAGGTCGGTTTTGCATTCGCGTAATTATTGATCCAGTCGGTGATCAGAGTCACGCCCTCCACATCGATGAGGTCTGTCGCCAGCGGAGGCATTCTGCTGTATCCATTTGATTCTGAAACTAAGCTCAGAAGCATCGATTTCGAAGTGTTTCCAGGAATGATCAGTCGATCCGTTGGATCCGCAACGACGAAACCGACACCTTCGGTATGAAGCAAATTCGTCTGCTCCATGGTCAAGAAGGGATCACCACTCCATGAGTTAGGGACAGCATTACTGCCGTCGTAGTGGCAGTAGCTACAGTTCACGGCGAGATAAGAGCGAACTCTCTCTTCGATGTTCTCAGACGTCTCCTCTGGTCGATAAAACTTTGGAAGATTCGCGTAGTCGCTAGGCAAAGCTTCAGTGGAAGATAGGTATCCGGCTTCGTTGAGTAGCTTCAGGAAATTGTCCGAAGTGCCCGAGAGCGATCCTTGGCGATTGAGTTGGCGCGTATTGAACCCGAGCATCACTCCGTTGTCATTCGTGTGGCAGGTTCTGCAGTCGCCTCGTGATGGAATTTTCCATGTCTGGGTATGAGTGCTGCCACCCTCAGTAATGGTGAGATCGAATTCCTCGCCATCATTCGCCACCAAGTCTGCTTCTGTGCCTGCTGCGTTCCAGCGGTAGGACACGCCGTAGAAATCATCCTCCGTTTTGACCAAAAATCGTGTCTCCAAGCGTTTCACGTTTGTTCCAGGGCTATCGCGGTTGAGATCCATGTCGAAATGCTTGATCCAGACAGAACCTGAAGGAAATCCCCATAAACCATCTTCCGAATAGCTGATCGTGTCGGAGAGCTCTTTGAGGGCGAAGTATCGTGTCTTGTCCGCGTGATCCGACCAAAATCTCAGGTTGAGATCGTAGGGATTCACTCCCACGTTCGGCGTTAAGGTGGTCAGGTTGCTGAAGGCTCCGGTAGCCGTCAGTGTCGCAGGTAATGAGCCGTCATCTGGATTATAAATCAGACGACGTATGATGCTATTATCATAATCAAGCATCAGCACGCTACCGTCCGAAGGATCCAACTGCATGGCAGTGATTCCCCCTTCGGTTCCTATTTTCACGATCTCGCTGACACCGTAGGACTTGGCTTCAAAGTCATCAGTAATCATCTGAGTCACCATGCCGGTCTCGGCCATGCCCCAGTCTGAACCGACAGCTACCCGCTGAGCATATTGAAAAGCAGCATTATTCGGTCGCTTCATGTACCAGATGTCTCCGCTGGTATAGTCCGCGAAGACGAAGGCTCCCGTTAACTCGGCAATCTCTGTGCCTTGATAGAAGGTGCCTCCTATGATCGATTTTACGCCACCTGTCGCCGTGCTGCCCGGTTTGTTGTATTCCATCACTGGCTGGACGAAGTCCACTCCGGCAGGAGGATCGGATAGAGGGCCGGGATATTGAGTTGTGCCCTTTTGCAGCACTCCCGGGTCGGTGCCCTCGAAGTATCCCCACCCTGCGTTTCCTCCTTTGGGCATGATGCAGAATTTCTCGTAGCTTGCGTGCCCGTCATCCGCCACCCAAAGCTCTCCAGTTCCAGGAACGAAGCCAATTTTCCAAGGGTTTCGGAAACCGATGGCATACATCTCAGTGCGAACCTCATAAGGGTCGTTCGTAGGTGTTGTCTGACCATTGAGCGTCGTGACACCACGGCCATCCGTGAAATTGCTGTCTATAAATGGATTATCCGAAGGCACCGAATAATAGGCGTTGCCCGATCCGTCGAGATTGACGCCATCGGTGTTCGCCGGCTCGTAGTTTCCTGCGTTCTTGTCCACATCGATTCTTAAAACGGAAGACCAGAAGCCGTCATCAATGCGCTGAGTGTGTGGCGGGCCATCGAAATTCCCGTCGTCGCCAACGGCAATATAGAGATAGCCGTCGGGGCCGAATTGAAGCCGGTTGATGCGGTGAATGCTCTGGTCAGAGCCATTCTCCAACAGGACAAGCTCCGTCGAGGCATTCACCTGGTTGAGGTTTGAGGCATTCGCCGTGAAGCGGGACACCCGCACCGTGTCGTTATTTCCATTGTTGTGATCGTAGCCGACGTAGAAATAGCGATTGGTGGCAAAGTCCGGATGAAACGCCACACCACGTAGACCACAGAAAGTCGATGTCTTGGTGTCACCGGAAATATCCAGAAAGAGAGTCTTCACTGGCGAGGCGGCAGTCACATCTGGGATGATCTGAATTCTTCCAGCCCTCTCGGTAACGACCACTGCCTGAGAATTTCCCGGAATGGTTTCCAGACACGTGGGTTGAGCAAATGTGAGGCCTGAAAAAGCATCGGTGAACTGGTAGCCGCCAGTAGGAGCCTGATCAGAAAAAGTAAGGGTGCTATTGGCCATCTTCAGGCCGTTGCTCGCAAGGATCGTAACGGTTGCGCTGTAGGTGATGTTACCCGCTAGATTATCGAAGGCATACCCGAAGCTATCGCTGCCCATTGACCCTGTGTGCTCATACTGGATCGTATCATCGTTTTGAATAACGGCGTTTCCGGAAGTGGGAAGGCTCGTTATGCGCAAGGTGGTGAGGTCTGCATCGCCGTCCAAGCCCTCATCGTTCGCCAGCACGTCAAGAATGGTGGTGGAGCCGATCAGGACATCGAAGGAATCATCCTTGGCAGCCACGGGAATGAAGGATGGCTCGACCGAAATACTTGCCTTTACCGCCGTCTCATCACCCCCGTAGTTGCCGTTACTCCCGACGATAAAGCTGATGGTATCGCCTGCTGCGACAGTGATGTCCGTGAGATTAAATGTCCCATTGGCCTGCGTGAGGCGACCATTCGCACCAGTCACGTCAAAGAGTTTTGATGAATTGTGGTAAACGTAAACCCTCACAGATCCTCCTGCGTCCCCGCTTGTGTTGCCTTGTAAATCTCGGAAACTTCCGGAAAGCGTTGCTGTTGTTCCGAGAGCTACATCCGCCGCAGAAACCGTGTATCTCGCGATGATATTGTCTTCGCTACCAAGATCACCGGGCTGGAAAAGAAGATCCACCCCCTCCACCCCATTGTGGCCTGCGTTGCTGTAGAGCCTGAATGGGTTGGCCCCGGTTCTGCTTCCTAAAATCGAAGCCGAGTCGGCAAGGCCGCCTCCACCGAAGCCATTGTGCCCCTCTGTTCCGACAGCTTGATTCGTGGCTAAGGCGGTGGGCGTGGCAGTTGGTGAACTAGCCAGAAGATACTGCCATCGTGGAGGAAGAGACGTTGGGCCGCTGTAATCCGCAGCTGCATCCGCTATGGTTACCGCTCCCGAAGGAATTGAACGTAGTTGGTAGCCTGTCAGGCGGACTCCTTCTCTGCTCGAAGTAATAATCAAATCTTGTGTCGTAGCATCGGCAACAAAGATCCCCACGGCATAATCATTGCCATTCAGGACATTGTCTCCGGTGCCAGTCAGGGTATTGGTGCGCTGCGGATTAAGGCCAAAGCCCCCATCCTCCGCATACCAGACTTGGACAACGTATCTGGTGCCAATGACAACCGACATGGGGATCGTCACCGATGAATCATCCGTAAAATCGAGATCTCCCAAGAATTCATTATAATTGGAGTCGCCCGTATCGAAGGCAAAAAAGTCCCCGTTGGTATTTTTGGCATCAGTTGCCAGACTGTTATTCTCCGAGAAATTAACACCAGCTACAGTCACGGTAGAGGAGGCACCCGTGCCGGCATAGTTCTGTGCCGTGACAAGCGTGCCGACCGTAGCGACATCACTGACATTCGAGATGTCGGCAGTGATCCAGTCAATCGTCGCTGCATTTGATGGAATAGCGAGAATGCACAGCACCGAAATACATAGAGAAAAGTTGGGTTTCAAGAAGTTGGGTTTTTGGGGTTTTACTATACATCATTGGTGGAGCCGCCGTAAACCGGGAACCCTTTTACGAAAAATCCCCAAACAGCAATCAAGGAAAGCCGTCCGGGGATTGAATTAAATCGTTTCGAAAGCCTTGAGGCTTAGCGACGACGGCGGACGAGGAGACCGAGAAGGCCAAGACCACCAAGCAATGCTGCCGATGGTTCAGGAATCGCCGCAACCGTGTCCACACTGATTATCGAGTTCAGAGCGGCTTCATCGGCACCGAAGTGTCCGTTGATGCCAACCACGAAGTCAATCGTGTCACCTGTCGTGAATGTCAGGCTTGTCAGGTTGAAGGTGCCGGCTGCTTGTGTCAGGATACCCGGAGTGCCTTGGGCAGTCGTGCCACCGGCGGTTGCAAATAGCGAAGTTGCGTTTTGATAGATTGCAACGGAAACGGATTGGGCAGCAGCGCCGCCACCAACGATAAGCTCCCTAAAGCTACCGGTAATCGTGCCGGTGCCAGCAGTGAACAAGCTATCGTCTCCTATGGTGAAACGGACGATCACAAACGCTTCGGCACCACCATTACCTGGATGAAGAAGAAGATCCGTACCGACAACACCACCATTGGGATCGCCATTGCTGAAGATCTCGAACTGGGAAGGATCTGCGGTGTTCGTCCCGTATACAGCGGCAGTTCCTGAGGTGGAACCACCAACGAAGCCTTGGTATGCGCTACCTTGGATTCCTACTTGTCCTGCCGCCAAGGCAATCTCTGTGCCGCCATTCGCTGCATTTGCACCGAAATAGCTCCAGCCAGTTGGGGCGGTAGCAAGGACGGCATTGGGGCCACCTGCAGCAGCGACGTAGTCAGCTGCTGCATCTCCGAGGACGACGGTTGCCGCGTGTGCGCTTGTCGCAACGGACAAGAGCATGAGGCAAGGAAGAATGTAGTTTGTGTTGGGTTTCATTTCTTTTTATTGTTTATCGTGGCACTTTTTCAAGTAAGTCAGAGGTAAGCTTCTTGATTCTATGAATTTTTAGATTTTCGTCTATGACACGTTCATGTCATGGCAGACACTGCCTAGAAATGCTTTCCTATGTCACTCTGCGTAAGGCTGTTCGGTAGATTTAGGTTCCCCCGAGGAGGCTTTCTCCCCTAGAAACAACCATGCCCCGCTACTTCCGCAAAATTGCGTTCCTGCTGACAGCGGCCTGCTGCATGGTGCCCACCCTTCTCCACTCGGAAGAAGCTACCGGCCTCGGATCACACAAACTGTCCGAACTCGAAGCTCAATTGGACGAGATCGACCGCACATTGCTCGATCAAGCGGAACTCACCCTGCGCACCGGTGTCGGAAACCTCGGATGGCTTTCGAAACTCACCCCGGAGCCGAGAGAAATCGAATGGGCACAGGTGGAGTTCACGGAGCCAAAGCTTATCGATCAGATCATTCTTGTCCCGGTGATCGTGCGTGACAGCCACAATGGCAACCAGTCCGATGGATTTCCACAGGAGTTCAAGATCTTGGCAGGCAACGCCGACGATAGCGAAGGCATTACGATTGCGGAATACTCGGCTGCGGATCACCTCACCCCGCGCGTCGCACCGCTGGTCATTTCTTTCGACCCCGTGGAAGCCTCGTGGGTGCGCATCGAGGCGAAGCCTATTCCGTCAAAAACATGGGGAGACCGGTCTGCCGTGCAACTCTCCGAGTTGCTGGTCTTCAGCGGGGAGGAAAATGTCGCCCTCCGGTGCCCTGTGAAAGTGTCCTCTTCGGAACGTGACTGGGTAAGATACTCCACGTTTCCCGCGGCTTTGGTCGATGGACTCATGCCCTACCTGATGGATGCCGCGGAGGGCGAAAAAGGAGAGCCGTTCATCGTTTTCTACGGCTCCGGACGCACCTACAAGCTGTCCGTCGATCTTGGAAAAAGCATTCCTCTCAGCGGCATCTATTTACACTCCGCAGATATCCGCGAAAACATCCCGAGAATCTACCATGCGGATTATGCCATGCCACGTCACATGAAAGTCGAAGGGGCGTCCCAGGCCGATTTCTCGGATGCCCGCACCTTGGTCGATTTCCAACGGGAAACGATCTATCAAGCGGGTCCGATGGTGATGCTGCCATTTCCCGAAACCGATTGCCGTTACGTGAGGCTGTCCGTCCTAGAGGGATATCAGGCACCCGAAGCGACCGGATCTCACCGCTGCACCGGATTTGCGGAAATCGAGCTGCTCTCAAAAGGAACCAACGTCGCCCTTGGCAAAATTTTCGAAAGCGAACTAAATATCCGAAATACTCAAGGCGAGCTCCCAAACCTGACCGACGGGCTCGACCACTATGGGGAGATCCTGCCCATCAGGACATGGCTCAACCAACTCGCCCTCCGCCACGACTTGGAATACGAACGCCCACTGATCGTCGCCGAGCTCGGGAAACGCTACTCCATTCAGAAAGCCCAGCTCCGCATCATGTATTGGATCGCCGCAATTCTCGGCGCGGGCATCGTCCTCATCATTCTCATCGACCGTATCCTCCGTCTGCGCCAAGTCGCCCGCCTCAAGCAACGCTTCGCCGCAGACCTCCACGACGAACTCGGGGCGAACCTCCACTCCATCGGCCTCATCAGCGATGTCGCACAGGACGCGGAAACGAAAGACGAATGGCAGACGCTTAGCGCCCGCATCCGCGAGCTCACCGAGCGCACCGGCACCGCCGTCCGCCATTGCACCAACATGCTGGAGTCGAAGAACCTCTACTTCGGCCTAGTGGGCGATATGCGCCGCGCCGCAGAACGAATCACCACCAACGCCACCCACGACATTAACATCGAGGGAGAGGAGCATCTGCAAAAGCTCAAGGCACGCCTCCGCGTGGATCTCTTCCTTTTCTACCGTGAGTGCCTCATCAACATCTGCCGCCACTCCGGGGCAACCCATATCGAGACACATCTCGTAGCCGAAAAACAACGAATCGTCCTCACCGTGACGGACAACGGAACTGGACTTCCCGCAGATTTTGGCGAAAAACTCCCACTAGCCCTTGAGCGCCGTGCAAAGCTTCTCCGGGGAAAACTCACCATCACCAGCCCCCCATCTGGCGGCACTTCGGTTCATTTGAAAATTCGCCCCAAGTCGTCATCCATGCTACGATTTCTCTACCCGTTCTGAATCCCATGAAAACCCCCATCCGTATCATGCTCGTGGAAGACCACCCGGAATACCGCGAGTGCATCGCCCTAGCCTTGGGGAAGGAGCCGGGCATCGAGCTCACCAGCGAGTTCGGCACTGCCGAGCAAGCCCTCAATACTCTTGAGAAAAACGATACTTTCGATAAGCCGGACATCATACTCCTCGATCTCAATCTGCCGGGCATATCCGGCATCGAGGCCATCCCAATGCTCAAAAAGCACCTCCCGGCCAGCCGCATCATCGTCCTCACCCAGTCTGAGAACGAAGCCGATGTCTTCGCCGCCGTCTGCGCCGGTGCCTCCGGCTACCTCCTAAAATCCAGCTCACGCGTCCAGATCTCGAACGCCATCAAAAGCGCTATGGAGGGTGGAGCGCCCGTGGATCCCAAGATTGCGAGGTTCTTGCTGAATTCTTTAAAGCAGTCCGCCTCATCGACTCATGATCCCGAGAGTCTCCTTTCGGAAAGGGAAGTGGATGTTTTGAAGCTCTTGGCTGATGGCTTGGTCAAAAAGGAAATCGCGCATCAGCTCAACATCAGCTCTCACACGGTCAACAACCACATCCGGCACATCTACGAAAAACTCCAAGTTCAGAACGCCCCCGCCGCGATCAACGAAGCCTATAAGAAGGGGATTTTCTGAAATCCCGGATAAATGCGCGCCATGTCCCGAATAGCTCGAGATTAAGCAGTGCAAGGCAGGGATGGCATTCCATGCCGTCCGGGAAAGGGTTAGGCACGATCACGGGAAAAGTGGAACCCTCCCGCCTTCCAAGCCCTATGCATACAAGTTCCGGGATGGTGTAAATCCGGGTGAGGGATCGTATCCACAGAACGGACGGCGCGGAGCGACCATCCCTGCCCCTTTCAGGTAATCGGGCTTAATCCATGCCATTCCACCATGACCCCACACTCCACGACCTCCCCGTGAAAACTTAAGTGAGCTACCCCGATGTAGATCTTCTGGATTTCGGGAAATTCCTACTCCCCCATCTTCGTCGTCAACTCATCGCATCTCTGCCTGAGCGACTTCAGCTGGGACGCATACTCGGGGTTCCCGGCGAGATTTTTCTGCTCCTTCGGATCGGCTTCGAGATCGAATAGCTCCTCGTAGATCGGCTCATCATCCGGCAAGCCGTCTGGTAAATACTTTTTGCGGTCGTCCTCCCTGCTGTGATGGCGGACGTATTTGTAGCGCTCTCCTCGCACGGCTTCCTGCCTTGGGTAGCCTTGGTCGGTGAAAAGATTTTCAAAAAACACATCCTCCCGCCAATCCACTTCCTCGCCCTCCAGCAGTGGTAAAAGGCTTTTTCCCTGATAACTCTTCGGTATAGCCAAACCACAGAGATCGAGAATCGTCGCCGGAATGTCCTGACCAACCACCAGAGAATCCAGACGCTGCCCGCGCTTTGATTCATCCAGTGCTGGAGAATACACAATCATCGGCACATGCACCGACTCTTCATACAGCATTGTTTTCCCGCCAAAGCCATGCTCTCCGATCATCAGCCCGTTATCGGAATAGAAGATGATGATCGTATTCTCATCCTCCCCCATCTCCGCCAGTAGTCCGCGCAGATTGCCGATGAAGAGGTCGATGCCATGGACGGCACGCGCCATTTTCATCTTCATTTCACGCAAGGCTTTTGGATTCCTGTGACGGTAATACGGCATCAGATCCTCCTCGGTGAAAACATCCTCCCGCAGGCTGATCCCCACCGGGTGCCCGTCAGGCAATGGAAATTGATCAACCTTGTCCGCATACAGGGACTTGTAGATCTCCGGATCCGATTCGCCTTTCCCCATCCCACCGATACTCGCCGCGTGTGGCAGGTTAAAATTAATCCACGCACAGAACGGCTTTTCCGGATCGCGGCATTTCAGTGAATCCTTCACCGACTTGTCAGCGTTTTCGTAGAAATAGTCATACTCGTTTCCGGGCTTCAGATAGGCTTCGGTAGCCTCGTAGAGCCCCTCGATCTGGGATGTATTTTTCAGGTTTGAGAAAACCTTATCCTTGCCAATATCGAAGCCCAGATGCCCCGGACTGAAGTAGCAGAAATCGATATTCTCCTTCAGTGCAGAATCCCCACGATCGACGATCTTTGTGTGATGTTTTCCGATGAATGCCGTGGAATATCCCGCCTGCTTCAGTTGCATCAGGAAGCTATTCTGGAAATCCTCCATGGAGATCATGTTGTTAGAAACATGATGAAACCCGATGCGATTCTTCCTCTCCCATTGGCTGGTAAAAATGTTCGCACGGCTTGGCCCGCAGATCGGGCTAGTAGAAAACGCCTTATCGAAAAACACCCCTTCTTTCGCCAAGCGGTCAAGATTCGGCGTCTCCGTCACCGGATCTCCGGTCATGCCCAGCGAGTCGTATCGCTGGTCATCAGCGAGGATGAAAATGACATTGGGTTTCTTCGGTTCGGCGGCACCGGAGAAACCACAGGCAATCACCAGCCCGAACAAGGCAGCAGGAAACATTTTACTTACTCGCTTCATGACAAAATAAAGATGCGGAAGGCATGTGACATTGCACGACAATAGTGCCCACCTGCCCTCCCTATTATTGATGACAAAAAAAGCCGGAGGCTGCGAAGCCCCCGGCCTAGTAAAAAATCAATCAGGCGATCACTCGTGACTGCCGAACATTTCGCCAAAGGTCACCATCAGTTCCTTGAGCTTGGCGACGGTTGCCGGATCTGTGGATTGCTTGCATTTCATGGCAGCAACGATGACCTCATGGGACAGCGCAAGCTTCTTGGCATAGAGTTCCTTATCGGCATCCGTTTCAGGGAGCTTCAGGCGTTGCGCGAGAAAGTAGTTAAGCACCTTCTCTTGAATCGATTGGGCATGGCTTTCCTTGTTGTTCGTCCAGCGCACGATCTGCTGCGCGTTTGCGGCGGGGTCTTTGGAAAGCTCAACAATCTGCTGAGCTGCCTTTTCAATGGTCACCACATCGGTGCCCATGGCATCGATCACGTTCTGGTCATCGAAAATCCCGCAGGGAACCTGACAATGTGCGGAAAGCTGGGTGGGAGCGGCGAACGAAAGGGCTGCGGCGATATAGAGAATGTTTTTCATAACAACTAACGCATAGCTCGCTTCCGCCATGGTGCAAGAGAAACCCGCTCAGCCCGCGATCACGCCGTTCATCCGGACATCGTGATGCTCCATGTCCACCTCATCCACGACTTGGTGCCCGAAGCACACCCCGAGCTTCACTGCTCCCGGTCTGGCACGCTCCAGCATACGGTCATAGAAGCCACGACCGCGACCGATTCGCCCTCCCCGCACATCGAAGCCAAGACCTGGACACAGGAAAAGATCGATCCTCTCGATCTCAATCTTTTCGAGCCCTTCCCTAGGCTCCAGGATTCCATACGAGCCGGGCGTGAGGTCTTCCTCGAAGGATTTCACTTGGAAAAACGAAAGCAATTCCCCTTCCACCTTTGGGAAAACCCAGATGCAGCCTACCAATGAGGGAAGTGTTTTCAAATCCACCTCACCGGGAAGTGCTGCGTAAACCGCGACCACTTTGAGAAAGGGGCGCTCCCGCAGGTATCCCGCCACTTCCTCAACTACCGCCTGCGAATTGCCCTCACCGTTTTCCTCGATGCTTAGCCTCAGTTTTTCGCGCAGGCGCTTCTTGATGTGTAGCTTCGCCACATGCTCGGCCTGATGCTTTGCCAGCAGTTCGTCCAGATCAGTCATTTGGCAGCTACCATGATGTTCCTACTCTTCTAGCCGCCTGATAGATTTTTGGCAATTCCCGATGCCACCCCTGATTCAAAACTTTCTCAGCGTCGTATCTTTCAGGAAACGATCCTCTGTCTCAGGGTAATCCAGAGTGTAGTGCAGCCCCCTCGATTCACGGCGGCGCAGTGCGCACTCGACGATCAGTCCCGCCACGGCGACTAGGTTCCGAAGCTCCAAGATATCTGCGTTGACCCGGTGTCCCCAGTAGAATTCTCGCACTTCCTTCTTCAGGTTCCGCAGCCTTGCCGCCGCCCTGCGCAGGCGGTTGTCTGTGCGGACGATGGAAACGTAGTCCCACATCAGGCGGCGGATCTCATCCCAGTTATGGTAGATGACAACGAGTTCGTCTGGCTCCGCCACATCACCATGGTGCCAATCGGGAATAGGCGGAGCATCCATCACCGGCTTACCGGGCGGATACAGACGCAACATTTCCTCCAGCGCTAGGCGACCCACGACGTTGCCTTCCAGCAGTGAGTTCGAGGCCAGCCGATTCGCGCCATGCAGCCCCGTGCAACCGACTTCACCTACCGCATAAAGCCCGCGTATGCTGGTCTTTCCGGTGACATCCGTCTTCAGCCCGCCGCACATGTAATGCGCCGCCGGCACCACAGGGATCGGCACCTTTTCGCAATCCACGCCGAACTTCATCAGCGTCTCATAGATATACGGAAAATGCTCCTTCATAAAACCCTTCGGCTTGTGGGTCACATCCAGATAAACGCACGCCGCACCGGTTCTTTTAATTTCCCGGTCGATCGCGCGCGCCACGATGTCACGCGGTGCGAGTGAGCCTCTCGGATCGATCTTTTTGGTAAAATCCTCACCCTTTCCATTTCGCAAAATCCCGCCCTCACCCCTTACCGCCTCGCTCACGAGAAAAGACCGCGCCTCCGGCCCCGTCGCCGCCGGGTTGTAGAAGCAGGTCGGGTGAAACTGGATGAACTCCATGTTTGCCATCGTCGCCCCTGCCCGCCACCCGAGAGCTACGCCATCTCCCGTAGCAGAGTCTGGATTCGTCGTATAAAGATAAACCTTCCCGCAGCCACCCGCCGCAAGCACCACACGATCCGAGCGGAAGACATGCACCTCGCCGCTTTTACGCTCCAGCACATACGCGCCGATTACACGGTCATTCGTCACCACATCGAGCCGTGATGAAGTGATCAGATCGATCACAAAATGATCCTCCAGCAGAGTGATGTTCGGCTCCGCAGCCGCTGCCTTGAGCATCGCCAGAGCAATCACTCTGCCCGTAGTGTCTCGCGAGTGGAGGATACGTCGGTGCGTGTGCCCGCCCTCTTTCCCGAGCATGAAACGGTCGCCCTCCTTATCGAACTCCACCCCGTATCCGAGCAGATCCTCGATCGCATCATCTCCCTCCTCCACGATTCGCCTCACCACCGCCTCATCGCAAAGCCCCGCCCCTGCATCCAGAGTATCGGCCACATGGCTATCCACCGTATCGCCCTCGGCACGGAGATCCTCCGGCAGCACCGAGGCGATCCCACCCTGTGCCCACGCGGTATTAGACTCCTCAGCCTTCCCTTTGGTTAAAATCACCACTTTCCCATGCTTCGCAGCGCGCAGCGCGAATGAAAGCCCCGCGATACCTGCGCCGACGACAAGGAAATCAGAAGTCATGAGCACTTATCATGACCCCGGAAACATGAGGGAAAAGGCGAAATTTTCACAACATCACAAATCTCTCAAATGAACTGAAATACCACCTGCGTTCAAATCCTCACTTTCATCCACTCCACGCTTCAGATAGCCCAGACCTAACACACTAGAAACACTCGTCACCTCCCCGCACACCTTGCCTTCCGCATTCACCACATCCCCACAGCTGGCGCCCTCTTTCTCAAACTTCAGCCTCACCAGCCTCCGATTCACCTTCCCCGCACTTTTGATCCGAGAAATCACCTCCTGCCCTATGTAGCAGCCCTTGTTGTAGGAAATATCCGTCACATCCAGCCCCGCCTCGGGCGGCAGCATCCCCTCTTTCAGCTCCGCGCCCCACTTCGGCAGGCCTTTCTGTATCCTCTCCTCCTCAGATAGACCCACATCCGGGAAATCAAAATCCCCGGCGGAGATCTCCCCGCTCACATCCCTCACCTCCACATCATCGGCGATGAGATATCGCGTCAGTCTCGCCTCCAGCGCCTCGATGTCCTCCCCCCGGCAGAAAACTAACACCTTTTCATCCTTGCCCGCCAGCCAAACGCGGAATTGTAGTTTCCCCTTCGCATCCGTCACACAGCTAGGCAAAAGCTCACCCACAGCAGCCTTCCGCACATCCTGCGTCACCTGCCCGTTGAGAAACCTCACTGCATCCGGCCCCGAAAATTCCAGAACTCCCGCCTTCTCTCCCAGATACCAATTCGTCACGCCTTCAATTGAGTTTTAAAGTTTCTCCTCATAAGCCTTAGCAAGCGCCGAGAAATCCAAGTCCGCAAATCCATCCGCGCACATCTCACCCATCCTAGCCGACACCGCTGAGATCGCAGGCAGCTCCACCCCGGCGGACTCTGCCAGTGCGAGCGCATAACGGCTGTCCTTCCACATGTTTGCCATGGTGAAATGCGGCTCGAAATCCCCGGCGAGCATCCCCGGATATTTCATCGCCATGAGCGGCGAGCCGCTGCCGTTTTTGATCGCGGCTTCCGTGAAGACCTCAGCCTTTACCCCGTGCTTTACCGCTATCGCCAGAGCCTCGCTCATCGCCTGCACCGTGCAGGCAGAGATCAGGTTCGTCCCCAGCTTTGTAACCATAGCCGTGCCAATCTCCCCGCAGTGGATGCGACCCTTCGAACTCACTGCCAAGAAATCGGAGACTTTTTCAACCAGACCCTCATCCCCACCCGTGTAATAAAGCAACTGCCCCGCAGCAGAGGCGTCCTTGCTACCAGTGAAAGGCGCATCTAGAAAATCACAACCCTTTGAGGCACATTGCTCCGCCAGCCACAGAGTCGTCGGAAGATCGATGGTCGAGTGATTCATCACAATCGCTCCCGTCTTCAGCCCGGCCATTGCCCTCGCGAAAACATCCCGCACCATCGCCACATCTTTTAAATACAGCGAAACCAAATCCGCCCCCTCCACCGCAGCTTCAGGAGTCTCCACCTCGCCGGAAAGACCGCGCTGCGTCCGGCTCCAGCAGGATACCGAATAACCAGCATCCACCAACAGCCCCCGCACCCGTGAACCCACAATGCCCAACCCCAGAACCGCTACACTTTCCACCGTATCTATTTCGAATTTAAAATTTAATGCTTCGTGCTTTCGAAACTACTCCTTCCTCTGGAGTGCCAGCTCCACCAGCTTCGCCGCTTGTTCACGGATCGCCTTCACCTTCTCCGGTGTAGCCTCACTGTCCTTCGGGATGACCATTTCGCTGCGCAGCCCGGAGAGCAGATCGCGCATTTCCAGATAGTTTGGCCTCTCGGAAATCCTCGGCTCCAAGCCCGCCACACTCTCGGTATAATAATCTGCAATATCCTCGCGCATCACCTTCGACGCGCGCTCTGGGGAAAACTGATTGTCCACCGCCACCGTCGCCACCTCCAGCGCACGGATCCAGCCGCCCAGTGAAATCAAATGCGCAAGATCCGCGTCACGCAGCGTCACTAGCTCGATCTCGACATCCTTCTGAGTCGCCGCCAGCTCCTTTTTCAGCTGCTCCACATCCTGCTTCTTCGCACTTTCCAAAAGGCTCGCCGCATGGCGGTTGATCCTATCCCCCGCTCCCAGCGCCTTGCCGTAGCGTGTAAGATCCGCCGCCATTTTCTCCACCTTATCCATCTGCCCCGCCTGCACGATCAGGAATCCATCCGCAATCAGAAAGCCCAGCTCGATGGAAAGATCCGCCCTATCCAGTGGCATGCGCTCACCATAATCGCGCTGCACCTCCACCAGTGGCAGCGGCATCAGTGTCTGCAGCGTATCGAAAAGTTTAGAAATGGATGGAGCCGTGAATTCATTCACACCCAGCTCCTCACGCACATGATCGTCCTCAAGGAGATCGTCGGGGATCACCCCACGCACCTCGCCATCCTGTGCGTAACACATTCCCGCCATTAAACCACCAAGAGCCAAAACCATCCGGAATTTCATTCCATGAAACTGACATTGCCGCCCCCTCCCCGCAACCGAGAAATCAATGCCGCCCGAAAGCCCTCACGGATCCTTCTTCTCGATCCTCACCCGCGCAAACCGCTTTTCCGGCACCTCCACCAAGCTAAAGACCATCCGCTCCGTCTCATCATCGATACTTTCACGCGACTCCAGCCTCACATCCACATTCGCCACCGCATCATCAAACCCATCCAACGTCTCCGAAAGCTCGATCCCAAAGAACATATCCGCAGGCAGGCTAGACACCACCAGCTCCAGCCTCGGCACACCGCCTTCGAGCACCACTTCTGGGAAACGCCTTGAGCCAGCATCGTCCGGCAGACTTCCGAAAAAATATTCCTCAATGTTTGTCGCCCCATCGCCATCCGCATCGTCACCCTCAGCCGTCATCGTCTCGCTCACATCGAAAACCCTCTCCGCCCATGTCGCATAAGACTCATGCGGGATAGGAATGTCCACCACCTCCCAGCCGATGTCTTTCAGCAGCGTCAGCGTCAGATCCAGCCTGCGATCGAGGTTTACATTGATCGAGGGCTCCATCAGCAGGTTCGGCGAGGCCGAATTCGTCCAGTGGGAAACCGAAGACCCCACCTGCACTGGATTCGGCGCGAAAAGGTTCAGCCTCCCAGAGGTGCTCCCCACCCTAGCCCCCAGCCGCTGCGCGAAATCCAACCTCACCCCCGGCGAAGCCGCCTCCAGCACATCCCCGTCCGCCTTGCTGATAAAGATCGCCGGGATCGCAATATCCACCAGCACACCCTCAACAATCCCATCGCCAGCCGGAGAAATAAGCGAATCCGTCACATTGTTCGCGATCACTACCGCCACTGCTCCCGCCTCCTGCGCTCGGAATACCTTGTCGTCGAAATTACAAGTCCCCCGCCTCACAAACGCGATGTTCCCCGCCACCTCCGCGCCGTTCACGATATCCTGGCACGCCAGCGTCGAGGTCGCCCCACTGCCATCATCCGTCACCACCAGCAGCCCGGAAATCCCCTTCGCAGGCACCCTCGGTGAGAAATCCACCGTGGTGTACAGCAGGTCTTCCAGCGGCGTGAGATCCGGCAATACCGCATCCACCACCATCCTACTTCCCCCCGCCGCCAGCCCCAGCAGCTGATTCGCCGCACCATTCGAGAAAGCCCCGTCCCAAGCAAGATTCGTCCCCGATGTCGCGGAAGTCACCCGCTGCGCCGCTGTGAGTTCCGTCCACCGCTTGCCCATCCCGATATCGTAGATCAGCGAGGAAAAAACATCCGGCGTGTTCGAATTATAGCTCCCCGTACTTTCATTCACATAGCTGCTGAAGCCCAGCCCGTGCCCCAGCTCATGCAGCATCGTATCGATGAAATTCGTGGCCGATTCGAAATCCTGATTGAAGCCTAGGTAGAAAGCCTGATTCGAGTTCACCGTCACCGTGATGTCGTTCAGCCCCGGCCGCAGATCCGTCCCCGCCAGACTGTTCGCCTGCGCGACCGAGTAGAGCATCCCGCTCTGCGGCGCATTCGTGAAATTCGATTCCAGCGTCACTGGCCCCGCCGAGGCCAGCGCATCCCCCGGCAGCGGATCGAACTTTACCGACACCCGGATCGGCACCGAACTCACCAGATACCTCCCCCAGATTTCTCCCGCCTTCTCCAGCGCTGCCATCCGCTGCGCCCCCAGCGTCGTCGCCATATTTCCGCCAACAGGTGCTACCACCGTCGTATCATTCAGCCCCGGCGCCGCACCAGCGCCATCGATGAAAACAAACTCCGCCGCCTGCACCGCCGGAAAGCCCAGCGCAAGCGCACCCACCACACCTTTCATAAAATCACTCATCCGCAGCCTCCCTTTCCTCACCCTCTTCACGCGGCACATACGCCCCACACACCGGCACCATCTTGCCATCCGCGCCCTCCACCAGCCGCGTCACATGCTGGAATCTTCCTTGCAGATGAATCGATTGATGCCCATCTGGCATCGTCTCCACCACTAACCCCTCATCGTCCCTCCGCTGCATTTCCCGCAGCCTAGCCTCAGCCGCCTCCCTCTCCGCCGCAGCCGCCAGCCTCTCACTAGCACTGCTCACAGGCTCCCGGACATTTCCGGAAAAAACCTCACCACCGTCCTCCGGAGCACCCACAGCTTCCACCCCATCATCCCTGTTTAGCGCCCCATCATCCGCACCCTTTTCACCAGCAACAATACCGCCACCCGAGGGGAAACCCATCCACAGCCCAGCCACAGCCGCAATGAGCACCAATGCCAGTAATAGGGATTTTCCATACAAGACACCTGATAAATCGCCTTATCCGAACTTTCCGCAACCCGAAAATACCCCAGGGAGGCGGCTTCTCACAAAGGTTTCACGGCATCCTTCCTGATATCGATAATCCAGGCAGTCTTACCCTTCTGTCTCACAGCCGTCTCGACCAGCGATCGCGCGTAAAAGGTTTTGCCCGCATACTCTCCGCTTAGCACCTCTGCATACACAAAGGGCTGCGCGCCCCAGCAGTTGCGCCTCACGCAGAACCCCGTAAACCTGATGATGGCTCCCTTGGGAAGCACGCCGACATCATCGACACCGGAACAACTCGAGTCCCTCAGGGCGGAATGGTTCGGGCGCGGCAAGAAATCACGCTGAATGACATACTGCTCCCCGCGCTTCACCTTGCCCCATGCCGAGTCCTTGTTCGTCAGGTGGTGGTCTGGATAGGGCATCAGATAACAACCCGAAAGAATCATCGGCAGCAACACTCCCAAGATACGACAGAACTTCATATTTTTAGGGGTAATTTGTGACTTAACGTCAA
>JANRFH010000033.1 GCA_030725745.1 Akkermansiaceae bacterium
TTAGGCAGTCAGCCCCTTGGCGATGGTATCGAGCAGGCCGTTGACGAAGCGTTTGGAATCGGTGGTGCCGAAGCGTTTCGCGAGTTCGATGGCCTCGTTGATGATGACCTTTGGCGGTGTGTCTGTGTGGCAGAGTTCGTAGGTGCCGAGGCGGAGGATGGCACGATCGACAGGGTCGATGCGCTTTGCGGAAAAATTTTCCAAGATGCCGAAGATGCGTGAGTCGAGGTCTTCCTTGTGGGTGAGGATGGCATCGACGAGTGCGTCGGTCTGGCTGCGGATTTCGGCGATTTCCATCTTAGAGTCGCGAAGTTTTCCGAGATCTGCCTGTTCTGGGAAACGCTCGGGTTCCTCGACCATGCGGAGCCTGTCCGAGACGCGCTGGAGGCGGCGGATGGAGGCACAGATGGCTTCGAGTTTGCCCTTGATGGTAGGGAAGTCCTCGCTGCTTTTCAGAAATTGGTCGCGGTTAAAGGCTAGGTCGCGGTCGGTTTTGAAAAGTTGTTCGAGGGAGCTTTCGAAATCGGCGGCGACAGAGTCGTCATCTCCAGATTTCGGTAGCTTCGAGAGTTTTGAAAAAGCGATGCTCCAAGAGGATTCGAGGGCGAGGAGGCGGTTGAGATCGTCTTTGAGTTTCTCGGCGGGCGGGAAAGCACCGAGATGGGCGAGGGCGGTTTCTGAGCGGGTGACGAAATCTGAGAGGCGCTCTTCGCGGCCGGCGGCGAGGTGGTGGACGGTGCGGAAAATTGCGACCTGTAGATTCCTGCGATCCGGGGCGGTGATGAATTCCCAGAACGGCTCGCGCAGTGCGGCGGGATCAGCACCTCCTTCGAGGTCTGAACAATAGAGGAACTGGATGGCGGCTTCCCTGATTTGCCTACGGCTCGGCATACGTTAGATAGGTTTCTTCTTTTTGTCGTCCTTAGGCATCGATTTCTCGATTTCCGTGATCACATCGATGATACCTGCGGCGGCTCGTGCGCATTCACGACCCCGGTTTTGTGAGGCGGCGATGCAGCGCGTGTAGGCCTGTTTTTCATCGTCTACGAGGAGCACACCGTGGATGACCGGTATCTTGTGCTCAACGGCTAGATTCTGGAGGGCGTTCGTGACGGATGTAGCAACGATGTCCGCATGGCCAGTATCGCCTTTGATCAATAGGCCGAGAGCGATGATGCAGCGGACTTCCCCACGAGCCAAGATGGTGGCAGCAGCAACGGGGATTTCAAATGCGCCGGGCACGCGGATGAGGTCGATGCGAGCCATGGGGATGATCTCGCCGAGTTCTTCGATGGCGTTATCGACGAGGGCGTCGGTGAATTTCTCGTTGTATTTGGCCGCCACGATGCAGACCCGGACTTTGTGGCCGATGATCCGTGGTTTTGGCTGCAGGGCGGTGGACATGCTCTGGCTATGGAGGTATGGGGTAAAAATGTCAACCGGTGCCGGAGAAATTTGCAGGGCACCTACATTTGAAAATGTTAACCGCAGATGGACGCAGATTCACGCAGATGGAAGAGGAAGGCCTAAAAAACCACCGCAGAAAAGTGAGTTTGGCAGCTAAGGAAGCTCATTCTTTTTTATCTGCGTCCATCTGCGGTTGGATTTCTTCCATTTCACATCATCGCTATTCCAAATGTAGGTGCCCTGGAGAAATTTGCGTTATAGGTGCTTGAGAGGATAGGTTTGGGGGTTTGGGCTTTACGGGGTGGCAGGTGGGGCTAAACAGGTGCATCCGTTGCCCGAGGGCGGCGTAATTTTCCAACACCACACTACAAAAAACATGGATATCCAGATTGCAACGCTTTGCGACTTCGCCGCCGACTACAATGGGAAACTCGTCATTTCCGGCACTTTTGACTCACTCGCTGCTAGGGCGCTGCCGGTGGTTCACCCGAGCTGTGCGCTTGCCATGCGCTTCTGTTTCACCACAGAGGACATCGGGAAACACAAGCTCTCGATCAACATTATCAACGAAGACGGTGAATCGCTCGACCCGAAAAATATGCCGATTGAGCCGGAATTCGAAGTCAAGCTGCCACCAAACGCGCCTTATCTGACTCGGAACATCGTGATGAATCTCCAAGGTCTTCGTTTTCCTGAAGATGGTATCTACTCGATCGACATCGGCTGCGATGGCGAGATCATGATGCGCCTTCCGCTGCGTGTTGTGAAAGTGAACCCGGAAGCCGGTGGGCAGCAGATGGCCTGAGGTTATATTTTTTTCAGAACGCCGTTCCTTTTCGGGGGACGGCGTTCTTTTTTTGAATCATGGGTTGCGGAAGTCGTATCCCGGCCTTTGATGGACGGCATGCAAACTCATTATTCATGTGTGATGATCACAGGTGCCTCTTCGGGGCTGGGCGAAGAATTCGCCAAGCAACTAGCAGGTAGCGTAGATCGGATGGTTCTGGTGGCTAGGAGAGTCGCGAGGCTGGATCAGATTGCGGGAGTTATACGGGATCAATATCCGCAGACGGCGGTGATGGTGATGGCGGCAGATCTTTCCAATGCTAGTGAGCGCGTTTCCCTGATGGAGAAGGTCTCGGAAGCAAATTTCGCTCCGGATTTCCTCATCAACAATGCTGGCCTGGGTGATTTTGGTGAGTTTGAAACGGCTGATTGGGAGAGCCTTGAAGCGATGCTCAGGGTGAACATCGAGGCTTTGACGCACCTCAGCCATCTCGCGCTCCCTGAAATGAAGGCACGCGGCGGCGGGGGGATACTGAATGTCTCATCCCTCGCGAGCACTCTGCCGATCCCGGACTTTGCGGTTTATGCCGCTACGAAGGCCTACGTGAGCAGTTTTTCCGAAGCGTTGCGTATCGAGCTGGCTGATGACTCGATCAATGTGATGTCGCTATGCCCCGGGCCGGTGAAAACCGAATTCGGTGAGATCGCGCGGCGTGAAGGTGGCTCGACCGGTTTGCCCGGAAATGACTTTTTCTATGTCCCTAAGCAGCAGGTGGTGTCTGAGGCGATTCGTGGCTTCGACAAGGGGAAGGCAAGAGTTTTTCCCGGGCTGCAGGTGGCGGCAGCGGGCTTTCTGCTAGGAGCTGCACCTATCGTTTTGCTGAGGTTGATCATGGGGTTTCGCCCTCGCCGGTGAAACCCGGCATGGTTTCCCTTTTCAAACAGCGGGAATTGAATAGTCTTCGGGAAGTGTTTCGGAAGACTTTCGCCATAGTTACTTGCCTGCTGGTTCTCGCCGGAGTGCAGTGCACCCCTATTGGCCCGCCGACAGGAATCGCTTCAAAACCTGGATCGGGAAATGTTTCGATGTCGGCCATGCTGCGCGAGATTAAACTCAAAGTGGATATGGTTCCGCGCGGAACACATGGGCGGAAAGTGGTGAGACCCATGAACCCGCGCTACATCACAATACACAGTACACAAAACTACACAGCTGGTGCGGAACGCCACTCCTTAGCTCTCAAAAGAGGAGCTCTGCGATCTGCAAAAACCAAGAACGGGAATCGCATCGGCTACCTGATTTGGCATTTCACGGTGGATCAGGGGATCGCCATCCAGCACATGCCGACTTCTGAGCAGGGTGAGCATGCGGACTTCGGCGGGCCGGGAAATCTTTACTCAATCGGCATTGAGATGTGCGAAGAGCGTGGATCGGATAGGAATGCTACCGTTGAACGCACCGCAAAACTGACGGCGGTTTTGATGAAAAAGCAGGGGATTCCGCTGAAAAACGTAGTTCCTCACTATCATTGGCCGAGGCGGGGTAAGACACCACCGAACAAGAACTGTCCGCATTTCCTGCTGGATAACGGGAAGCCGGGAGCCAAGTGGAGGGCTTTCCTCGGTAGGGTGAATTACTACTACAATAAACTTGAGTGATGCCCGCCGGAGAGGCAAATGGCTCGCATGGAAGTCCGGGAAATGATCAGACCGTTCTGGAACCGGGCATCAATTATGTATGTCAGCGATGCAATGCCTGCTGCAAATGGCCGGGCGACGTGAGGCTGGAGGAAGATGAGATTGGTTCGATATCCCGCTATCTTAAATTGAGCGAAGAGGAATTTATTTCCCGTTACACTCGCCTGCGAACAAACCGGAAGGGTCTCTCGATCATCGAGAAGCCCAACCACGAGTGCATCATGTTGGAAAATGGTGGATGCCTGATCCATGAAGTGAAGCCACGGCAGTGCGCGGGCTTCCCCAATAAATGGAATTTCCCGGGCTGGCGCGAAATCTGCGAAGCACTACCGGTGAAGGTGAATCCCTGAAAGTGTGAAAATCTTTGAAAATCTTGATAGATACCTGTCGCCATGTGACTGGCGATGTGGCAAAAACTGTGATGAAAGTTGATTTACCAACAAACCCTCCCCTTTAGATCTCCATGGCAAAAAAAAAGAAAACCGATAATCCAAGAATCCTGATCGTCACCCCGGAGATTACGTATCTGCCACCGGGAATGGGGAACATGGCACAAAGGCTCTCCGCAAAGGCAGGGGGGCTAGCTGACGTATCAGCCTCACTGGTATCGGCACTTTTCAATCTCGGGGCGGACGTCCATGTGGCGATGCCGAATTACCGGAAAATGTTTCAAGGTGATGTCTTCAATTTTCACGAAAAGCAACTGAAGCAATACCATGAAGTTCTTCCCGAGGATCACATCCATCTCGCGGAGGACAGGATATTCTATTACAAGGACAGTATTTACAGCAGTCACGCTGAAGAGGCAATGCGTGTGGCTATGGTCTTCCAGCGCGAAGTGATCAACCACATCGTCCCCAAGGCGAGGCCGGATCTTATCCACTGCAATGATTGGATGACCGCACTGATCCCAGCGATGGCCAAGCGCCGTGGTATCAAGAGTCTATTCACCGTTCATAACATCCACACGCGCCAGGTGAGTCTTGCACAGGCAGAGGAAACCGGGATCGATGCGGCAGAGTTCTGGATGAACCTCTACTTCACGCAGAATCCCGGCGGCTACGATAACGCCCGCTCCAATGTGCCGGTTGACCTTCTTTCGTCTGGAATCTTCGCCTCCCACTTCATCAATACCGTCAGCCCGAGGTTCCTCTGGGAGATCGTGGAAGGCTGGCACTCGGTTGTACCATGGTCTGTTAGAGAAGAAATCCGCAACAAGTATCACGCTGGCTGTGCGGCTGGTATTCTGAACGCTCCGGACGCCTCTTACAGCCCTGTGACGGACGATGCGCTTGTGCGAAACTTCAGCCACAAGGATTTCTGGGATGGAAAACGTGCGAACAAAGAAGCATTCCAACATGAAATGGGACTGCACGTAAACGCCGATGCACCTCTGTTCTTCTGGCCTTCACGCCTTGATCCTGTGCAGAAGGGGCCTCAGCTCGTCACCGACATTCTTTATCAGTTGGTCTCCGATTATTGGGATCGCCCGATACAGCTGGCAGTGGTTGCCAATGGTCCCCACGAGGTTTTCTTCCAAAATATGATCCGCGACTTCAACCTCGAAGGAAGGGTCGCTATCGTAGGCTTCGACGAGCGCATGTCGCGCCTCGGTTATGCAGCATCCGATTTCATGCTCATGCCGTCGCTCTTCGAGCCGTGCGGACTGCCGCAGATGACAGCGCCGCTCTACGGTTCACTACCGGTCGTTCACGGCACAGGCGGACTTTACGACACCATCCGTCCGATGGATGTCGAAAACTCCAAGGGCAACGGCTTCCGATTCGACGATTACGATTCCGGTGCGTTGCGCTGGGCGATCGACCAAGCGATGGAATTCCATGCGCTTCCGATGGAAGTGAAAGAGCCCCAGATCCGCCGAGTGATCAAGGAAAGCGTCAAAGAGTTCAGCCACGAAGAAGTCGCGCGGAACTACATCGCCATCTACGAGGAAATGCTTGCTCGTCCGCTCGTCGAAAACGAGGCGGGGATAGAGGTTCCGCCGAGCTAGGGGGAGCCTTAATCCTGATTTCCAACACCTTCTTCCTTCAGATGCAGAAGAAGGATACGCCGGATCTCTTCTGAGGCCTGCGGATCGAAAGGGACGGTGTGGTTTGATGGCACGATGAGCTCTGTTTCCACCGGCTCGACATGGGATGACCAGTATGGGACGACCCCGTCGCTGCTTTTCGGCGTGTTGCCCTTCCCTTTGTCGCCAATGATGGAATGGAAGGTGATGCCCTCGGGCAACGGCATGTTCGACAGTCCTTTGAAGCTACGGCTACTCGGACTGAGCGTGCTGATAGAAGTCGGCTTAGGAACACTTTCTCCTGCGGAAGCGCTGTCGATGCCGTCGTTCACGCTATTCAAGGCAACATCAACGAGATCCACCGTGAGGGTCTTGGGGAGGCGGATTAGGTTAGATAAGAAGCGGGTGCCACGCAAAGAAGCTATCGGACTGCCTCGGTGTGGCACAGCCATGAAAACCACTCGTTTCGCATCGGTAAGTGGCTCGTAGAGCATTCCCTCCCGGATGAGTGTTTTCGTAGAGGATTTCACATTCAACTGATCCAAGGGTTTACTGAAATGTGCGTCATACATTTCCATGCCCGGATCGGTGATGGCTGTGCGTGCAAGCAGGCCGCCCATGGAATGTGAAAGTATGACCATTTTCTTGAGATTCGCATCATCTCCTCGAGTCCTCGCATAGTTGCCTGCTTCGCCGATGATCTGGCGGAATTTCATCGCGTTGTATAGCCACGGGATTCCGGTCGGATAATTGTAGAGCCAGACTTGGTAGTGCTCCCGGAACCAAGGCTCGGGGGCGAGGTCATTGATAATTTCACGATAAACATCAGGACTCGATGCAAGACCGTGAACCATGACCACGGGGATTTTATCGGGATTGTATGGCTGGATAAAATAGAGCCCGGTCTCTTGGGTGAGGCGATCCGGGAGGAGGGCGTTCTGTATGCGGAGGTCATCTAGATCACACATGTGCCAGAAGAAATCGATGGGAGCCGTCCAATCGGCGGCAAGATCGTGATGTATGCTGCCGACAAGGACATCTTCCTGAACCCAGCGAAGCGAAAAATGCCATTCTGGCGTGGTTTTGCTAAAATCCAGAAAAACTGTGATCGGGCGTGGTTCACCGTTGGGAGGGAGATATTCTTGGCGCTCCACTCCTACAGGTGAGGTCGCCTTCCAAGAAACTGCCGGGACGCCTAGGCCGGGTGACGCCTGATACCTGTCGCGGCGATTGATCTTCACAGCTTCTGCGGGAAAGAGCGCATCGGTTTGTGCTAGATCTTGTTCTGTCCGCGATGGCTCGGCTAGAGATGTGCCAATTTTTCCCGCCCTATCCGTCCAGTCGCCCGAGCCGCAGCGTATTTTGTCGAAGAGGATGGCGACTGCACCGTTGTAAGCTTCTTGCGCACTTGGCCAATTCCGTTTCAAGCGAGGGTTGGCGAGGATTTTCCAGTTTGAACGCGCAGTTTCCATCACCTGTTCGGTGGAAGCTCGAGACCCGATTGGAAGTGAACTGCATGTCGGGGGTTGGGGCGCGCCGCATTGGCAAAGGATGATCACCGGAACGGCGAGAAGGAGATGACGCATGTTTGATTTCGAGGTATTTAAACGTTTGTTTATCCGGTGATGTGATTGAGAAAATTTGCGTAAATTATTCTATAAAATGCTTATTTTAAATGATTTAAGACGATTAAAGATTCAAGAAGTGTTCGATCAGGGCGTCTCTTGTGTTGATGTCCAATGGTCTCCTCTTCGCTGAATCTGAATGGATAATTTCCCGCAATTTTATCAGGCGCTGACCACCAGATTGGGAGTCATAGGAGTTGAAAGCAATGGTGAGCGGGGTATCGGGATCGATGGGTTTTCCGTCGAAAAGGATGTCGGTGGCTTGCTTCTTTTCGAAGACTACAGTGAATGGGTAGAGGATGCGATCCGAACCGCGGTCTTCAGTGAGTATCTCAAGCATCTGTTTCGGCAAAATCTCTGCAACGATGAGTGTGTTTTCGTAGGGCAGGATTTCCCATGCGTCGGCAACTGTGACCGGGCCTTTCGGTATGAGCGGTGTGCCGAAGGTGCCGTGGAAAACGGCGTCTGCCTTGATCTTCTTTTTCTCAAGCGCTCTCAGAATACTCTCGCAGAGGAACTTGCAGAGCGGGCTGTCCCGTTTTCTCCCAAGCATCGGCTCGTCAAGCACGGCGATTTGTCGGGCGAGTTGTTCGTCGGAATCCCTGAGGTGGGGTTGGGAAATTTGTATGACGCCCGGATCCAGTTCTACGGAGGAGTCCATGAAATCATTTCCGGCGGTGGCGGCGATGAGTTTGCGGGAGTTCACATCGAATGTGAGATCGACCTTTCCGCAGTTGATGCCGAAATATCCGGCTTGGGTGTAAAGCACACCCTCGACGGTCTCGGAAGGGATGTTCTTGTGTGTGTGGCCGGCGATGAAAACGTCCGCACCTGGGGCGGCTTTGAGGGTTTCTCGGAGGGGGTTGGCGAAATCGTCTTCATTGAGCTGGCCGAAGTGGCCGAGCACGACGATGGCGTCGGCCTTTGCGGATTTCGCCTGGGCGATAGATTTTTTGAGGCTCTGGGCGGGATCGGTGGCTTTGAAGGGGCCGAGGGTCTCGGGCATGAGCCAGTAGGGTAGCCCTGGCGTGACGAGTCGATGAGGGCGATGCGGAATCCGCCGATGTCCTGCATTTTCCATGGAATGACGTTTTCGGGGGCTCCTGTGAGATTTCCGGTGAGGACAGGGGTTTTGGCTGCGGCGAGGTTTTTCAACAGCACTTCCGGGCCCCAATCAAAGTCGTGGTTGCCGAGTGTCCAGGAATCGTAGCCGAAGTCTGCCAGTAGATCGACGAAGAGGCGGCCTTCGTTTTCGTAGGATACGGCGGTGCCTTGGTAGAGATCGCCGACATCGACGAGGAGAGAGTCAGGATTCTGCTTCCGCCAGCTGCGGATGCCTGTCGCGCAACGAGCGAAGCCGCCGACATCTGGTAGGCCGGAGTAGGTTTTGGTGGGCATAATGTGCCCGTGTAGATCCGTGGTGTGGAGGATTGAGATCGTTTTCGCATCGGTAGTAGCCGGGAAAGCGAGGGAGGAGCCGCCCGCCCAGGCAGCGGTCGTGGCAAGGAAGCGCCGGCGGGAAAGTAAGGTGGCCATGGATGAGAGCATACTCTCGCGTTTGGAAAGTCCAAGGATGCAGTGTGGGATAACGCGGTGTCCCGGAGTTTTCTTGAGGTGGGTTCCTGAGAAGCGCCGGAACGGATTTCTTTACACTTATTTCCTCTGTAACTCATTTAAATATCTCGATTTAGGATGATTTAGGCTTTAGGAATTCTACTTTAATTCATGTGCAAAACCCAAATTCTAATGAGCACTGGCATCGCTGCTGTGCTCGCCTTGTCCGCTTACGGTGCCCCAATTCTCCACTACGATAGCAATACCGATGGAATACAACTTGAGCGCATCGATTCAGTAACTGACGCCACTCTTGTTTCTGCATCTGATGTCACGACTTCCAGCGGCTCGAACACCACGTTTATCGGGCAAAATACGACTGCGACCAATACTTTTACCGTCGGGCTAGGGTCAGGTAAGGACATGCAATACCGCTTCGGTGGAGATACTGAAGCCTTGGATAGTGCGGTGGTCAGCCTTGAGGACTCTGCGAATACGACGGGGAACTGGGTGGGATTCAATTTCACCGCAGCACAGGCGATCCAGCTAAATGAATTTTCCTTTAAACTGTATGTGAACTCACAAGGCGGGAATTGGTCGGCTCGTGATGCGGCGCTCTATGTGAGGATAGGAAATAGCGGGAATTTCACGCTCTTCGGCACTCCTTACCAGAGTCCGGGCGTGGCAGATCAGGGCAAGGTGGTCTTCACTGGTGAGTTTCCTGTTCCCTCGGGTTCTGAGGTGCAGCTGCGACTTGCGTTCACAGATCGGACAAATATTGCGGGTGGTGCGCAGACACGCGCGACACGATTGGGGAGTTTCGAACTCTCCGCGCGGAAAGATTACGAGCTGGTGGCGGATTCGGTAGTGCCGGGTAGTGGGCCGGTCGTGCATAATACAAACGGCACATTCACACGAACTTTCGGGCAGTTTTCGGCAAATCCCTATTTCGGCAGGGGGCAGACATTCACGACGGCCGATGCGGGTGCTGGGAATGATCGATGGAGTGTCGGGGAGATCTCTTTGCTTTCGAAGGCGGCGCAGACTTTTACGGCAGGAGATAAGATGCGTGTCTGGGTTTTTAAATGGCTGCCCTCATCGAACGCCGATGACATGATCAACTGGACGACTGATGGTGAACTTGTGGCAAGCGATGGTCTCGCGGATGGTGATCCTCTAAGTGGGACGACGGTGGGGGAGATCCTTTTGGACGGGGTAGATTTCGACATGCCACTGTCGATGGCGAATGGTGATTTCTTACACTTCCGTTTGGCAACGTTGCTGGAACTCGATGAGAACTCCGCCTACGGTACGTTCTTCGAGTTTATCGATGCGGATGGTGGTAGTGGATCGCAATTCGTGACTCTCGGCATCGGTGCCTCCGGCAGTAGCACCTACGCCGGTGGCCGGGAGCTGCGGACGACCGCCACTGCGAACAGTTCGCAAAACGAGGATATGACATTTTATGTCAGCGGGACAGCTCTGGCGGCTCCTCCGATACCGGATCTAACATTGGCTTCGCCTTTTCAGGACGGGATGATTCTGCAACGGGATAAGTCGATAGCGGTGTGGGGCTCTGCGCCACCGAATGAGGCTGTGATGGTCGCTATCAACGGGACGTCTACTTCTGGTGTGGCCGATGGGAACGGTGATTGGAAAATCGATCTTCCGGCGCTTTCTAGTGGCGGCCCCTACACTCTGGAGGTGACTAGCGGGGAAGATAGCGTAGTGCTTCAAGACGTGCTTGTAGGTGACGTATGGTTTGCCTTTGGGCAATCGAACATGGTGCGCCCGCTGAACGAAATGATCAATGCGACGTTTTACAAGAATGCGATCACGAACGGGGATCTACCGATACGCTGCCTGAAAATCACGCAGAGGGCGGCGCTATCGCCTCAGGACGAGGGTGCGATGACTTGGCTGGGAAATGACAATCCCGGCTCATGGACTTCGGTTGGTGCAGTCTTCGCCTACCAGATGTATCAGGCGACCGGGGTGCCCACGGCCATCATCTGGTCGGCGTGGGGCAGCACCTCCCTCGAGGGATGGATGCCTACGGAAATGGAAGAGCAGTTCCCGCATTTTAAAGCCAAGATGGACGACTACCGCGCGAACGACGAGGCTACTGTCGCGGCCATGCTTGCCGGGACAGAAACCTACAACGATGTCTATATCAGGACACGCCCGAACATCGTCTACAACCAGATGGCGCATCCCTTGCGGCGTTTCGGGATCTCCGGCTTTGTCTGGTATCAGGGCGAGGCGAATGCTGGAACGATTCAGGATAGCGCCCAGTATGGCTTCACTTTCCCAGCTTTCGTTCGTCAATACCGGAGTATTTTCGGGCAAGGCGATCTGCCTTTTCTCGCAGTTCAGTTACCTTCGTATAATCGACCCTATTGGCCATGGTTCCGCGAGGCACAGAATCGTGTGGAGACGGAACCCAGCGCCTACACTACAGTCACCATAGACACGGGACTGCCCAATAATATCCACCCCTTCGACAAAGAGCCCATCGGAATTCGACTCTCACTTCTGGCTAGGAAACATGTTTATGGTGAAAGCATTGTGGCGAACGGCCCTGTCTATGAATCGATGTCCATTAGCGGAAATGTGGTGACTCTTCAGTTCTCCGAAGCTGCTGGACTGACTACGGATGACACTCTCGCTCCGGCCACTTTCGAGGTCGCCTCCGCGAGTGGAAATTTCGTAGCTGCGACCTCTGCAGTCATCAGCGGGACGACGGTGCAAGTGAGTGCTAGCTCGGTTTCAAATCCCGCTGCAGTGCGTTATGCGTGGAGCCCAGCGCCGGTGAATGAAGTGAACCTTGTGAATGCTGCGGGTCTGCCAGCTGCTCCATTTCGCACAGACAACAGGGCTTTGCCGGATCTTGCTGCGACGGCTCCGGCTGCGGTGAATGACTCTTACACTTTTGATGAGAGTGGGACTTTGAGCGTTTCTTCTGCCGAGGGTGTGCTGGTGAACGACATCGATCTGAACCGTGACGTGCTCACGGCCACAGTGCTGGCAGGGCCAACCAAGGGCTCGTTGACGCTTTCGGCGGACGGCTCGTTCGTTTACAAGCCGCTGGATGGTTTCACCGGTGCGGATAGTTTTACCTACACGTGCTCGGATGGGGCTCTTTCTTCAACTGCTACTGTGAGCATCTCGGGGCCGCTGGATTTGACGGGTTTTGTTCTGTGGAGAAACGGGATTGGGTGGGATCCAGCAGATGATCAGGAGCCGGATGGTGATCCTGATTTTGATGGGGCTTCGAATTTCCTCGAATACGCACTCGTGCTTGATCCTGTCACATCTGATGGGGCGATTGGTTCGCCCGGTTTTGAAATCAATGGGGCGAACGTCGAATACACGTTTAGGAACCTGCGTGCGGGGGTAAGTTATGAGGTGTTGCTTTCCAGCGATCTTGCGACATGGGAAGAGCCGGCTTTTGTGACGGTTTCCAGTGGGGATGCTATGCCAGTAATGATTCCAATTTCGGAGGGAACTAGTGGAAAACTGTTTGTGAGGTTGCGGGTGAGTGAGTGAGTGAAGGTGGGCTCTGGGTATAGTTGCGGCGTTGGAAGCACAGCAGCACAGCTAGACTGGGATTGACTTCGTTCCACTCCGTCTAAGCAGTCTGCGGAATCCTCCTCCGGATTCCGGTTTGTTGAAGAATCGCTTGAGCGATTTCTGCTTTGGCTGCGCGTATAGGCGGAAGCTTTTCTAGCGAAAAGAATGCTTTCGAACCCGGTTGCTTTGCAAAGTTTCTCGTCCCAGTCTGCTGCCGTTTAGGTGTGTGGGGCTGGAGAACAAAAAAACCGCCCGTTGTGAGGGGCGGTTTGCAGGAAGTACGCAGACTGGGACTCGAACCCAGGACCAATTGGTTAAAAGCCAACTGCTCTACCAACTGAGCTATCTGCGCGTTTGTCGGTGAGTCGCTTTCGCGACGGGGCGGCAAGCTAGGTGAGGGGTGATGATCTTGGCAAGCTCATTTTCGCAAAAAGGTTTCACTATACCAGGTTTCAAAGGTTAGGAGGTCGGTGGTGGGGCGGTTTATATGGTAGAAAGGAATTCCCGCGGCCTCAGCTGTGCCTTTGTCGTGGGTGAGGGAATCACCAGTGAGGCAGGTGTTGGTGGGGGCGGCTCCGGTTTCGTCGAAGAGCTTGTGGATGATGTTTGGGGAGGGTTTGCGGGCGCGGGCATCGGCGGAGGTGAGGATGAGATCGAAATGGTGGGCGATGCCGAGCTCCTCAATGACGCGGTGGATGCGGGAGTCGAAGTTTGAGGTGATGGCGAGGGAAATACCTTTGGATTTGAAGGAGGTGAGGACGGTTTCAGTTTCAGGGAAAAGTTTCCATGAGGCTCCGGTGGCGTAGTAGGCGAAGATTTCCTCGAAGGCGGATGTTACGGCAGCAGTGTTGTGCTGGATGCCGACGGTTTTGGCGGCTTGAAGGACTAGCTGGAACCACCAGTCTTTTTCGATGGCTTCACCGTCGCCGTTTTTGGGGAAGATGGGATCGGGAGCGGTGAGGAAGGCTTTTCCGAAGGCATTTTTCCAGATGGCGGGTGGAATGTTGAAGCCGTGCTTGGAAAAGCGTTCGGCATAGATGTCTGCGACAGGCTCGGCTGGCTCGAAGAGGGTGCCTGCCGCATCGAAGGCGATGGTTAGTTTCATTTCTCGTAGATGACTTCGCTGAGATAGAGGCCATCGGCGGGGGCGCAGAGGGGGGACTTTCCGTGGGGTAGGCCGGCGGGTTGGTCTAAGTAGAGGGCGAGATCGTCTAGGCGGAGGCGGCCTTGTGAGGCTTTGATGGCGGAGCCTGCGAGCATGCGCACCATTTTGTAGAGGAAGCCGTTGCCGTGGAAGTGCATGCGGTAGCCGTCGGGGAGGGTTTCGAGGTCTGCGGCGAAGACGGTGCGCGTGTAGTCGGTGTCTTCCTGTTCGTTTCCGCGGTAGGCGGCAAAGGCGTGGAAGTCGTGGGTGCCGGTGAAGAGTTGGAGCGCTTGCTGGAGGACATCGGCATCAAGGAGGCGGGGGAGGTGCCAGGCGAGGCCGGCCTTGAGAGGGGGGAGGACGGGATCGGTGCAGATGTCGTAGTAATATTTCTTTCCGGTGGCGGAGAAGCGGGCGTGGAAATCGGCGGGGACTTCCTCGCAGGAGATGATGCGGATGGTAGCGGGGAGCTTGGTGTTGATGGCGGGAACCCAGTTGTAGGGGTTCATGGTGCTATCGGCTGGCGCGTCGAAATGGGCGGTCTGTCCGTAGGAGTGGACGCCGGTATCCGTGCGACCGGAGCCGTGGAGGCGGAGAGGTTGCTTGGCGACTTCGCTGAGGGCGGCGTTGAGGTGATCCTGGACGGTATTGCCACCGGTCTGGGATTGCCAACCGAGGTAGGGGCGGCCGTCGTAGGCGATGGTGAGCTTGAGCCTCATGAAATTTCCTCCATCCAGCGGTTGAGGATTTCCACGGCGGCGGCTTGGTCGATGACGGCCTTTTGCTTGCGGGCGTTGCGGCCGGCTTCGCGGAGTTTTTCGGAGGCGTCGGCTGTCGTGTAGGATTCGTCGATGAAAAACATGGGCAGGTGAGGCAGTGTGGTGGCGAGTTTTTTGGCGAAGTCGCGGACTTTCTTTGCAGAATCGCCCTCGGAGCCATCGAGGCGGAGCGGGAGGCCGACGATGAGGGTGCGGATCTTGCGCTGGGCAGTGATTTCCACGATGCGGGCGATGCCTTGGTTTTCGCCGACGGGGATGGTCTCGACGGGATGGGGCATGATGCCGAATTCATCGGTGGCGGCGATGCCGATGCGGGCACCTCCCAAATCAATGCCGAGGGCTGGGTGGGGGCTTGGGTGGCTGTTTTCCGGGTCGGGATGCACGTGTATAGGAACGTTCGCAGGGGGGAAGGGGCGGATCAAGCCTAGGGTATGATTCGGCTGGAACAAAGGGGTGCGATGGATAGGATCGGGCAGGAGTTTTCTATGAAATTGATACGATTCGGAGAAGAAGGGCGCGAGGAGCCGGGTGTGATGCTGGCGGACGGGCGGCGTATTGATGCGAGTGGTGAGTTCATGGATTACGACGAGGCGTTTTTTGCGATGGGTGGGCTGGAGAGTCTTGCGGAGTGGGTGGCAGATGGCTGTGTGGGTGGGATGGAAATCGACCCGCTGGTGAGGTTGGGGCCGCCATTGGATAGGCCTTCGAAGATTGTTTGTGTGGGACAGAACTACATGGAACACGCACTGGAGATGGGTGGGGAGATCCCGACAGAGCCGGTGCTTTTCATGAAAGCGACTTCCGCATGGTGTGGCCCGCAGGATGATGTGGTGATTCCCAGAGGGGCGAAGAAACTCGACTATGAGGTGGAGTTGGCTGTGGTGATTGGCAAGACGGCGAGCTATGTTTCCGAAGCGGAGGCGATGTCTCATGTGGCTGGGTATTCGGTGTTCTGTGATTTTTCCGAAAGGGCTTTCCAGAAGGAGCACGGCGGGCAGTGGACGAAAGGGAAGAGCGCCGATACCTTTGCGCCGATGGGTCCGTATCTGGCAACGTGTGATGAAATTTCCGATCCTACTGAGATGCGTCTGTGGACGAAGGTGAACGGGGAAATACGCCAGAATAGCTGGACGAAGGACATGATATTCGGGGTGCGTGATGTGGTGAGTTATATTAGCCGCTTCATGACACTGCTGCCTGGGGATGTCATCGCTACCGGCACGCCGGGAGGTGTGGCGATGGGAATGAATCCCCAACAATTCCTTCAAGCTGGGGATCTGGTGGAATGCGGAATCGAGGGACTGGGACAGTTGACGAAACGGGTGGTAGCGACGAGATAAGGCCAGCAAACTGATTTTGAGAAAAAGACTGTCCATCCTGAGTTGGCCGAAGCCGAGAGGCGGACCGCATTTTGCGATCTGCCATTTCTGCGATGCGGTGCATGAGGCCGATCCGATCCCGGAAGGCTCGCGTGCGAACTGCGTTTGCTGTGGGGCGACGCTTTTTCAGAACCGTCCAGCTTCGCTAGTGCGTGTGACTTCGTTTTCCCTGACGGCGCTCATCCTGATGTTTTTCGTGCACACTCAGCCGTTCATTGACATGGATGCTGCGAGTATCAGCACAAATCTGACACTGCCGGGGGCCTCGATGGCACTTATTGATGACGGCGCTTGGGCGGTGGGGCTAGGTGTGGCGTTGTTCACTATCGTTACGCCGCTCGTTCTTGCTGGGGGGCTGGTCTATGTCTGCGGGCCACTCATGTTTGGAAGGGCAGCGCCAGGTGCGAAATTCGTGACAACATGGATGAGCCGGTCGGAGCCTTGGAATATGATCGAGGTCTTTTTGCTGGGTGTATTGGTCAGCCTGCTGAAGCTGGGGCATCTTGCGGAGCTACATTTTGGCTACGGTTTCTGGTGCTTCACCGCACTGATGTTCTGCATGGCTGCTGCAGTGGCTGCCATCGATAAAAGGGAACTTTGGGATCGCTTGGAGGTGGCGCAGCAGGAATGAGCGTTCATTTCAGTGAAATAAAAAGGGGGGCTAACCAGGGTTTAGCTGCCTGCCATACCTGCGAGAAAGTCGCGCCGGTGAAGTTGGAGAAATGTCCACGCTGCGGCAGCCATCTGCACCTTAGGAAGACCGATAGCGTGACGCGAACTCTGGCTCTGGTAGCAGCCGCCATGCTGATGTATATACCAGCAAACATTCTTCCCATCATGGGTATACGCGAGCTGGGCGTTCTTACCGAGAGCACGATCATCTCCGGCCTCATCCAGTTCTGGAAGATGGGTTCCTATCCGATCGCGATTGTCATTTTCACCGCCTCCATCCTCATCCCTTTCCTGAAAATCGGCGCTCTACTCTGGCTTTGTGCCGCGGCGAAAGGCATCGTGCCACATTCCGCAAGAGTGCTAGGCAAGGTCTATTGGATCACCGAACTTCTGGGACGTTGGTCAATGGTCGATATTTTTGTGGTGGCCATCCTTGTCACCATGGTGCAGTTGGGCAATTACATGACCGTCACGCCCTTGCCGGGAGCATTGGCCTTTGCTGGGGTGGTGATCCTGACAATGTTTGCTGCGATGAGCTTTGACCCTAAACTGCTTTGGGATCAGCTTGAGCGCGAGGAGGCGGAAAAAAAAGCCAAAACCGAAAAGACTTTAGACAGTGAGTGAATCAGAACCAACCGCTTCAAAACCGGAGCTAAAAGCCGCGCAGAGATGGAATATCGTCTGGGTCGTGCCCATACTCGCCATATTCATTGGCGGCTGGATGCTTTGGAAAAACATCAGCTCCGAGGGTGCAGAGATTCAGATTCGTTTTGAAACTGCGGATGGCATCAGTGCCGGCAAGACTGAGATCAAATGCCGTTCGGTGACGGTAGGGAAGGTGACGAGAGTTGAGCTATCAGAAGACCTTCAGTCCGTGGAGATCCAGTGCAGGATGGATGACGGCACGGATAATCTCCTGCGAAAGGGCACGAGGTTCTGGGTGGTTCGCCCGCGTGTTTCTGCTGCCGATGTTTCTGGATTAGGAACTTTGCTCACCGGCGTATATATAGAATTGGATCCTGGTACAGGTGATCTGGGGCCGAGGAAATGGAAGGGGCGCGAGACTCCTCCATCCACCAGCAGCAGCGTTCCCGGACTTCGTATGACACTCGTTACAGATGAAGCTGGTTCACTTTCTGTAGGTGCACCGATCTACTACCGTGGCTTCGAGGTAGGTCGCATCGAAAGCCGTAAGCTCGATCCCGAGCGCCGCCGGATCACATATTCGGCATTCATCGGAGAGGAGTATCAGGAACTGGTGCGTAACAATACCAAGTTCTGGAACACTAGCGGCATTGATGTCTCTGCAGGTGTAGATGGTTTCAAACTACGCACTCCTTCCTTCCAAGCAATGGTCTCCGGAGGTGTTTCCTTCGCGCTATTGGAAGGTGATGAGGCAGGGCCGCAGGCATTGGATGGTTCAGTTTTCGAACTGCACGAAGACGCCGACTCAGCTGCTTCTTCGACATTCGAGCCTACCTTTGAACTATTGTTGCTCTTCGATCAGAGCATAAGAGGTCTCAGGATTTCTGCTCCGGTTGAATACCGTGGCATTGTGATCGGTAGGGTGAAGAGCATTTCATTCGACTACGCAACGGATCGTGAAAGCCACAAAATTCCTGTTCTTGTGGAGATTGATCCAAGTGCCCTTAGACCATCGGGAACGTTGGTGCCGGAAGAAGATGAATTGCCCATTCTAGCGGATGCAATTGAGAAAGGTCTTCGTGCGACGCTCAAGACTGGCAGTTATCTTACCGGCGCTATGTTCGTGGATTTTGATTATTACCCTGAGGAGAAAAAGGAAGTGCTAGCCTACAATGAGAATTATCCTCTGCTGCCAACCCTTGTTTCAGGGCTTGCACAGATAGAGGTAAAGCTCGCTTCGATCATGGAAACGATTGATGCCCTTCCGCTTGAAGAAACGGTAACGAATATATCGACTGCTGCGGAGGAGTCAAAAAAGGCACTGGCACAGATCGAAGGAGCAGCTGCGGCTGCACGTGAGACGATGGAGAATCCAGAGTTCAAAGCGCTCCCGGCTGATGTAAGAGCTAGCTTGGCCGCTCTCGATAAATCCGTAACGAGCATGGGGCCGGATGGGAATATCCAAGGTGACCTGCTGCGTACGCTCGACGAACTCCGCAATGCGATACGCTCAATGGAAAGCATGACGGATACGATTAAGGACGATCCGAATTCCCTCCTTTTTGGCAAGGATGACTCGGTGAACCCCAGACCAAAGGCAGCGGGACGCCGCTGATCTTTTTATCATCAATTATATGAAAAAATTTCTCACAGTCCTACTCTGCTCAGCATTTCTCACAGCGTGCAGTAGCACCGTCCCGACTTTTTATATACTCAGTGCGGAAGGAACTCTGCCGTCCGGAGGTGGAACGGGCATAGGTGTGGGGCCGGTAACGCTGGCGGAATACGTGGACAGGCAAAACCTTGTAATTCAGACTAGTCCCAACACACTGGAGCTAGCTAAAAGTCACTTGTGGGCGGGGGATCTGGATGATTCCGTAGCTAGAGTTCTGGCGACGAACATCGGCCGCAGACTGAAGACCGGAAACGTCCGCACCTATCCTTGGCGCAAGGATAGTGAAATCGATTACCAGGTTTCCATGGATATTCGCGAGTTCATTGCTGGCAGCGACGGCTATGCACATATCGAGGCGACTTGGCGCATCTACAAAATGCCCGGATCAAGACAAGTAGTTTCAAAAACCTTCATCGGCAAGGAGCCGATCGCTAGCGAGGACTACGAATCGGTGGTCGCAGCTCAGTCGCGCTTGTTGGGTAAACTTTCCGAGGAAATTGCCGCCGCAATCCGCAAGAACTAGTCATGGAATTCGTCCTTAACGAACGGCTCGCCAAAGGTGGGTTCGAGGTCACACGGAAATATGGCTGCCGCATCCTTTTGAAAAACGAGGCGAATTTTGCGTGGTTCATTCTCGTGCCGGTTGTCGCGGAGGGAACCGAAGATCTCCATCAGCTGGACGAGGAAACTTTCGCCAATGTGATGGCGGGAGTAAGGGAGGTTTCGCGTTTTGTGGAAAGCCATTTCAAGCCGGAGAAACTCAATGTCGGCTGCATCGGCAACATGGTGAGGCAGATGCACATCCACGTGGTCGGACGTTTCACCAATGACCCTGCATGGCCGGGTGTAGTCTGGGCTTGTGATGAAAAACGAAAATACGGGGAAGGGGAGGCTAAGGCTATCGTCTTGGCGGCGCAGGATTTTCTGAGTGGTTGAACGCAAAAAAGAAAAGCCGGAAAGGTTTCCCTGCCCGGCTTTTGAAAATGATCGGTGATTAGGGCTACGGTAGCGCTAGACCGGCGGTGAGATCGACCTTGAGAGTGATTTGCTCACGCCCTGTCCATGTTTCAACGGCTAGGATCAAGTCGGTCGGCTTAGCTTTGAAGCGGTAGGAAAATTCTCCGGAACCCTTTGATCCACCAAAGCCACCCATCCAGCTCGAGCCACCCCGATCCGCTTCGAGCAACTTGCCGTCTTTGGTGTAGAAGAGGAACCCTGCGTAGTCATCGATACGACGGTTCGTAGAAAACTCGATTTCGTAAACGTCATCTTCATAGTCGGACTTGCGGATGGATTTGATTTCGATTGCAGGCATTTCCTTGTCGTCTCCGGGAAATTTCACTGCGCTTCCAACCTTTGCTTCGAACGGCGCGCTGCGAGTCTCCGCTTTTCCGGTGGCGAGTGTAACGGGCAAGCTACCCTCTATCTTGATATTGCCGTCGGTATCCATTTTAACGGGATCTGTCGTTTTGAATTCCAGCTTCAAAGCGAGGCGATCATCGGAAAATGCCATGTTGCTGAAAAAGGAGCAGTCGGTCTTCGCTCCGCCCAGAGTGATCGTTGCCTTGTCGTCATCGAAATCGACCATCGTCTTGCCAACGCTTCTTACTATAAGAGCAGCATTGTGGCCTTTCGACATATTGAAGGTCTTGAAGCCGTCGAAATCCTTTTCCCCGTCATCGAAGACCACTTGGATTCCCGCGAGGGTCACGGTCGGTTCGGCGGCATGAACCAAGGAAAAGGCGATGAACGGGATAATGATAAAAGATTTCATGGTTTTCAGAAACTGATATTTGGATACGTGTGCGTCCAGCTTTAACACGTGTGATAGTAACACAAAAAAGCCGGACAGGTTTCCCTGCCCGGCTTTTGGAAATGATCGGCGATGCTGAGATCGCCGTCACGATTTACATCATGCCGCCCATGCCACCGTGGTCATGGCCGTGACCGCCGCCACCTGCTGCTTCCTTTTCAGGAAGGTCGGTGATGAGTGCCTCGGTGGTGAGGAGAAGTCCGGAGATGGATGCTGCGTTCTGCAATGCGGAACGAGTGACCTTCGTAGGATCGACAACGCCGGAGGCGATGAGGTCTTCGTAGGTATCGGTCGCGACGTTGTAGCCGTGGCCGGCCTTGTTGGTCTTGACGTTCTCGACGATGAGCGCGCCTTCGCGGCCTGCGTTTGCGGCGAGCTGACGAAGCGGTGCTTCGACTGCCTTTGCAACGATGCCCATGCCCGTTTTCTCGTCCAAGCTGATTGCTGCGGAGAGGTAGTCACCTTTTTCGCATGCTGCGAGAGCGCGGAGAAGGGCTGTGCCACCGCCTGGGACGATGCCTTCTTCCACCGCTGCGCGGGTGGCGTGAAGGGCGTCTTCCACGCGGGCTTTCTTCTCTTTCATCTCGGTCTCGGTGGCTGCACCGACGTTGATGACGGCGACACCGCCTGCGAGTTTAGCAAGACGCTCTTGGAGCTTCTCGGAATCGTAGTCGCTGGTGGTTTCCTCGATCTGACGACGGATTTGGTTCACGCGGCCAGTGATGGCATCGGAAGTGCCGCCGCCTTCGACGATGACGGTGGAGTCCTTGCTGATGGTGAGGCGCTTGGCTGTGCCGAGATCGCTGAGTTCGACGGTCTCAAGCTTGATGCCGAGGTCTTCGGTGATGACGCGGCCACCGGTGAGGATGGCGATGTCTTCGAGCATGGACTTGCGGCGATCACCGAAGCCCGGTGCTTTCACAGCAGCGATGTTTAGGATGCCGCGGAGCTTGTTGACCACGAGAGTTGCGAGGGCTTCGCCTTCGACGTCTTCCGCGATAATGATGAACGGCTTGCCGGACTTGGCGACCTTCTCGAGGAGAGGCAGCATGTCTTTGAGCGAGCTGATTTTCTTCTCGTGAATGAGGATGAGCGCATCGTCAAACGAAGCTTCCATGGTCTCTGGATCGGTGACGAAGTATGGGCTGAGGTAGCCTTTGTCGAACTGCATACCTTCGACGACGTCGAGGGTGGTTTCGATGCCTTTTGCTTCTTCAACGGTGATGGTGCCGTCTTTGCCTACCTTGTCCATCGCCTCGGCGATGATGCCGCCGATTTCGCTGTCCCAGTTTGCTGAGACGGTGGCGACCTGTGCGATTTCCTTGGTGTCGGAGACAGTTTTGGAAATGTTCTTCAGTTCAGCAACGATGGCCTCGGTGGCCTTCATGATGCCGCGCTGAAGCGAGATCGGGTTTGCACCTGCGGTGACGTTGCGGAGACCTTCTTTGTAGATGGCTTCTGCGAGCACGGTTGCGGTGGTGGTTCCGTCACCTGCGATGTCGGAGGTCTTGGAGGAAACCTCACGGATGAGCTGTGCGCCCATGTTTTCGTAAGGGCACTCAAGTTCGATTTCCTTAGCAACGGAGACACCGTCCTTGGTGATCGTTGGGGAACCGTATTTCTTGTCGAGGATGACGTTGCGTCCGGCTGGGCCGAGCGTTGCCTTGACGGCGCGTGCGAGTTTTTCAACACCGCGCAGGAGTGCCTGGCGTGCTGCTTCGTCGAATTGTAGTTGTTTGGCCATGATGGTATTGTTGATTGATTATTGGTGATTGCTGATTGGGTTTATCCAACGATGCCGAGGATGTCGGCTTCGGAGAGGATGAGGACTTCTTCGCCGTCGAGCTTCACTTCAGTGCCGCCGTATTTGGAGATGAGGACTTTGTCGCCGACTTTGACGGAGAACTCGATGTCCTTGCCGTTGTCGTCTTTGCTGCCAGTGCCGAGTGCAATGACTTCAGCTTCTTGTGGTTTTTCTTTCGCGGAGTCCGGAAGGACGATGCCGCCTGCGCTGATGGTGTCTGCTTCGAGACGCTTTACGAGGACGCGTTGTCCGAGTGGTTTGATGCTAGCCATATGTGTATTCTGGTTTATTGGTTTGGTTTGTTAGAAGCCACTTCCCGCAAGCTGCGGGTGTGGAAAGTGTTTGTGATTAGTCGACGACTTCGGCATCGACGACCTTGCCTTTGGCCTTCTTGGGCTCGGAGGATTCTGCTGAGGTTTCGGGTTGTTCGACTTCGGTTTCTCCGCCCATGGCTGCGCCTGCTGACTGTGCGGCTTCGGCGAGTTGTTGGAGGGAGTTTTCGAGTTCGGTGGAGGCGGCGGTGATCTTTTCGAGGTCGTCGCTGGTGATGGCGTCGCGCACGGCTTTGACTTTTTCCTCAAGCGAGGATTTGAGTTCTTCCGGTGCTTTGTCGCCGAGTTCTTCGAGTTGTTTCTCGACGGAGAAGGCGAGGTTTTCGGCTTTGTTGACGGCATCGACGCGCTCGACGCGCTTGCGGTCTTCCTCGGCGTGGGCTTCGGCGTCGTTCTTGGCTTTCTCGATCTCTTCCTTGGAGAGGCCGGATGAGCCCTGGATGGAGATTTTCTGTTCCTTGCCGGATTGCTTGTCCTTGGCGGAGACGTGGAGAATACCGTTTGCATCGATGTCGAATGTGACTTCGATCTGTGGCTCACCGCGGCGTGCCGGAGCGATGCCATCGAGCTTGAAGTTTCCGAGGAGTTTGTTGTCGGCAAACATGGGGCGCTCACCTTGTGAGATGCGGATGTCGACGGCTGGTTGATTATCGGCGGCTGTCGAGAAGGTCTGTGACTTCTTGGCAGGGATGGTGGTGTTGCGCTCGATCATTGGCGTAGCACGCGAGCCTTCCGTTTCGATGGAAAGGGAGAGCGGGGTGACATCGAGGAGGAGGACGTCTTTGACATCACCTGCGAGAACACCGCCCTGGATGGCTGCGCCGATGGCGACGACTTCGTCTGGATTGACACCTTGGTGAGGTGTCTGGCCGGCGAGTTCCTTGGCGATCTCGACGACTTTCGGCATACGTGTCATGCCGCCGACGAGAACGAGCTCGTTGATTTCCGAAGCGGAAACCCCGGCTTCCTTGAGGCAGTCGATGACTGGCTTTTTGGTGCGGGCGAAGAGCTTGTCGGTGAGCTGCTCCAGTTTCGAGCGGGAGAGGGTGAGCTGAATGTGCTTGGGGCCATTCTGGTCTGCCGTGATGAACGGGAGATTGATGTCGTAGGACTGGCTGGAGGAGAGGGCGATTTTTGCTTTCTCGGCTTCTTCTTTAATACGCTGGAGGGCGTCTGCTTGGTTGGAGAGGTCGACTCCTTGATCTTTCTTGAACTCAGAAACGATGTATTCGATGAGGGTATTGTCCCAGTCGTCACCGCCGAGTTGGGTGTCGCCATCCGTGGCGAGGACTTCGAAGACGCCGTCGCCGATTTCGAGCACGGAGATATCAAAGGTGCCGCCACCGAGGTCGTAGACGGCGATTTTCTCATCGGATTTCTTGTCGAGGCCGTAGGCGAGTGCGGCTGCGGTGGGCTCGTTGATGATGCGGAGGACTTCGAGACCTGCGATTTCGCCTGCTGCCTTGGTGGCGTTGCGCTGGGAGTCGTTGAAATAGGCCGGGACGGTGATGACCGCCTGGGTGATTTTTTCACCGATTTTTGCTTCGGCATCGGCTTTGAGTTTGCCGAGAACCATGCCTGCGATTTCCTGCGGGCTGTAGGTTTTGGATTCTCCTGCGACTTCTACTTCGATGTGTGCATCGCCATTGGAGGCAGCGACGATCTTATAAGGCATGCGTTTGTCGGCATCGGTGAGTTCGGAAAACTTGCGGCCGATGAGGCGCTTTGCGGAGAAAATGGTGTTTTTCGGGTTGGTGACGGCTTGGCGTTTTGCGGCTTGGCCGACGAGGCGTTCACCGTTTTTCGCGAAGGCGACTACGGATGGTGTGGTGCGTGCGCCCTCGGAGTTTTCAAGAACGGTTGGTTCGCCGCCGTCCATGATGGACATGCAGGAGTTTGTGGTGCCGAGGTCGATTCCTAGAATTTTTGACATGATATTAAGTGATTAAGGTTGCTGGTGTTCTCTTTGCAGGGCGTGTGCCGTTCACTCTTGGTGAGTTATAAGTTATTGGTTATCAGTTATTTGTGGATTTTAGTGTGCTATGCTGTAGGGCAAATTTGAGACAGGGTGGCGCAGTCTGGTGAGACTTTCTGACGCATTGTGACAGGTTAGGACTGGATTCCCGGGGGCTTGCCAAGGGGTGGGGGTGAGTTAGAATCCGGCATGAATTCAGAATCTTCGGATGTTTCGGGCGCAGCGGCTTCAGGTGTGAATCTTCAGCCGAAGAAGAAAATTTCCTGCGGGCTGATCGCAGTAGTAGCGATTCTGCTCCTGCTGGTGACGTGTGCGGGGGCTTACTGGTGGTATAATCGTCCGATTACGCCGGTGGAGCTAAGTGCGAAGGAGAAGCAGGTGGTGGAAGAGAAGGTGGGTAGCATCGAAGCGGCACCGGGTGAGCCGGAGTATGAGCGTGGATCCAAGGAGATTGTGCTGACGGAGCGGGAGCTCAATGGCTTGATCAATCAGAATACGTCGCTCGGAGATAAGCTGAAGTTGACGCTAGCTACGGGTGAGGTGCACGCTCGGTTGGAGACGGATCTAGATGAGGATCTGCCGGTTGTCGGTGGGAAAAAGCTTAAGGCCAAGGCGAGGTTTCTGGTGGGCAGCGTGGAGGGCCGGCCATCGTTGGTGCTGGATGATATAACGGTGTGGGGCGCTTCTTTGCCGAACGACTGGCTTGGAGGACTGAAAGGTCAGGATCTGCTCGGTCAGATTTTCGGCGGTGGCGGGGGGGTGAGCGGGATTGCGGAGCTGCGGATTGAGAGGGGACAGCTGGTGATTAAGCTGGCGGAGTGACGGGGTGAGCGGAGCGTGAGATAGCGGTTTACAAAGCCGCGCTCCATATTGTGGCGACTTCTTCGCCGATGATTTCTAGGCCGTCGCGGACCGTGCTTTCCTCCATGGCGAAGGAGACGCGGATGCATTCGTGGCGGTGACGCCAGTCGTTATCGTCGCAGCCGAAGAAGAAGTGGTTGCCGGGGATGACGAGGACTTCGCGGGCTTTGAGGCGTTGGTAGAGCTCGGCGGAGGTGACGGGGAGGTCGGGGAACCAGAGCCAGAGGAAGAGGGCGCCCTCGCTGCGGTGCATGTGCCATGGGAAGCGCTCGCCGAAGATTTCGAGGGCGGCGGCTTGGGCGACTTTGGATTTCTGGAGGTAAAAGGGGCGGATGACGTTTTCGCTGAGGGAGAGGATTTCCCCGCTGCGGATGAGGGGCAGGGTGAGCTGCTGGCCGCTGCCGGGATTGGCGAGGCCGGTGATGGCGGTCATCGAGGAAATGGCGCGGATGATCTCCGGGGAGGCGACGACGATGCCGGTGCGTGTGGCGGGGAGGCCGAGTTTTGAGAGGCTGAGGGTGAGGATGACGTGGTTTTCGAAGAAAGGTTTCGCATCGGTGAAAATGATGCCGGGGAAGGGGGCTCCGTAGGCGTTGTCGATGATGAGAGGGATGCCTTTGCGCTTGGCGATTTCTGAAAGCTGGCGGACTTCTTTGTCTTCGAGTACGTTTCCGGTTGGGTTTGTCGGGCGTGAAACGCAGATGGCGGCGACATCGTCATCGACGCGGAGGTGTTCGAAATCGACGTGGTATTTGAACTCGTGCGGGGCGGTGTGTTCGATCTCCGGGCGGAAGGCGCGGAACATTTCCTTGTCGAGTCCTTGAGCGGCGTAGCCGATGTATTCTGGGACGATGGGGAAGAGGATCTTGCGGTGGCTGCCGTCTGGCATTTCCCCGGCGAGAAGATTGAAGAGGTAGAAAAACGCGGTCTGCCCGCCGCTGGTGAGGGCGATGTTTTCCGAGGAAACGTCCCAACCGAATGAGTCGCGGAGGAGGTCGGCAACGGCGGCGATGAAGTCGGGATTTCCCTGGGGGGGATCGTAGGTGGTGAGGAGGCGGCGGGTGGCGTTGTCGTCGAGGGAGATTTCGCTGAGGCGGTTTTGCCAGATCGCATTGATCTCCGGGATCTGGGCTGGTTGGCCGCCGCCGAGCATTTTGAGGTTCGGGCCGCCGTGGGCGAGGGCTTGGCCGAGATCGTCCATGAGCTCGCCGATGCCGCTGCCGCCTGCGAGGGATTGGCCGATGTTGGAGAAGGGGTGATTCATTGGGAGGATGTTGAGAGGTTTTCCGGGAAATGAAAATGCCTGTGGTGGATTTTCCGAAAATTGAGGGAATTTGCGCGTTGCTAAATACTGTTCTAATGAGTAGTTATATTTCACCAATGAGTCATCCGCTCCGCTCGCTATTTCTGGATATGGACAGCTATTTCGCGTCCGTGGAGCAGCATTTTGCGCCGGAGTTGAGGGGGCTGCCGGTGGCGGTGGCGCCGATGCTGGTGGAGAGCACGAGCTGTATTGCGGCGAGTTATGAGGCGAAGGCTTTCGGGGTGAAGACGGGGACGCGTGTCTCGGATGCGCGGGTGATGTGTCCGGGGATACGCATTCTGCACGCGCGGCCTCCGCTTTATGTGGAGGTTCATCACAAGATCGTGGAAATCGTGGAGTCCTGCATCCATGTGGATCATGTGCTTTCGATTGATGAAATGGTTTGCTGGCTGCCGACGAATTTGCGCACGCAGGAGGCGGTGGAGGCGCTGGGTGCCGGGATCAAAGGGAAATTGGCGGCTGAGCTGAGTCCGGCGGTGAAGTGCTCGATTGGGATCGCGCCGAATGGGTGGTTGGCGAAGACCGCTTCGAAGATGAAGAAGCCGGATGGGTTTATGGTGATACGCTCGGAGGATCTGCCGGAGGTGTTGCATGGGCTTTCCTTGGGGGATCTGCATGGAATCGGCACGAATATGGAGCTGCGGCTGCACTCGCACGGGATTCATACGGTGGAGCAGCTATGTGTGGCACCGAAGCAGTTGCTGAAAGGGATATGGGGAGGCGTGGAGGGAAAGCGACTTTGGCATCGGCTGCGGGGTGAGGTGACGGAGGATTATGATTCTGACCCGACGAAGAAATCTATCGGTCACGGGCATGTGTTGCCTCCGGAATTTCGAGCACCGGCACGTGCGTTGCCGGTGATTCACCGGCTGGTGCAGAAAGCAGCGCTACGTATGAGAACCCATGGGCTGTTGGCGGAGACGCTCGAGCTTTCGCTGAGTTTCACGAATCACCAAAGGTGGTCGGGAGGGGTTGTATTTGCCGGGACGGCGGATTCGCTTTTCTTGACGCAGATGATCAAAGGGCTGTGGAAAGAGCGGCCGCATCAGAGGGAGGGCGTGGCGAAGGCGAATATCGTGCTGGGGAGATTGGTGGAGGAGAAACAATACACGCCGTCGTTGTTTGATCGGGAGGCATGTGGTCGCATCGCGCAGCTGAATAAGACGATGGATGGGATCACGGGGAAATTCGGCAAGCAGGCGCTGTATTTGGGCGGGGCACATGGGGCGTTGGATACGGCACAACCGAAGATCGCCTTCGGGCATATTCCGGATGTGAAGGTGGAAGGGTGATGCCTATAGCTTCGCGGTTGCAAAGCGTGGCGGAGGGCGGCAGTTTCACGGGGACATGGCATTTGATTTTGATACGGTATTGGAGAGGAAAGGGACGGGGTGCATCAAGTTCGACCGCAGGCCGGAGCTGGATCCTTTCTGGGTGGCGGACATGGATTTCGTATCGGCTCCGTGTATCCTGAAGGCGCTGCATGAGCGGGTGGATCATGGGGTTTTTGGTTATGCGATGGCGCATGATGGGCTGACGGATACGATACGCGCCTATTTCAAGGATTACCGTGGTGTTTCTTTAAATGAGGATCATCTAACACATCTCGGTGGCTTGGTTCCGGCGCTTTCGCTGGCGGCGCGGGCGTATTGCAAGGAGGGTGAGGAAATCCTGACCTGCACGCCGGTGTATTATCCGTTCCTGAATGTACACAAGGACGCGGGGGCGAAGCTGCTGACCGTGGATCATGTTTTTGCGAACGGACGCTGGGAGTTCGATTGGGACGCGATGGAGAAAACGGTGACGGAGAAGACGAGGATTTTCCTGCTGTGCAATCCGCAGAATCCGCTGGGGCGAGTTTTCAGTGAGGAGGAAATGATCAAGCTGGCTGAGTTTTGTGAGAGGCATGATCTGGTGCTTGTTTCCGATGAGATCCATTGTGACCTGATCCTCGATGAGGGGCTGAAGCATTATTCCGCGCTGAATCTTCCAGAGCGTTTTCAGAAACTGGTGGTGGCGCTGTTTTCACCGAGCAAGACCTGGAACATCGCGGGGCTTGGATATGCGTTTGCGATGATTCCTGATGATTCGTTGCGGAGGAAGTTCCTTGCTGCGAGGGGGCACACCTTGGCGGAGATCAATGCACTGTCATACTACGCTGCAGAGGCGGCCTACAAAGATGGCGAGCCGTGGAGGGAAGAGCTGATTGCGTATCTGAAATCGAATCGTGATGAGCTGGTGCGCTTTGTGAATGGGGAATGCGAGGGGCTTTCGATACATGCACCGGAAGTGACGTATCTAGCGTGGATCGATGCGCGTAAGCTGGGTGTTCCGAATCCAGCGAAGTTTTTCGAGGAAAAGGCCGGGCTGTTTCTTTCCGATGGCGCGCCGTTCGGCTGGTCGGGATGGGTGAGGTTTAACTTTGCTTGCCCGAGATCGCGAATGTTGGAGGGGCTTGGGAAGATGAAGAAGGCTTTGGAGACGCTGAATGTGGGGTAGCATTTCATCCTTCCTGAGCACATGATTATGTGTTTATTGTAGCGTATGAGAATGAAGCTTAGGGAAGATACGGTCAGTCTTACGGATTTTGCGAGAAACACGAAGAAGCACACTCAGGAGATTGCGGAGTGCGGGCGGCCTCGGATTCTCACGCAGAATGGGAAGGCGGCGGCGGTGGTGTTATCGCCGGAGGCTTTTGAGAAACTGGTTTACGAGGCGGAGGAGCGGAGGCTGGATCTTCAGTTGCGAAAGGCTGTGGAGGCTTATGCGGCCGGGGAGAGGGGCATTCCTGCGGAAGAGGCATTTGAGAAACTGGAAAAGCGAACGGGAATTCGTCGTAAATCGCGGAAATGAAGTTTCAGTATTCTCTGAGTTCTGAGGCGTTTGAGTCGATCGAGAAGCAACAGATCTGGTTGGAGGAAAATGCCGGGGATGAACTTGCGGATTTTTGGATGGTTTCTTTGAAGGCGGCCTTGGAAGGACTGGCTTTGCATCCAGAGAAAAATGGTTTTGCTCCTGAAAATGCTGACTGGCAGATGGAAGTGAAAATTCGGCAGAAACGCTTCCGTCCGTGGAAGGGCAAGCCTGGGTGGAGGGTTCTTTATTCGGTGGATGAAGCTGCTGCCATGGTGACGATTCTTCAGGTGCGTCATGAGAGCATGCCGTGGGTGGAAGAGTAGCTTTCTCTACAGGCTGTTGGCGAAGGCGGTGGCGGGCATTTGCTTGGAGCCTTCGGGTTGGACTTGGGTGAGGGCGAGGGATTGCTCGCCGCAGCCGATGAGGAGCTGTCCTTCGTGGACGATTAGTTCTCCGGAAGGAAGAGATTGATCTACTATGGAAATAGGAGGGAAGATCTTGAGGCGTTTGTTTTTTTCTTTGATGGAGACTTCCGTGAATGTGCCTGGCCATGGGTGGTAGGCGCGGATTTTACGTTCGATGGATGAGGCTGATTGAGTGAAGTCCAAGCGGCCGTGTTCGCGGAGGAGTTTTGGGGCGTAGGTGACTTCTTCTGGGTTTTGTGGGGTGCCTGCGTTTGGATCTTCGGAAAGGATTTCCAAGGCTTCGGAGAGGGCTGCGGGGCCGATGTCGGCGAGGCGGTCGTGGAGTTCTCCGGCGGTTTCGGTTTCACCGATGGGAAATTTTTTCACCGAGATGATGTCGCCTGCATCGAGCTCGCGGATGACGTGCATGATGGTGATGCCGGTTTCGGGGTCGCCGTTGGCGATGGCGGATTGGATGCAGGAGGCTCCGCGGTATTTCGGGAGGATGGAGGCGTGGAGGTTGATGATGGCTTTTTTGGCGGCTTTGCGGACGGCTTTTCCGATGATTTGTCCGTAGGCCATGACGACGATGAATTCAGGAACGAGGTCGGTGAGTTCATCGGCGATTTCTCCGATTTTTTCCGGCTGCCAGACGGGGATGCCGTGGGCTAGTGCGACGGTTTTGATTTCCGGGGGAACGGTGGAACTCTGGCTGCGGCCGACGGGTTTGTCGGGCTGGGTGATGAGTAGGCATGGCTTGGGGCCGTGCTCGATGAGGTGGCGGAAGGTTGGGAGGGCGATGTCTCCGGTGGCGATGAAGGCGATTTTCAAAATTTTAGAGCTGGTTAGCGACTGAGCTTAAGTGGGAAGAATTCTGACCACGGATGGAACGGATTTACACGGATAAGAAATGATTTCCGATTATCGGATGACTCGTTTCCATTTTAGGTCGGCGAATTTGAAATTGATGAGGATAGCTAGGCGGAATCCAGTGATTGCAAGATAGCCCATCATTTGGGCGTGATGGGTCTCGGTGAATGACGAGGCGACTTTGGGGTCAACGATTACTGAATCATTTACGAGAAGATCTGGGATGAGGGTATCGACTAAATGTCCTTGGTATCTTACGTCAAAACGGCGTTGCTGTTCGACTTGGTGGCCGCGCTTTTTTAGCTCGATTACTAGAGCATTTTCGTAGGCTTTCTCGCTGAGGCCTGGCTTCAGTGTGTTCAGAACCTGCATTGCGGCTCCGATAATTGATTCGGAAAGCTCGCGGTGGAGGAGTTGGGTGTCTTGCATGGATACTATTTTAACCACGGATGAAACGGATTTTCACGGATATGACTGGAGTTCTGGAAATAGTCTTTTTAGCTTTTAATTCTTATCCGTGTAGATCCGTTCCATCCGTGGTTTAGGACGAATTCTACAGTATGCTAACCTTCGAGGAGTGAGGCGGCCATGGCGCGGGCTTGTTGGCCGCCGCCGCCTAGCATGCGGACGAGTTCGTTGATGCGTTTTTCGCCTTCTACGGGGTAGAGCTTGGAGCGTGTGCGGCCGGAGGCGACTTCTTTTTCGACGACGAAGTGGTGGGCGGCGATGGCGGCTACCTGAGGGAAGTGAGTGATGGCGATGACTTGGTGAAGCTGGCCGAGGAGCGCCATTTTTTTGCCGACGGCTTTGGCGATTTCTCCGCCGACGTTGGCATCGATCTCATCGAAGACCATAAGGGGGGTGGCGTCTTGCTCTGCGAGGGAGGATTTGACTGCGAGCATGACGCGGGAAATTTCTCCGGAGGAGGCGATTTGGCGGAGGGGGTGGAGGGGCTCGCCGGGGTTGGGGCCGAAGAGGAAGTTGCAGGATTCGAGGCCGTGTAGGGTGGGGTCTTTCACGGTGGTGAGATCCACTTCGAAGGAAGATTGTTTGAAGCCGAGTTCCTTGAGCTGGGAGGCGATTTCTTTGGCGAGCTTGGGTGCGGATTTCTTGCGCTGGGTGGTGAGTTTTCTCGCGATGGTTTCAAGTTCTTTGCGGGACTCGGCGAGGGCGGCGGTGAGGGCTTCGATTTTCTCGGAGCGGTTGTCGATGTTGTCGAGGCGGGTGGAAATCGTTTCCTGGCGGGAAATGATGTCCTCGATGGATGGGCCGTATTTGCGCTTGAGTGATTCGACGAGGTTGACGCGTTCCTCGATGGTGGCGGCTTCCGAGGGGTCGATGTCGAGTTCTTCGGCGTAGTCGGTGAGGGTGGCTTCGAGATCCTGGAGTTCGATGGAGGCGGTTTCGAGGGAGGTGAGTTTCTCGGTGAGGGAGGGGTCGAGTTTTTCTAGATCGCGGGTGACTTTCTGGAGATCGGAGATGTGGGAGAGGATGCCGTCGTCTGATGAGAGTGCGGAAACGGCTTGGGCGGCGAGTTCGACGAGGCGGGTGGAATTACTGGATCTGTGGTAGCGCTCTTGGAGGTCGTCGCCGTCGTCTGGGGTGAGGTTGGCGGATTCGATTTCGTCGAGCTGGTAGCGGAGGAGTTCGAGTTCCTGCTCGGAGGCGTCGGAGGCGTTCTGGATTTCCTCGAGTTCCTGTGATTTTTCGCGCCAGGTGCGGTAGGCGTGGCGGTAGGTGGTGAGTAGTGGCTCGTTGGCGGCGTAGGCGTCGAGCATGGCGAGCTGGCGCTCTTGGGAGAGGAGGGATTGGTGATCGTGCGGGCCGTGTAGATCGACGAGGCGTTCGCCGACTTTTTTCAAAAGAGTGAGGGTGACGGGGGAGTCGTTGATGAACTGGCGGTTCGCGGTGGTGCCGATGGAGCGGCGGATGATGATCTGGGTGTCATCGCAGGCTTCGAGGCCACCTTCTTCGAGGATGGCGTTGATTTCGGAGGGATCTTTGAGGTCGAAGACGGATTCGATGGTGCAGGTTTCCTCGCCGGTACGGATGAGGCCTTTGTCGGCACGCTCGCCGAGGATCATTTTGAGGGCACCGACGATGACGGATTTTCCGGCTCCGGTTTCGCCGGTGACGGAGATGAGGCCGGAGCCTAGCTCCCATGCGAGTTCGTCAACGAGGGCGAGATTGCGGATTTTTAGGAGGGTGAGCACTGGAGAAACTTTAAATTTCAAACGTTAAACTTCAAGGAAGATGAATGCTTGTCGCTAAGCTCTAGTGTCTGGAGTTTGCTGGGGTGCTAGTTTTCAGTTTTCAGTTTTCAGGGAAGACTGGGCTGATGGGCTGAGGTTGTCGCGATTTTGGAATCGCGGTTCCTTTCTTGGGGTTTCGGGAATGGATTGTGCTGGAAGGTGGGCGTGGAGGTGAGAGAGTAGAAACTATGGGAAAGCTGACGACGCATGTGTTGGATACGGTATCGGGTAAGCCGGGGTACGGGGTTTTGGTGAGGCTTCTGCAGGATGGTGCGGAGGTGGGGCGTGGGGTGACGAATGGGGATGGGCGGTTGGATGCTCCGTTGGTGGAGGATGGGGAGGGGGTGTATGATCTAGTTTTCGCGGTGGGTGAGTATTTTTCGAGGAAGGGGTATGAGGAGGGGATTTTTAGGGAGGCGGTGATAAGGTTCGAGATGAAGGTGGGAGGGAAGTATCATGTGCCTTTGGTTTGTACGCCGTGGGCTTATAGCACTTACCGGGGAAGCTGATATGGAAGTCGAGGTTTTGAAACGGGTGCTGGCGAGGGTGGATGAACTTGGCGGAATTTCGGATTCTGCGGAATATTTGCAACGGACGTTTCTTTCAACGGCGAACCGAGAGGCCGGGGAGCGGGTGATGGGCTGGATGCGGGAGCTGGGTATGGATGCGGCGCATGATGCGGGGGGGACGGTGAGGGGTTTTTTGGCGGGATCTGCGGAGGGAAAAGCGGTTTTGATCGGGTCGCATATCGACACGGTGATCAATGGCGGGAAATACGATGGGGCGCTGGGGGTAATTGCGGCGCTGGGGGCGTTGGAGCAGCTGAAGGTGGAGGGGGTGGAGTTGCCGTTTCCTGTGCATGTGCTGGGATTCTCGGATGAGGAGGGTGTGAGGTTTCAGAGCACGTATCTTGGGAGCGCGGGTGTGATCGGGGCGCTGGATGCGGGGATGCTGGCGGTGAAGGATGAGGGTGGACTGACGGTGGAGGAGGTAATTTCCCAGGAGGGGTGGCATGAGTGTGCGGAGGTGTTTTCCTATGATGAAACGAATGCGGCTGGGTATCTGGAGCTGCATATCGAGCAGGGGCGTGTGCTGGAGGAGGCGGGTGAGTCCGTCGCGGTGGTGAGTGGGATTTTCGCGCAGGCGAGGCTGCGTGTTTCGGTGGAAGGTCTGGCGGATCATGCAGGGACGACGCCGATGAATTTGCGCAGGGATGCGCTTGCAGGGGCGGCGGAGTGCGTGTTGGCGGCGGAGGGTTTTGCTCGGGAAAATGATGGGATGGTGGCTACGGTGGGGGTGATGAAGGTGCTGCCGGGGGCGAGTAATGGGATCGCCCAGACCTGTAATTTTACGCTGGATGTGAGGTGTGCGGAGAATGATTTATTGGAGTCGGGGCTGGGAGTGCTGAAAGGGCGATTTGCGGAGATTTCTAAGTCGAGAGAGCTGGAGCTGAAATGGGAGGTGGTGCAGGTGAATGGGGCGGTGCCGTGTGATGAGGGGATGGTGGCGGATCTGGTGAAATCTGCGGAGAAGGTGACGGGGACAGCGCGGGTGCTAGGAAGCGGGGCTGGGCACGACGGGGTGATGATGTCGCGAGTGATGCCCGTGGGGATGATTTTCGTGAGGTGCAGGGCGGGGCTGAGCCATCATCCGGATGAGTTTGCGGAGGCGGGGGATATCGAGGCGGGGATCGATGTGATGGTGGAGTTTTTGAAAAGGAGGGTGCAGTGAAGGATTTTATGATCCGGGAGGTTGGTTTGTTCGGGAAACGTGTGGTGGATGCCGCGGTATCCGGAGGGAAGTGGGTGGCGATTAGCGAAGGGCTTGGAGCTGGGTTTGGTGAGGAAGTGGATGGACGGGGGAAGATCCTGTTGCCAGGAGTGGTGGATGCGCATGTGCATTTCAATGAGCCGGGTCGGGCGGGTTGGGAGGGGCTAGAGACGGGCTCGCGTGCCTTGGCTGCAGGTGGTGGGACGGCGTTTTTCGATATGCCTTTGAATTCTACACCGCCGGTGCTGGATGGCGCTGGGGTGAGGGAGAAACGGAGATTGTGTGAGGAGAAGTCGCGGACGGATTTCGGGATATGGGGTGGGTTGACTCCGGATTCGCTAGAGACTTTGTTAGAGATGGCGGATGAGGGAGTGATTGGATTCAAGGCGTTTATGTGTGGGAGTGGGCTGGAGGAATTTGGGAAGGCGGGGCGTGCCGTGCTTGCGGCGGGTATGAAGGTGGCGGCGCAGCGCGGGCTGGTGGTGGGTGTGCATGCGGAGGACGAGAGGGTGATCGCGGAACATGCGGCGAAGTTTCCTCGGGGTAAGGCAGCGGATATTTCCGAAGGGATGCGTCAGTGGTGCGACTCTAGGCCGGTGGAGGCGGAGTTGGCGGCGATACGGATCGCGATGGAGCTGGCAGGTGAAGCTGGGGCGAAGCTGCATGTGGTGCATGTGACGCATCTGGATTGCTTGGAGTTGATTGCGGAGGGGCGAAGGCGGGGGGTGGATGTGACGGCGGAGACTTGTCCGCATTATCTGATTCTGGATGAATTGATGGCGTTGCGTATCGGGCCGTATGCTAAGTGTGCGCCTCCGCTAAGGAGTCGGGCAGTGGTGGATGGATTGTGGGGTGCGCTTGATTTGGTCAAGACGATTGGCTCGGATCACTCGCCTTCACCGCCGGGGATGAAGGTGGGGGAGGATGTGTTTGCGATGTGGGGCGGGATCGCGGGGTGCCAACATGGGTTGCCCCTGGTATGTGATGGGGCGATGGATCGCGGGATGGATCTGGAGGGGCTTTCGGAAAAGTGGCGGGAGAATGTTTTTCGCAGATTCGGGGTAAAGGGCTGCGGTATTGGAGTGGGGGAAGATGCAGATTTTTTCCTGATGGAAGAGGGCGGCGGAGAAATCATGGAGGATGACTTGATGTATCGGCATGCGATTTCCGCTTACACGGGTATCGTGCAGAAGTGGAAGGTCAGTGGGACGTGGCTTCGCGGGGAGCGGATCACGGATGAAACAAGAGGTCGCTTTTTGCGGCCGGTTGGTTAGTGTTTGTGGTGATGGAACTGTTCGGAACGACGAGGACTTTTGTAGGAGTGAGGCATGCGCTGATAGCTGAGGATGGCTATGTGCCCAGTGTTTTCCCGGGATGGGAAAAGGCGACGGCGTTCGTGCACTTGTCCCCAGCGATGGGATCGCGGGTGACTCAGATGACGGTGGTTTTTGATGAAGATGGAGGTAAGGCCGTGTTTCCTGCAGATGGGAATGAACATGTGTTTTATGTTGAGAATGGCTCGATAGATCTGGGAAGTAAGCAGTATAGTGAGAAGGATTTTATGTATGTGCCTGCAGGGACTAAGGTTCTGCTGAAGGGTTTGAAAGGATCGCGGGTGACCCTTTTCCGAAAGGAATATCAGGCGATTTCGAGGCTTAAAAAGGCGGAGATGGTGACGGGATCTGCGAGGGATGTGGTGGGTGAGCCTTTTCTTGGGAACAAGAAGGCGATCCTGCAGACATTATTGCCAATGGATGATCGATTTGACCTAGCGGTTAACATTTTCACCTATCAGCCGGGGGCGACGCTGCCCTTCGTGGAAACACACATCATGGAGCACGGCCTCAAGATGCTTTCGGGGCAAGGCGTTTACCGTTTGGAAGATAAGCACTATCCGGTGAAAGCTGGTGATGTGATCTGGATGGCGGCGTATTGCCCGCAGTGGTTCGTGGCGATGGGCGACGAACCAGCTTCCTACATCTACTACAAGGATGTGAACCGACTGCCCTGAGTCGGATCTATTTACTGCTTGGCTACCGGCTTTTTGCCAACAGCGAAGCGATAACGGACGATGGCATCCACCATGCCTGCTGCGATCGCGGCCTGATAGGATTCGTTGGCGATGAGCCGTGCCTCGTAGGGGTGGCTCATGAAGCCGCCTTCGAAAAGAACTGCTGGATGTTTCACTCCTGAAAGGACGCTGAAACGGGCGCGCTTGATTCCGCGGTCTAGGGTGTTGGTGCCGAGGCGGCGGAGGATGGAGCCATGAATAGCGGTGGCTAGGGCGATGTTTGCCGAGTCGTGCTCGTTGCCGGTTTTTGTCTGCGCGTCGCTCGCTTTGAGGCTGCTGCCGTAGTGGGAAACTCCCGGAGGGGAGAGGGTGAAAGTTTCTATACCTCGAGCAGATGATCTGTCTCCAGAGTTAAAATGCAAGCTCACGAAAATGGCGTTCTCTTCGACGCTGTTGGCGATGTTGACGCGTTCCTGAAGAGAATAGTAGCGGTCTGTATCCCGAATCATTTTTACTTTGAAGCCCTTGGCTTCGAGCATTTTCTTGAGACGGATCGCGAGTTTTACGTTGTAGTTCGCTTCTGTGCCGATGGGGTTGGTGGCTCCTGGATCTTTTCCGCCGTGACCGGCATCGAGAATCACGGTGCGGAAATCACCGGCATTACGGATGAAGTTTGGGCGCAAGACGGGATCGATGAGCTTGGCCAGATCCATGCGTGATACATAAACACCGTTTCCGGAAGTGATCACGGAATTAGAAAAAACGAATTTCACGTTGTTCATCAGGCACTCGTTCCCGCCGACGGCGAGTTTGATCTCAACTTTGTCGTTCTCGAGGACGACGTTCTTACCCGTGCGAGTCAGTTTCGTAAAGCCGTAGAAGCTCTTGAGGCTCAGGACGGAAACATAGTCGCGGCCTCCCACTTCGATGATGTCCCAGCCATTATTTGAAGACTCTGCAACTGCTGGAACGGAAGAAATCGGCACCATCAGAAAGATGGATAGGATCAAAGCGATCCGCGCGGGAAATTTGGATTTTTTGCGCAAGAAAATCATGAATGAACTGATATTTGCCGACAGTAACTAATCCGAGGACGTATGACAATGGGATTTTCGAGTCGCGAAATATCACCTAAAGAGAACAAGTGTGCGATTCGTGTAATTTTTTCAAAGATTCTCTTGCAAAGAATCCGCCATAACCCTATTTCCTGCGCCCACCCTAACCGGAAGTCCAAAGCTCGGATGGCGGAATTGGTAGACGCGCTAGACTAAGGATCTAGTGGGCGCAAGCCCGTGGAGGTTCGATTCCTCTTTCGAGCACTTCCTTATGGAATAAAGAATCCCGACGCTGAAAGGCCTCGGGATTTTTTATTCTTCTGAAGCTGTCCGGTCACTTTTCAGGGACTTGGCAATGCGGCTGCGAGTTAAACAACGATTGGTTGAGAGTTGAACGACGTTTCGCCCGACTTCATGATTTCATGACACGCATGGGGAGGGGGATTGCGTGGGAACTCCATCAAGTCCGCTATCGGGTTCACGGATGGTGTGGAGCAGGTAGATTAGCGGAGCCCGCTGAAGTGATAGGTGCCCGAGCCCAATTCGAGTTGATTGCCATTGATGTTGCGAATTCCCGGGCGTCCCTCGGGGCTTACTCCCCCCTCACTGATTTCGCCCGTCACCGGTAGGGTGACCTCGGCGGTGGTGTTTGGTGGGACGATGACTTCGGCGGTAAACTTTCCATCCTCAATTTTCCATGAGCAGGCGAGTTTGCCATGGCGGGTCTCAGTGGAGGCTGAGGCGTGGGTGATGGTTCCGGTGGGGCGCGGGGCGATTTTGACCCGATCAAAGCCCGGCGCTGCGCGGTCGATTCCGGCGAGATCTGCCATCATCCATTCGCAAACAGCTCCGAAGGCGTAGTGGGAAAATGAGTTCATGGTCGGCTCGTGGACGCCTTTGCCCTTGATGTAGGAATTCCAACGCTCCCAGATTGTGGTGGCTCCATTATCCACCTCGTAGCCCCAGCTTGGATACTCGCGCTGTTGCATGAGTATGCCTGCTACATCATGATGTCCATTGAATGATAGAGCGGGAAGTAGTGGACGGGTGCCGAGGAATCCGGTGGTCATTTTGTCGCCATTCTCTTTAATCAATGTGCTAAGATGTGAGGCGGCGGCGGAGCGCTGTTCTTCTGGAATCAGATCGAAGAAAAGGGACATCGCGTAGGCGGTTTGATTGTGGATACCTAGTTTTCCGTCTGGCTTGAGATAAGCTTTTACAAACGCTTCTCGGACTTTGGTGGCATGTGCTTTGTATTTATTCGCGTCCGCTTGGTTTCCGATGGCTACCGCCATTTCCGCCATGAGTTGCGCATCGTAGGCGTGATAGGCGAGATCGATGAAAGGAATGGGGGTTTCGACTTTTCCGAGCGAAAGCCAGTCGCCGAAGCCACAGTCATCCACTGCGCCCTTGAGATCAGGATCACGTTTCTTCCGCCAGTCCATGAAATCGTTCATCTTTCGCCAATGTTCGGTGATGACGCGGGTATCGCCATAGACCTGCCAGATAGTCCACGGGCAAATCACCCCTGCATCCATCCAGCCTGCGGCGTGGTGTTCGTTGGGGCGTGCGAGAGGACGCGGTGCGTATGCGGGGTATGCACCGTAGTCCCATTGGTCGTCGTTGAGGTCGCGTAGCCATTTGACGTAGAAAGATGCGATGTCTGCATTAAACGTCGCAGCGCGAACGTAGATCTGCGCGTCGCCCGTCCAGCCCATGCGCTCATCGCGCTGCGGGCAGTCGGTTGGCATTTCGAAGAAATTGGCGCGCTGAGTCCATACCATGTTCTGATAGAGACGGTTGAGCATCGGGTCGGAACACTCGAAGGTGCCGTGGAGAAGTGTATCTGAGTGGATAACAATTCCTGTGACCGCATCGAGGCCGGGAGTGCCGGGGAAACCGGTGAGCTCGACGTATTGGAAACCGTGGTAGGTAAATTCCGGCGTCCAAGTCTCTCCTTCGGGGTCGCCCTTCAAGATGTAGGTATCGACAGCTCTGGCGCAGCGTAGGTTTTCAGTGCTGAGACGACCGTCATTATGCAGCACCTCGGCATACCGGATGGTTACTTTATCTCCAGCATTTCCTTTGACCTTTAGGCGAACGACACCGGAGATGTTCTGGCCAAGATCGAAGATGAAGGCGCCTGGCTTGATCTCATTCACGGTCTTGGGAACCATTTCCTCGATAGCTCTGACAGGCACGCCTGGGTGGGGCTCGACGATGGAGTCGGTGCCGGTTTTACAAACGGACGATTCCCACTTGGAGTCGTCAAAGCTGGGGGAAGACCAGCCGGGCATTTCCTTGCGGGCATCGTAGGATTCTCCCATCAGGATATCGCTTTCGGTAATGGGGCCGGTAGAGACTTTCCACGATGGATCTGTGATGATCGTCTCGCGGGTGCCATCGGCTCTTTCAAGTTCGAGTTGGAGGCGGATGGCATTGGAAATGCCGTAGTAGTATCTGCCGTTGATTCCTGGAACCATACCTTCCTGTAGTGTGAGAAGTCCGTAGGCGACATAGCCGGAATACCATCCATCAGCGAGGGTTGCGCCGATCGCGTTGCCACCATCTTGAACGAGAGACGTGACATCATAGGTCTGGCTGTGAATGCGCTTCTGGTAGGCAGACCAGCCCGGAGCGAGTATTTCGTCGGAAACCCGCTTGCCGTTGATTTCGACGTTGTAGACTCCAAGAGCCGTGCCGTGCAGGGTAGCGCGGACGACGGGTGATGTCTGGAATTCTTTGCGGAAAACCTTCGCTGGAGTGAGGTGCAGCGTGCCGCGTTCGGGGTCTCCGACGAAGTTTTGCACGTTTTCGGTGGTCGTGAAGGCCTGATCTTCCTTCGAGCTGATCCAGAGTGCTGCCCAATCCTCAGGCTTCAGCAGGCCGATTCCGAAGGTGGCGGGCAAGCTCCATTCCGATACGGCGTCCTTGCCATCCCAAACGCGCACACGCCATACGATGCGGTCATGGGATTTCAGATCGTCATTCTTCCATTCGATCTGGGAGGTGGCGGATGAGACGACTTTGCCGGTGGTCCAGAGCAAAGGCTTAGTGAAGCCATCTGCTTCACGAGCAGCTTGGATTTCGTAGGCGGTCTGAATGAGGTCGCGCACGTTAGGATCGCTGGCTTGTAGTTTCCAAGCAAGACGTGGATGCGTGGTGCCAATAGCTAGCGGATTCTGGTGATACTCAGAGGTGAGATCCGATGGGACGATCTCGCTGGCATGCAAGGGGAAGGCGAGGAGCATAAAAATCAAAAGGTGCTTCATAACAGAAAAGTGAGGTTTTATGCCGCAGATTGTCGTTTTCTGCGGCTGGTGTCAGGAGTGCCATAACGTGGATAGCCACTACTTGGTGTCCAGATTGATTATGCCGTTAATAGTCTGCTTACTGGTAGATTGGGTTCTGTTAGTAGGCTTAAATGAGATTTGTAACTCACTAAAAATAAGTGAGTTGTGATTTATTCTGTGGTGCTATTCTTCGGCTTTCTTGGTGACTTGGCATTGCCGAACAGAGCTAATATCACCCTTACGGGTGAATTTCCCCTGAAACCATCTCGGTGGTTGAAGTGGTGATGCATCCGCTCAAACTATGCTGATAAAAATAACCCAGAGTTCATCGTTTTATTTCTGAATAACTCAAAACGCCATGTACAAGGCGCATGGACAGGACTGGCTATTGTGTTGTCAGTAAACTCGTGATGATAAAATCTAACTTCTTTCTTAAATTTGCAGTCTCGGCCTGCGGATTGATTTCCTTGTATGGGGGTGAGCTCGCATCGGCGGATCCACCTCCAATGAATATCGTCTTCATTCTTGCCGATGATCTTGGGTGGAGTGATACGACTTTGTATGGCACTACGGAATTCTATCAGACGCCGCATCTTGAGCGTCTTGCAAAACGCGGGATGGTTTTCTCCCGTGCTTATTCGGCTAGTCCGCTTTGCTCGCCAACACGGGCGAGCCTTTTGACCGGGCAGAATCCAGCCCGGATCGGAATTACTGCGCCGAACTGCCACCTACCTGAAGTAAAGTTGAAGGCATCACTGCAAGCCACGGCTCCGGCGCACAAGAAAGCGCTGCAATGCCTGAGTGCGACCCGTTTTGATACCGAGTATTTCACGATGGCTGAGGCGCTCAAGGGGGCGGGCTATGCGACCGCGCACTTCGGGAAATGGCATCTCGGAGCGGAGCCTTTTTCTCCACTTGAGCATGGTTTCGATGTCGATCTTCCTCACACCAATGGGCCAGGGCCATCCGGCGGGTTTGTGGCTCCATGGAAATATAAAGACTTTGTAGAGCGCACGCCTGAAGAGCACATCGAAGACAGGATGGGTGACGAAGCTGTGGCGTGGATGGAGGCAAACAAGGATGAGCCGTTCTTTCTCAACTACTGGCAGTTCTCCGTGCATGCGCCTTTCGATGCGAAGCAGTCGCTCATTGAAAAACACCGCGCACGTGTAAATCCGGACGATCCGCAGCGCAGCCCCACCTATGCAGCGATGATCGAGTCCATGGATGATAACATCGGGAAAATCCTCGACGCCATCGACCGCTTGGGAATTGCTGATCGCACGGCCATCGTATTTTTTTCAGACAATGGCGGGAACATGTATAACGAGGTGGATGGCACTACTCCTACCAGTAACGCTCCGCTGAGGGGTGGTAAGGCGACGGCTTACGAAGGCGGGACGCGGGTGCCGTGTATTGTCAGTTGGCCGAAGGTCACCGATCCCGGAAGCCGTAGCGCTACGATTGTGGATAGCACGGATTTCTATCCAACTTTCCTTGGGTTGTTAGATTTGAAGCCACAGCCTGGACAGATTTTCGACGGGGTGGACATTACTCCTGCACTCCAGGGTAAGCCGCTCGAACGCAATGCAATCTTCAGCTTTTTCCCACACAGCCCGGGCGTGCCGGATACCTTGCCGCCTTCCGTCACTGTGACGACGGACGAATGGAAGCTCATCCGTCTTTTTTATGAAGGGGAAAACGGCACTCATGCCTATCGCCTCTACAATCTCGCTAATGACATTGGTGAATCTCACGATCTTTCAACTGAGCAACCTGAGAGAGTAAAAGCGCTCGATACCATGATTGACGCATTTCTTTCCGACACCGACGCTGTGGTGCCCAAGCCAAATCCCGCTTACCGCCCTGGAGCGACCGCAGGTAGCCTATCACCATGGAATGCTCGTGGGTGCAAAGTGGTGGAATCCGAAGGTAATCTCGTCATCACGGGTGAGGGGGCGGCCCCGTTCATTTCTTATGGCACGGGGAAATCGGCGATGAGCGTTAACCTCCGTGCGCGTTCTACGGCAGGCGGTAAAGGCAAGATCGAGTGGCTCCCGACTCCCACTGCCAAAAAGCAGGCGAAGACAGTTGAATTCAATCTGAAAGCCGGGGAGTGGACTGAAATTAGTCATCCCATGCCCGAGGGCGGCGATCCCGGGATTATACGTATTTATGTTCCCGCAAGTTCGGCTCCGGTGGAACTCGATTGGGTGGAGCTTAAACCACTCAAGGGAAAATCGAAACGCTGGGACTTTTGATCCATAAACGCATGAAATTTCCAGTTATTCAAAGAATCAAACAGGGCATTGTTTTTGCAGTGTGGGTATTCTTCGCGGGACAAGTTCCAGCGGTGTCTGAGCCTGAATCCAAACCCAATATCATCATTATTCTCGCCGATGACATGGGCTACAGCGATGTCGGTTGTTATGGTGGGGAAATGGCCACTCCAGCGCTAGACCGCCTCGCCAATGAAGGGCTTCGAATCACCCGTTTTCATAATGGAGGAATGTGTATTACTTCCAGGGTGTCCTTGTTGACTGGCCATTGGTGGCCGCGGGCGTTACCAGAATTTGAGAAGACTCCATTGCTTTCTGAGAAGCTCCACGATGACGGCTACCGCACGGGGCTGATCGGCAAGTGGCATCTGAAGGGGAATCCCATGGATCGCGGGTTCGATCATTTTTTCGGATTTCTCGGAGGTTTTGCGGATCATTTCACAGGAAAGAACGACTACCGTCTGGATCGAAAGCCGTTCACAGATTTTGGCTCCGATTATTACAGTAGTGATGCGTTTGCCGACCGCGCGATTGAGTTTATCAAATCACCACCGAAAGGAAGGGAGGGGGATCCGTTTTTCCTCTATCTCAGCTTTCAGGCTCCGCATAATCCATTACAGGCACCAAAGGAGGATATACTGAAACTCCGAGGAAAATACGCGGCTGGCTGGCAGGCCGTGCGTGAGGCGAGGTTCAAAAGGCAAAAGGAGATGGGCTTGGTTTCCGCGAATGCTACGCTCCCCGACTATCCCCTGAATCTTCCTAATTGGAATTCGCTCACACCTGAACAGCGCGATCTTGAGGATCTAAGGATGTCCGTTTACGCCGCTATGGTCGAACGCATGGACACCGGCATAGGCCGCGTCATGGACACGCTCGAGGCCACTGGGAAGGCTTCGAATACTCTCGTAATTTTCATGAGTGATAATGGCGCGGATTCATTTTCTGCAGTCGATGCACCAATGCTGAAACGAGGGAAGCTACCCGGTGATCCTGACTCGAACTTCCAGCCAGGCACCGGCTGGGCTTATGCTAGCGTGACACCGTGGCGACTTTACAAAATCAGCCAGCACTCTGGTGGCATTACTACTGGCGCTATCGCTTGGTGGCCTGGGCACACCGGAGAAGCGGGGCGTATCTCTAATAGTCCGGTTCACATGGTCGATGTAGTGCCTACGATTCTTGATATGAACGGTGACCTAAAGGATGACATGATCTTTGCGGGGGAGTCGTTTTTGCCGATGCTTCAAGGCAGCCAATGGAGCCGCGAGCAACCGATGTTTTTCCAATTCATGGATAACCGATCCATTCGTGATGATGAGTGGACGTTAGCGGAAGTCGATGGTTCGGGATGGGAGCTTTTTCGGACTGCCACTGATCCGCTTGAAAACGAAAATCTCGCCATCAATAATCCGGAAGTGGTAGCGGCACTCGAAAAGCGCTGGTTGCAATGGTGGCGTGAGGAAAGCGGCAAGGCCGAGTACACACCACAATCCACTAAAACTGGCCCGCATTATAAACCGCAAGGCGACCGTGGCTCTGGTGTTCCCTATGTGCCTAGCGCGATGCCAAAGTAATTTTTCATTCTATCCTATATGCCACGTTTCTCATCAACAATTCTCATTATTCTTTCAATGGCACGGGCTTCCGCAGCCCAGGTAGATGGCGACGTCTTTGCCGATAGCTGGGTTGCCACCGACGCATTGGGTCGTAGCCTACCGACTTTCGCTGATGTCGGCCCACCTCGGGCGGATCGTCAAGTCGGCCTGTTCTATTTCCTCTGGGTAAACCAAGCGGTGAGCAATAAGAACAATCTCCCCGTATTCAATAAATCCCACATCCTTGAGAAGAATCCAACTAACCCCAAGTGGGGGCCGCCCACTTCCTTCCACTTTTGGGGAGAGCCAGAAATGGGATATTACTCTATAGAAGACCCCTTTGTCCTGACGAAGCATCGCTCTATGCTCACAGCTGCGGGTATCGATACGCTTCTGTTCGATCAGACCAATGCATTGGTTTATCCTAATCAAATGCTAAAAGTTTGTGAAAACCTTGAGCAAGGGCGGCTGCAAGGACTGCCTGTTCCCAAAGTCGCGGGGATCCATAATTCGAAACCCGATGTCTCAGTTCCCAAGCTCTACGAGACACTTTACGCCCCCGAGAAGTATAAAGAGCTGTGGTTTCATTGGCTGGGCAAGCCGCTCCTCCTTTCCAATCCGGAAACCCTGTCGGAAGGGATGAAGGATTATTTCACCATTCGGCATACTTGGGCGTGGAGCAGTGCGGAATGGTTTGGTGACGGACGTGATAAATGGACTTGGATCGACTGGTTTCCGCAACAAACTGGGTGGCACGAGTCCCCCGATAAGCCCGAGCAAATTTCAGTCTGCATAGCCCCGCATCCGATTAATGCCAGAGGCCGCAGTCATAGAGGTAACATGAAGACTCCTCCTCCTACTCCAGAGCAACTCCGAACCGACGAGGGCATTTACGCTGCTCAACAATGGAACCGCGCGCTACAAGTCGACCCACCATTTATCCTCGTCACAGGGTGGAACGAATGGATCGCCCAACGCCAGACATGGGGAAAGCCGAACAAGCCCGCAAAAATGGGATTCTTAAAGCTAGGTGAGGGTGACGGTTATTTCGTGGATCAACTCAATCAGGAGTTCAGCCGTGATATCGAGCCGATGATGGGAGGTCACAGCGACAATTATTACTACCAGCTCGTCTCAAACGTACGTCGATACAAAGGCGTACGCCCACCGGTTGTTCCTGTGATTCGACCCATCGCTATCGACGGCTCCTTCGACGACTGGAACGATGTGATGCCGGAATACCGAGATTTCCGTGGCGATACCATCCACCGTGATCATCTGGGTTGGAACAAGAACCTGAGGTATACCAATACGACCGGTCGCAATGACATCGTTAGTGCTCAGGTTTCAGCTGACAAAGATCATGTCTACTTTCGGGTGACTTGTGCAGAGGAGATTAGTCCTTCAGACGGAAAGGCCTGGATGCGACTTTACATCGATGTAGATCAGAATTTCCAAACGGGTTGGAGCGGATATGATCTGATTGTGAACCGTTCAAATCCGGATTCCTCCGGCCTATCGGTTCACTCGATCCAGAATGGCGCGACTGCTGAGCTTGCCCGAATTTCCTATGCTGTAATCGGACAGCAGCTGGAGCTTGCCCTGCCACGTTCGTTGTTTGGTGACGCTCCCGAGTTGCGTTTTGACTTCAAATGGGGTGATAATCAGCAAAGCGATGATGATGTCGTCGAATTCGCCTTAAACGGCGATGCAGCACCGGATCGTCGCTTCAACTACCGCTACGACCAGACCGTGACCGAAGAGAAGATCCGCTCCTGGGCAGAAGCTGCGGTCACGAGGAATCCATGACTATCTTCTATTTATGAAAACCTATTTTATTATTCTGATTTGTTGTCTCTTGGGCGGAACAATCCCTCAAGCCGCGGCCAAGCCCAACGTCATTCTCATTCTCGCGGATGATCTCGGGTTTTCCGATCTCGGGTCTTATGGCGGGGAAATCGCCACGCCAAATATCGATCAACTCGCTGCCGACGGTCTTCGTTTCCAGCAGTTTTATAACTCCGCAAAATGCGAACCCACTCGGGCTTCGTTGATTAGCGGTCAATACTGGCAGGACTGCGGGCTCGGCATCAAGAAGGGCATCACCATGGGGCAGGCGATGCGATCAGCCGGTTATGCAACCTTCGCTGTGGGCAAGTGGCACCTTGATGGAAATCCGGTGGATCGGGGGTTCGACCGTTACTTCGGGCACCTCAGTGGAGCGAGTGATTACTTCAAAGGAAGCGTGTCCCATCGGCTCGACGATAAACCGTTCAAGCCGGCAGAGGGCGAAAAATTCTACACCACGGATGCGAACGCAGACTATGCGATCCAATTCATCGAGGAATCAAAGAAGCAGAATTCGGAGAAGCCGTTCTTCGTGTATCTCGCGTTCAACGCGCCCCACGGGCCGATACAGGCGTGGCCGGAGGATATTGCCAAGTATCGTGGAAAATATAAGGTTGGTTGGGATAAACTGCGTGAACAGCGCTATCAGCGGCTGCTCGATCTAGGCATCATCAACAAGGAATGGGGGCTTCCGCCGCGGCCTGAGACGATTCCGGCGTGGGATACTCTAACGGAAGAAGAGAAGGATTTCGAAGACTTACGCATGGCGATCTATGCGGCGATGGTGGATCGGATGGATCAGGCAATCGGTCGGATATTGACGAAGGTAAAGGAACTCGGACAGGAAGAGAATACGCTGGTCATGTTCATGAGCGACAATGGTGGAAGTCCCTACGATCGTGGTCGTCGCGGCAATTTGCCCGACCCAGGGGCTAGCTGGGAGTATGGCCTCGGATGGGCGAGCTTGAGCAACACTCCGTTCCAGCACTACAAGCGGAACATGTTCAACGGTGGTTCCTGCTCGCCCTTTATCGCCAGTTGGCCTGCCGGCATCAAACAGCACGGAATGATCACCGATCAACAGGCACATATCATCGATATCATGGCCACTTTGATGGATGTTTCCGGTAGCGAATGGCCGAAGGATTCGGCAGGGGAACCACTAGCTCCGCTGCCCGGAAAATCCCTACTGCCAATTTTTTCCGGAGAAACTAGGACTCCGCATGAGGCACTTTATTTTCAACTCATGGATCACCGGGCGATTGTGGTGGAGGATTGGAAACTGGTGGCCGACTGGGGTCAGCCGTGGCAACTATTTTCTCTAGCCGCCGACCGCACCGAAATGCATGACCTTTCCAAAGTCCATCCAGAGAAGATGAAGCAGCTTGAGGATAAATGGAATCAATGGTGGGAAACCAAGAATCCCAAGATGTTCAGTTTCGCAGGTGATGAACCCACTTACCGCCACTTGGATGATCGTTCGGAAAAATCCCAATGAGAAAAACCCTGTTATTGCTATTGTTGAACGTAGCCACTGCCTTCGCGGAAGAAGTCAAGAAGCCGAATATTTTGTTCATTCTGACGGAGGATCAGGGGGCGCATCTGAGCTTTCTAGGGACTCCTGGTTTAAAGACTCCGAACATGGACGTGTTGGCTCGAAACGGAGTTTATTTCACGAATGCGTTTGTGACGTATCCGGTGTGTTCTGCATCAAAGGCGGCGCTTTACACCAGTTTGCCCAACCACATGAACGGCTTGGTGAATAATACACTGAACTATCATCAGTCAGCCGAAGATCTTAAGCCCACTCAAAAAAATGCTCCACTGTATATTAGGAATCGGATCCATCCGGAGTTTCCTACTTTGGTGGAGCGTCTGAGAGACGCTGGCTATTATCAGGGAGTGACTCACAAGCTGCACGTTGCTCCCAATGAAAAGTTTCCTTACGACGAGTTCATCAAGGGCGAGAGCAAGAACGCGGTGAGCGGCTTCCTAAAACGCGCGGCGGGAACCCAGAAGCCGTGGTTTCTATTCTACAATGTAGGCGCCTCGCACCGTCCGTTTCCTAACAGTGATAAGGTGAAAATCCGTGTAAATCCCGCGGAGGTTGAGCTTCCTGCATTCTTACCAGATACTCCTTTGGTGCGTCAGGACTGGGCTGAGTATCTGGCAGCAGTGGAGAGGGCTGATCACTTGATCGGTGGCGTGATGGCGGCCTTGAAGGAAGCTGGCCAAGATAAGAACACGATCATTGTTTGTCTGGGAGGCGATCACGGGCCTGCATTTCCCCATGGTAAATTGACTCTCTATGATCTCGGTCTTCGGGTTACACTGAGTATCAGTGGGCCAGAGGTGTTGGGGGGTGTGAAAAGCGCGGCGCTGGTGAGTGGGCTCGATCTCGCTCCGACCCTACTAGACATGATCGGTGAGGCTCCTTTTCAGAAATCACTGGGTATATCGCTGAAGCCTATTCTCGCAGGTGACGAGTCTGCGAAAGGACATGAGTTCATCGTGGCTGAAATTTCTAATAGAGGAGAGCTGGCTATCAATGGGATGGAGGAGCGGGCGATCTTCGACGGACGCTGGAAGCTCATACTACGATCTTTGTCCACGCCATTGTGGCGGCAGGTACAGGCCGATACTAAGGATATGAAACCTTGGGGAAACCGAAGCTACGGCGAGATAGTGAAGGGTAGAGAGCAGTTTCCCGATGCATACCGGATTTTGAGCGAGATGTATCCCCAAGAACTGGGGGGAAAGACGCCCGAGGTTGAACTCTATGACCTGAAGAATGATCCAGATGAGATGAAGAATCTCGCTTCTGATTCTAAATTAAAGCAGGAGTTGCTACGATTGACGGCAACCCTGCGGCAGTGGTCGGCTGAGACAGGGGACTCCTCCATGAAGTGGGATCATGCACCTGAATGAGGGAATTGTAATGCGCTGAAATTGTAAGCAGTCATCCTGACGATGACTTCCTTGTTCAATTAGCGGTTTCGAATTTTCCTGGCCAATACTCGTCCCTGAAATCTGAAGCGCTCATGGCTGCTGGCACGCCTGCGACGTGACCGTCAGCGAAAAGGACAAATTGTTTTGGGTTGTCCAGTTGCTCAACAGGTCCGCCGACGCCGTGGTGCTGGTGGCCTCCGCTGCCGAGTCGATTCGCGACCGTGCTGCTATTGGTATACCACTGGACGATCACCGCTGCCTTTTCTGGGGCATTGATCATTGCAGGGCGGACACCCTCTCCTGTCGGTAGATCCGCCCAGCCCATGATGGTATTGCCCACCTGAAGATTGGTCGTCCAGGGAATGATCGCGAAACTACGGCGATACAAATCCGTGAAACTCCCCTCTTTGTCGGCTGGTGAGGCGAAAATTTTGGCGATGGCTGCGAGGTTTGGAGCCTCACTGGGCTTGATGAAGCTCGTCTTGGTACCTGGCAATTCTTCGTTATAGCCAAGGTAAGGTATAATAGCGCGATCCCAGACTGGATCGGTATTGACGCCCGGATAACGGCCTTTATCCGAAGTAAAGCTGGCCATCGCAAGTCCGAGTTGGCGCATGTTGCCGATGACAACCGTTTGGTCGGCGTTTCTCCGCATTTTTCCCATGATTTGGAATGAAATTGCTGCGAGGACGAGGATGATAGCAATTACGACTAGGAGTTCCACAAGGGTGAAGCCGCGTCTGTAGGAAGATGGTTTGATCATAAGGTTTGTTTGGGTTTTTGGCATAATCCACTAAATGGAATGCACTGATATATGTCACATTAGTCGAGAAGCGTCCCGCTCACAATCACCCGTGGGGATGATATTGGAGCCGCTTAGAGTGGTGTGATCAAGGGCGGGTAACGCTGACGCGAAAAAACGAACCGGGCGATTCGCTAGGCCGCAGGAAGTCGATCTGCTGGTCAATTTCTAGCGTGCCTGTTTCGTCCACAACTTTCCAGATCGAAAGATCCGTACTGTGATGTAACCGGTAGATATGCCCGGCCTTACCATTGGCTCTGATTCCTATCATGCCGTCGGAAAGGGGCATCACGGTTGCTGAGAAACTGTCAGCGGCGTTGATGGGATCGGTGCCAGCGATGAACTCATCAAGGTTGTTGTTGCCGTCGCCATCAGAGTCTTGTGACGACACTGCCGAAGTGTCGTTTCCGAAAAACTCCAGTTCCCAGATATTGGGCAGGTGATCGGCATCTACGTCGTGCGGGATCCCGGGGTAGCCGATTCGTTGGTTGGAAACGGTGAATTCGTCGAAGGTGGCATATTCGTCCTTGTTGGCTTGCCAGATGTCGCTGCTGCTGCCGCCGAAGAAGGTGCTGAAAAAGACCCAAGCGATTTGTGCTCCGGAAGTGGGTGCGTCGCGGAAATAGAAAGCGGGATAGCTGGCGGCTTTCACACCATCGAACCAGCCTTCCATCAGTCCGTCGAATTGGCCAGGTGTGTTCAGGCGGTAACGCATCTCGATGTGATGCCAGCGACCGGGCACGAAGGTCGCTTGGAAGCCCTCAGTGTTCCACCAGAAGCGGGTGCCTGGATCGTAATCATTTTCCGCCGGTGCGTGCAGATAGAACTCCGCTTTGCCTTGTTCCCGCCACATCAGGCGGCCAGACCATTCGTTGGTGCGGTCATCGAAGGAGTTGCCGCCGCCGAGGCCGGGGAGTTTTCCTCCGAGCACGAAATCGAAGTCATTTTCAAAACGAACCCAGTAGCTGAAGTAGAGTTCCTGGTATTCCCCGTCTAAGTCGATGAACCACTGGGCTCCGCTGCCTCCAGATTGCTGGCCGCCCTGCGGATAAAGGACGCGCACGGCTTTGCCGTTTCCTCCGTAGGCGATGTTTTCATCCACTGAGAGGCGCCCTTCATCCGAGCCGTTCGCCCACTTGGTGCCGAGCCAGAGGGCTTTCCATTCAATGTCGGTTTTCGCTCCGGTAGGGAAATCGTCCATCGATTCGTGAAGCAAAGTAATCGGGATGGGCGGAGTGATGGTTTCCCCAAGCGTGTAGCCCCCGTAGTTTTGATAAAGGCGAGCCAACGCACCGGTGAATCCGGCGTTGTAGTCCATCGCGACTTCGTTCTGCACGTAGTCAGTGCGGTCGTCGATATAAGTGTCCGTGATGTCCGGGCCGCCGACGAGCGCTCCAGAGAGCACATGGCGGTTGTTGGCGGGTGTGTTGATATCATTGGTGACGGAGGCATGGGAGTTGCGGTGATGTGGATTGACCGGGGGATTGTTGCCAAATCCACAGACATAGCTGCGTCCGGCGGGATTGGAGCCGAGCGCGTATTCGATCTGGCTGCGGGCGAAGTCCGAGTAGCGATTCTCCGGGTCATTAACATGATCGGCGTAAACTCCGGCACAAAACGCGGTGTTCGCGGCATATCGCAGGGTACCCCATTGATCGCGCCAAGCGAGGCCTCCGGGAGTGGTGGATACCTTTTGGCCATTCACGCCGATAGTCCAGTAGTCGAGCCAGCGTTCGGCATCCGCGCGGTAGCTTGCGCCGCCATCAAGTTGTGCCATCAAGACATAGCAGGCGTAGCTTTTGTCATCCCAAGAAAGACTCCATTGATAGGAGTGATTGCCAGCTCCGCCGCCGGAGAGGGAGTCGTATTCGAGTGCGGCTTTGGTGAGGTAGGCGGCGTTTCCGGTGGCGCGGTACAGCCAGATCGCACCCCATGTCAGTTCGTCCTGAAAGCCGCTCCATGAGTTGTAGAAGTTTGCGGCCTGCGGGATGGAGTCGCTGTATTTTCCACGATGTGCATCGGCAAACGCATAGAGCGCTTCGGCATGATCAAGCAACTGTTCGGCGTAGGCTGGCTCCGTGGATTGGAGGAGCATGGAGGTGGCGGCCAGTGCGGCTGCGGTTTCCGCGGCGAGGTCGGAACCGGGATTTTCCGCATCGATTTTGTAAGCGGGGCGCGCCATTTGCATCGACTCGGCACGACCCCAGTAGGCGTGATCCGCGTTGCCCTCGCCGACTTGTCCGTAGAAGGCGGCGGTGGAGCCATCGGGATTACGGACATGGCATTTCAAAAGGTAGTCAGCGCCCCACTTTAGCACTCCGAGGAGGTGATTCTGCTGTCCAGTTTCCAGATAAGCATCTGGATACTCCACTCCACCCCATGCAAGCATGGTGAGGCTGTACGCCATGGGCAGGCCGAATTTCACGTGGTCTCCCGCATCGTAGAAACCACCTGTTAGATTGAGGTCTACATCACTGCCGTCGGTGAGTGCCGAGTGGCCGCGCCAAGGTATACGGAAATCGTCGGGTAGTTTTCCCGAACGTTGTGCATCGTAGAACTGCAGGGATTTTTGCAGGACTTCGGCGAAGTTGTAATTTCCTGTCTGGGGTTTTCCACCGGAGCCGGATCCGTCGTTATCATAGATAGATCCAATAGCTTGTGCAGTTCTGATGGTGCTCCCGCCGGTGGGATTGGTAAGGGTGATGGTTAAAGTTTCGGGAAACTCCTGATCGCTATCGCCGATGATCGGTGTGGTGATGGTTTTTGTGGTCTCACCGGGATTGAAAAGTAGTATGCCGGAGACTGGCGTGAAGTCGGTTCCTGATGTGGCGGTTCCGCTGCTGCTGGCGTAGTCCACGCTGACGGGGTTCTCGGCGGGAGGTGACAGAGTAACGGTGAAGGTGAGATCAAGATTGTTTCCAGGGTCGCCTTCGATGACGGAGCCACCGGTGATGCTTAAGCCCGGGGCGAAGTCATCGTTGACGAGGGTGCCGATGGCGGTGGCTTTGTTGATCGGTGCGCCATTGGCATTGTTGAGAACGATGTGGAACGTTTCATTCGGCTCCTCCTGCGCATCGCCAAGGATGGTGACGGCGATGTTTTTTGTGAGTTCGCCAGCGGCAAAGGTGAGGCTGCCGGATGCTGTGGTGTAGTCCTGATCTGCGAGTGCGGTGACGTCTTCTGTAGCCCAATCTACGGTGACTGCCGTATTGGCGACGGATGAGAGGCTGACGTTGAATACTCGTTCATTGGAGGTATTGCCCTCGGGAGCCGAGTGATCAGCAATGCTTAGTGCGGGGATATTTGCTGCGGGAGCGAGGTCGTTGAAGGTAAAATTTGTGGCAGGAACACTGAAGGCACCGATGGCGGTAAAGCCGAAGGAGCGGGAGGCTCCAGGGTTGATCTTCGCGTTGGTGGATATGTTTGAGAAGACCTTGCGAGTGGCGGTGGAAGCGCCTTCGGTAGCGTTCCATGAATTTGAAAAACCCGCGACTGGCAGATCGAATGCAACAGTCCAGCCGGTGATGGCAATGTCGCTGTTGTTGGTGATTACGACATCCGCATTGAAACCATCCGCCCAAGCGGGTGTGCGGAGGTTGAAATCAATGCTTACCGGAGCCGTTTGAGCAAGGAGTTGTTGAGAGGTGAGCAGGCAGGCGGCGAGCAGGAGGGCAAAAGAATTCATGATGCTGGCGGCTAACGCGATGCGAAAGTCGGATCGATATAAACTGAGGCTTGATCCACCCAACATCAACCACCCGAAAGGATGATTTGGTATCAGGAATCCCGGTTTGCATCATGATATCGGAGCAGGATCTCGGTGCGCGAGCGGACGTGGAGTTTCTGATAGATATGTTTCAGGTGTGTCTTCACGGTATTGATAGAGACAAACATTTTATCGGCAATCTCCTTGCCGGAGTATCCTTTGGTCAGGTAGCCGAGGACTTCGGTCTCGCGTTCGCTGAGTGGGTCGCCTTCCGGCTCAAGCGTGGGGGTGGTTTTTTGGAATGAGGCAACTACCTGGCTTGCGATACGGCTGCTCATGGGAGCACCTCCTTCGGCGATGTCTGATATGGCGGAGAGAATTTCGGAAGGGCTGGAACGCTTGAGGAGGTAGCCGCTGGCACCAGCCTTGAGTGCATCGAAGATATTGTCGCTGTTTTCATAAACAGTGAGAATGAGCACGCGGAGGTCAGGGCATAGATCCTTGAGGGCACGTGTGCAGTCGATGCCCGAACGGAAGGGGAGGTGGATGTCCATAATGACCACGTCCGGCACATTTTTAGGTAGTCTGCGGATGGCGTCTTCTGCGTTGCTATAGGCACTAACGAATTTGAGTCCTAGCTCATTTTCGATCAACTTTTGAAGGGTATCACGGAGGTCGTTGTTATCTTCAACGATAGAGATTCGGAGGTCGCTCATGGTTCAGTCTGGGTTCTGGTTAAAATTCATAATCAGGGTCGTGCGGGTGCCTTTGCCAGGCGAGGAGTCTATTGATAATTCCACACCGGCAAGCTGCGCCCGGTTGCGCATGTTTGCTAGGCCGTTGCCAGTTGCCTCCGATGAGGTATCGAAGCCACGGCCGCGATCTTCGATGACGAGTCGGAAGATTTCATTCTTGTAAGTCATGCGCAGCCAGACGCGGTCAGTAGACGCGTGCTTTGCTACATTGTGCAGGGCTTCCTTGGCGATGAGGAAGAGGTGGTGGCGGACATCCGACTTCAGCGGGCATGGGGGGATTTCTTCTGGGATATCAATTCGGCAGCGGGTCACGGAGTCACGAAAGTATTGCTCCGCGAAATTGCAGATGTAGGTTGCGAGTTGCTCAAGGGTATCGTTTTTCGGGTTCACTGCCCAGACGATCTGATCAATGAGGCTTACCATTTCCCTAGATTTTCTGGCGATTCTTTGGAGAAGTTCCTTTTCTGTTTTCTCCGACCTGAGGGTATTGCCACTGCTCTCACCTAGCCACTGAATCTGGGTGAGATTAGCACCAAGATCGTCGTGCAGTTCTGCGGCGATGCGCGAGCGCTCGGCCTCCATCGCAGCCTTGTGGCGGAAACGTTGCTGTTCGAGTGAGAGTTCATACTCGATGAATTGCATTTCGCGGACGTGTCTCCGTTTCATTACTCCGGTGATGAGCAGATAGGATAAGCCAAGAAATACGATGGAACCCGCAACCCTTACGCTGGTGCGCTGCCAGAACAAAGGAGCCACGTTGAAGGTGACGGTGGCGGGCTCTATAGACCAGATACCATCATTGTTAGAAGCGCGGACGGAGAAATGATAGTTACCGGGTTCGAGTCCGCCGTATGAAACACTGCGTAGTTTCCCTCCATCGACCCACTCGGAGTCCACACCATCTAGTCGCCATTGGAAACGGACTTTCTCAGGTGCAGTGAAACTCAGGCCAGTGAAAAAGAATTCATAGCGGTGGCGGCCAGGGGGGACTTTGAGGGATGTCTGTTTGCCCTTCGCTTGAACCGCTTGGACGTCCTCTCCATTGACGCGCATTTGCTCGATAACGATGGGTGGAGGGGTGAGGTTTTGGTGTATCTGTTTCGGGTCTACTACCACAGCGCTAGTAGAGGTGGAGAACCAGAGCTTGCCGTCGCTAGCTTTCCAGCAAGAGGGTTGCAAGCCACCGGAACACTCTGCGGTGGGCAGTCCATCGGAGTGATCATAGTTTTGAAATAATACAGTTCGTCTGACTCCCGCAGAGCTCATGTCTAGTTCGGCGGTGGATACCCTGAAGATGCCCTGAAGCGTGCCTCCCCAGAGGTAGCCTTCATCGCCTTCGAGTAATTGGCTGATGGAGTCCGAAGGCAGTCCGTCTTGTTTTGTATATTGGAATAGCTTGCCTTGTGAAATGTGGAGTAGGCCGGCTCCAACGGTGCCGAGCCAGACGTTGCCATTGGAACCGCAAAGCACGGTATAAATTCGTAGGCTGCGTGATATACCGGGCATTGGGACGGTTTCAAACCTCCCGTCCCGGAAAACGACGAGCAAATCGTCCGCCTTTGCGATCCACGGGACGCCATGTTCGTCAAAAGAAATATCATGGATGTGTCCCGGGTTGAGCCCATCTTTGGGGCCGAACTCGCGGAGATTTTTTCCGTCCCAACGAAAAAGCCCAAATTCCCCACCAAACCAGATGCCACCCTCGGGATCCCGGCGGATGACCCGGATAGCCAACCCCGGCGCACGGTAGGAAAAAGGTTGTTTGACCAAGCCGTCGCGCAGCAGGAAGGCTCCAGATTGCACGGTTCCCAGGCAAACTTCTCCGGGGATTTCTCCGGGCGCGATGGTGACCTCAGAAATAGGGAAACCTTCCCGAAGAACGGGAAGCGCGACATTGCTAGCAGTGTCATCACGCCACCGAGTGAGGCCATTGGCTCCACCGAGCCACATGTCACCACCTGCATCCTCGCTGATACTGACGACTCCGGTTCCCGAGCCGGTGGAGCTGGTGTCGATGATTTGAAACCAGCGGGGTTTCAGCCTGACGAGTCCGGCGGCGGTGCCGAGCCAGATGTTTTTCTCACGATCTTCGAACCAAGTTTCAACCAGATCGCTTGGTAGTCCATTCTCGGTATTGAGCACGTCCAGTGAACCACTCGCCTCAACATGCCAGACACCTTTTCCGAAATTTAGGATCCATGCCCCGCCATTCGAGTCGGTTTGGATTTGATGGGAGCGACCCTTGGGTGGGGCGCCAAGGTCAGTGAGCGTGGTAACTTTCACAACTTCCTCATTGCGGATTTGCATGAGGTTGTTGCCGGTGAGCATCCACAGGGTGCCATCGGAACTAAGGGCGATCTGGTCGATGTTTTTCCCATTCTGGAGATCGGGGAGGTAGCGGGAAACATTGCCTTGTTCACTTTTCCACAATCCGTCGTTGGTGGCGATCCACAACCCGCCTTCCGGGATGGCAAGTAGTTGGTTGAGCTTCGTTCCGGGAGCGAATGGGTCAGCGGATAAGGGATGAAATTCGCCATTCTCCCATGTGCCAAATTTTTCTCTAACAGTTCTACACCAGAGGGTGCCATCCTTGTCTTGGCAGAACTGCTGAGCCACCTCAGCGGACTGCGTTGGCGCGTTGTTTTCATTTTCGTAAGTTGCCTCGGTGCCAATACGCAAAAGCATGCCTGCGGCGGTGGTAAAGCGGTTTTCATCGCCATGGCGACCGATCCACTCGATGGCGCGCTTGTAGTATCCGGGTTTTTTGTCGGTTCTAGTGGTGAACTCGCCTTCGAAATACGAGACCATCTTCCCATCAATATCACTGATCCAAAGGACGCCAGTATCGTCGAGGAAGAGTTTTGGGATCTCGGGGGAGAGGAGAGTGGGGGTGTTGTTCGGGTTGAAATGGTCGAAGCGAATACCGTCAAAGCGGGCGAGCCAGCCGAGTTGTGTAGAAAGCCATAGATAGCCGTCAGGTGTCTGGGCGATGCTCATGACCCGGCTTTGTGGGAGCCCTTCGTAGGGTGTCCAGACATCGATCAGGTAATTCGAATCCGCCCGGCAGGGTGTAGTAAGGAAGCTGCAACACAGGGCTAGTATCCCGATAGTCAGCCATGAGCGGCGGTTGGCTTTTTTCGTGGATGATGTCATGTGGGCGCGGCGTTCACAGTAACTGAGGTAGAGGCCTCTTTATTATGGATCGTGGCCTTTTTGCAGCAATGAGAATTTCGGCCAAGCTGCGAAGACTTCCACTTGCTTGCAGTCAGCCTATTTCAACACTTTTACATCCAGCTCTTAAAGCGAATCAAATACGCGTAGACTTACTTTACTGACCACTCCGCATCCTGAAGCACTTGCAGGCGTTTGACTTCGTCTGGACGCTCTGAGGCGAGATTGTTTTTTTCCAATGGATCGGTCTTGAGATCAAACAATTCCAGAGACTTTGGAACGCCGGAAAACGGGCGATCTGGAGTTGCTGGGCCCGGGATCAGGAGTTTGCTCCAATCGCTGATTACAACTTGGGCGATGAGGCTCTTGGCGGGATCTTTTAGGTCGGCGATGTCGTGGGTGTAGGCTTCGATGAAAATTGCTTTACGGGCAGTCATGGCTTCGCGATTTAGCAGGTTGAGGCCAGGCATTTTCCCCTGCATCTCGGCTCCAGCGAGTTGGAGGATGGTGGGAGCGAAGTCGAGAATCGACGCCAGTGTTTCTTCATCGCGTTTCGGTTCCACCTTGCCGGGCCAGCGAACGAACATCGGCGTGCGTATGCCTAGCTCGTAGGGGGAGAGTTTCGCTCGGTCATGTTCGTGCGCGTATGCGGCATCCCAGCCATTGTCGGCCAGATAGAGGATGACGGTATTTTCAGAGAGGTTGTTGTTCGTCAGATAGTCGTCGAGCTCTCCGCAAGTCTGATCGAACCACTCGACCATGGCGTAGTATTTCTCTGCCGCCGGAGTAGGCCCTTTGCCTTGGTATTTCTTGAAAATTTCTTCCGGAGGATTATGCGGGGTATGGGGAAGGAACGGCGCGTGCCAGATGAAGAAAGGCTTCTGGGCTTCCTGAGCTTTACCGATAAAATCGTAGATCGGCTGCATGCCTTCGCGGCCGATGGTCAGTCCTGCATCGCCATGGCGTCCCGCGCTATCGGTCATGCCGTCGCTGAAGCCAACGTCTTTGTAGGTGGCGTTCCAGAGTTTACCTGTTTGGAAAGTGAGATAGCCAGCGTCGGTGATGGCTTGAGGAAGCAGCGGGGCGTGATCGAGCAGTTGGTTCGCCAGCGCCGAGCGATTGTTCGTTTTGACGGATAGATCGTTCCCGGTGATGCCATTTTTGTGAGGCGGGAGGCCAGTGAGTAGGCAGGCCAGCGAGGGCGAGCAAACTGGCATCACGTAACCGCGGGTGTAGAGCAGGCTGTCTGCCGCCATCTGGTCGAGATGGGGAGTCTTGATGGACTCGTGACCCATGAATCCGTAGTCGGGAAATCCTTGGTCGTCGGAGATGATGAGGATGATGTTTGGCTTTTCCGACTCGGCGGCGTGCAGCAGGCCGAAGCTGAGTGGTATGAGGAAGCTGGAGATGAGGGATCGGGTGATGAAATGAAATTTCATGGAGCGGTGGTTTTTTTAGGGGATACTTAGAGAGTGGAAATGAGGGTGTAGGTGCCTGCGCTGAGGGTGAGGCGCTGAGCTTGACCTTGGGCATCATCGGCATCTCTTGGAAGCTGCGTTTTGTCAGAGGGTGTGAGCTGGGTCATGCGGCCTGGAACCCTCACTTGAGAGGTGGCACCGGGTGGGATCGTGATGTTCCAGGTGAGGGTGTTGGCTTCGCGTTTCCAAGAGCTTTGGATTTTTCCCATGGGCGAGTCGAAGCTGCACTTCACCCAGTCGAGGCCGTCGATGAGTTGGGGCTCGAGCAGGATGGTCTTGAAACCGGGGTTTACGGAATCTGGGCGTATGCCGGCGAGGCCGGAGAAAAACCAATGCACGAAGCCAGCCTGGAAGGGGTGGCTCATTGAGCGTGAGTAGACATCTTCGGCGTTGCCCTCTACCGGCCAGACTTCCCAGAAGGTGGTGGCTCCGCGTTTGGCGAGATAGTTGAGGCTGGGGGAGCTGTCGTTTTGCAGGGCTTTCCATGCGGTTTCCTGATGGCCGTATTCGAGCAATGTTGGCCAGAGGGCAGGCATGCCGAAGACACCGGTGAGGAAATGGTTGCCTGCGCCTTTGACTTGCTCCGCGAGCTTGGCGGCGGCTTCTGCGCGGTGCTCGGGTGGGAGTACTTCCCAGTTTACGGCGATGGCGTTGATCGTCTGGTCAGGAACCATGCTTGCGTCCGGGCCGTAAAATTCACGGGTGAAGGCTTTTCTAATATCCTCGGCAAGTTTGGTGAAACGTATGGCGTCTTCATTTTTCCCAAGCAGCTCTGCGGTGTCGGCCATGATTTTGGCGCTACGGTAGTAGCAGGCGGTGGAGAGCATGGGGATGACTTGGCCATAATACTCGCGTGGCTCGGCCATGCTTTTGGCATCGGGTTGCGGTTTGCACCAATCGCCGAGGCCGGAGTGGAGGATACCATCGGTGGCGCGACCTTCGAGATGGAGAACCCATTGATGCATCGAGTCATAGTTTCGCTCAAGTGGACGGAGGTCGCCGCTGTAGAGATAGACATCCCAGGGGATGAAGACGATGGCGGAGCCCCAGTCTGGCGAGGCCTCTCCGATGAAGCGCTTTCCGGGGGCGACCATGGTGGGGATGCCTGCGGCCTTGGGCTTCACCGTCCGCTCGCCCATTCCTCTACCGAAGACTAGCATATTGGAATCGCGGCTCGCGGTGCTGACGATGTCGCCGGTGTATTTGTTCCAGAGGCTAGCGGCATCGAAGCGATACATGGAGTAGGGCACGATGAGATGGGCGTCGCCCGTCCATCCACAGCGCTCGCGGATGGGACAATCGGTGGGGACTCCCTGGATGTTACCGACGAAGGTGCGGTTCGCCCATTCGAAGGCGCGGTTGAGTGTTTCATCCGAGGATTCGAAAGAACCGGTGACCGGTAGATCGTTATGGACGATGATGCCTTCCAAGAGGTCTTTGTCGGGTGTTCCCGATTTGAGGGTGCCATCAGTGATGGTGAGCTCGGCGTAGCGGAAGCCATGATAGGTGAAACGCGGCTCCCACGTTTCCGGGCCATCGCCACGGCAGATGTAGTTATCGGTTTGAATGACTTTGGTATTTACCACTCCACCGGTTTCGAAGTTGAGCGATCCATCGGCTAAAAGATCTTCGGCGAAACGCACGGTAATACGGGTTCCGGGCGTGGCATCGACACTGAACTTTGCCCACCCGACGAGATTGACTCCGAAATCATAGACCCAAGTGCCCGGCTTGAGCTCGCGAACGGAGCGAACTTTTTCGATGCCGAGGCGACGGCAGGGCGGCAGATTTTGAGTGATGAGTTTGCCGCCAGGCTGACCGGTTTTTACAACGGGCTTCCAGCCTTCTTTTATGAAACCGGTATCTGCCCAGGCTGGATCAGTTAGGCGGGCGTCGTAGTCTTCACCCGCATAGACATTGGATGCGGTGATGGGGCTGGCTTTGCATTGCCAGGTGAGATCGGTCGGGACGATGGTGACGCTTCCATCGCTGTGGGTGACTTCCAGCTGCGCCTTCACGCGCGGCTGGCCGTAGCTCATGCCATTGGGTCCCCAGACTCGATCCTGATTGAAAAAGCCATCACCTACCCAGACTCCAAGCACGTTTTCACCTTCATGGACTTGGGCGGTGACGTCATGTGATACGTAAAAGTTCCGCTGGTCGTAATCGGTTTGAGCAGGTTGCAGGACTTCGTTACCGAGTTTCTCTCCATTGAGCCAACTCTCATGCCAGCCGAGGCCGCAGACGTAGAGTCGGGCTTTGGAAACGGGCTTGTCGATGTGGAAGGATTTGCGGAACTGCGGAGCCGAGCGTTTGCGTTCGGCGGGTGCCATGGCGATCCATTCGCCTTTCCAATCGGAAGGTGATTTCAGGCCGGTTTCGAAGTTCGCAGTATCAGACCATGAGCCGAATTTCCCGTTTTGCAAAACCGGGCGGACACGCCACCAAATTTCTGAGCGGGAGAGGAAATCGGTGGCGTTGAGCTGGCATCGCGAGCCGTTCTCCAAAGGTAGAAATTCGGACTTCCACCAACTGCCATCACCCTTTTCGGCGTCGGCTGCGGATTTCGCAGCGATGACCTCGTAACCGGTAACAGCGACTCCTTTGGTTTCGCCAAGCGGGAACCACGAGAGCAGCGGATGGGGATCATCGGTGACCTGCCAGCCCGGAGCACCCTCGATGCGGAGATCGCTTATTGTTTCTGCATGGGCGGATGTGAGGGCAAGGAATCCGGCGAGTGCAACAGAGCTTTGGATGGAAATTTTCAAGAGGTTTTTAGGAAAGGGAAACTGGATCATGTTTGGCATGATAGATCGGGCTAGATCGAAGGTTTTTGGCTGAAGACAAAAAAGCCACCTAGGTAGGTGGCTTTTAAGATGGTTGAGACGGGTGCTGAGCGATTCAGCACCCGTTTAAATAAATGGAATCAACGGCGGCGGCGCAGGAGTGCGAGCATGCCGAAGCAGCCGAGCAGGACGGCGCTTGGCTCGGGAATACTTGTAATCGATAGATTGTCGATATACAGGTCTGAGAAATCGGTAGCAGTAACGGCCGCGTTTGAACCAAGATGCGTTCCGAAGCTGAAATATCTATCAGTTCCCTCGAAATCTATCGCGAAGTCGCTGAGGATGGAGGTTGCGCCTGCCGTTACGGAAACAGTAGGACCGCCAATGGCAGTCTCGTTCACGTTTATCAAAAAGGTCACATAGCTGGAATCGAAGCTGGGAGTGGTTGTGAAATCTTTGCCAGTGCTGAAGACATTGTCGCTGTAGAAACGAGCCAGTTGGTCGTTGGCGTTTCCTACTCCATCGGGACGAAGAAGCATTCCGAAGTCTGATGCCGTGTTATTGGGACCTGCCTGGCCAGCCGTGTCTCCGAGGGAGAACGACACCCATTGGTCGGTGGAACCAGTCAGTCTTTTGTTATAAAGCAAATCGAACGAGAAGGAATAATTCGTCCCGGCGAGCATGCTGTAGTTGGTATCCGCACTTAGGAACCCGTTGGATCCACCGGTGGGAACCTGCTCGTTGTTGCGGAGACGTGCCATGTTGTTGGAGGTGGTGACTCCGTCAGAGTTGGAAACGTGCGCGACGTTGTTGGCGCCGGACATGGTGTAAGTCGTCGTGGTGCCGGTTTGACGGGCAGGGATGTTCGTATTGATATCGATGGTATTCCCGAGCGTGCCATCACCGAACGAATCGGTAAAGATGGATGCTGCCGAGGCATTCGGAGCAGACAGGGCGAATGCGGACAGCGTGCAAGCGCAGAGTAGGTTTTTGGATTTTGGTTTCATCGTGTAGTTCGTAGGAATGATTTCAAGCGTGTCGATGGTGCATACCACCTTGCGCTCCAAGATCATGCGGGTTGCAGCGGCTGGGTCAACATAGCTTGTTGTTCTCGAATCAATATCACCCAGATGGGTGATACCGGTGCTGGAGGTGGTTTAGCGGTCGTCAAACGGCATGTATCATGGCTTGTTTTTCAAGCGGACAGGATGTTCGCGCCACCTGCTCTCATATGATAGTCATTCGTTTATCCGCTGTCCTCTTCATCGCTTCAATGGTTGATTCTGCCTCATCTGCAGTCGAGCGGCCGAATATCGTTTTCATCCTCGCAGATGATCTCGGCTATATGGATGTCAATGCCTTCGCCAGCCGGATCACCGGCGAGGGAAAGGAGAAGATGTTCCTGGAAACGCCAAACATCGATAAACTCGCGGCAGGTGGGCTTTCGTTTTCCCAAGCGTATGCTTATCAGTTGTGTTCGCCAACGCGCGCCAGCCTGTTGACCGGTCGGGACGCGCCGGCGATCGGAGTGACGACGGCCACGCCGGGTAGCGCTCGTTCCTTTTACAGCAAGAACGAGAAGCCGCCCGCAGGCTACATGGGACAGGATGCATTGTATTGGGGTGATCCGATCGAAACGCCACAGGCCTTGCTCAATGGCTCCACTTTACTTGCTCTACCTGCTGGGCATGAGGGTGATGGCGGGGAGGATGCGTTTACCTTTGCTGAGGCGCTTCCTGCATACCGTTCCGCATTCATCGGCAAGTGGCACCTCGGTGGTCACGGTGCGGTGGGATACCAGCCGAAGGATCAGGGATTCGAGGAAATCGCTTATTTTGACGCGGGTGGGTCGCCATTTCGGAATTGGCGGGGTCTGTGGGATCGGAAACAGAAGTATTATCCTGAGATGCCGCAGGACGATCTGCGCATCGGGAAATCCGGCGAAGCAACAGGCGAGGATTACCTGACCGATGACCTGACGGTGCAGGCGGATCGCTTCATCCGTTTGCATCACGAGACGAAGCCCGATCAGCCGTTTCTCTTGTATTTCTGTCAGTTCGCCGTGCACTCACCCTTTCAGGCGAAGCAGGAGGATATCGACTATTTCGCAAAGAAACCGACTCGCGGATGGAATGGGCATCAGGATCCGGTGTATGCGGGCATGGTTCGCAGCCTTGATGATTCGGTGGGTAAAATCATGGCCACCCTTGATGAATTGGAGATCGCAGACAACACGCTGGTTGTTTTCATGAGTGATAACGGAGGCATCGGCTATATCCTGGAGCCCGGCGATACGCCGGTGACGAACAATGCCCCCTTGAAAGGCGGCAAGGCGATGATGTATGAGGGCGGCATCCGTGTTCCACTGATCTTCCGCTGGCCGGGGGCGATCCCTGCCGGAAGCTGGAGTGATGTCCCGGTAGGTGCGAGCGACCTGTTTCCCACTCTTGTGGAAGTCGGCGGGATTGATACCGTTGAGCTAGCGAAGGAGCACCACATTGACGGCAGTAGCCTGAAGCCACTCTTCAATGATCCGGAAAACAGCAAGAAGGGATACAATCGCGATACCTTCATCTGGCACTATCCGTTCAACGTGAAACCGCTGGATCCGAAAAACGGCTTTGCACTGACTCCTCATTCAGCAATCCGGAAAGGTGATTTCAAACTCATCTATGATTGGAATGGCAGTGTCAGCCTCTATGATATCAGAAATGATGTTTCAGAGCAGAACGACCTTTCCGAGTTGAAGCCCTCGGTGACGCGTGAATTGTTTGGTGAACTCAATGATTGGTTGGATGAAAACGTAGCTACGAAATACATGCCAGCCCTCAACCCTGATTATGATGCGGACAAGGAGCCGAGAGTCCGGCCTTTTGTGGATCTACGTAGGCATTTCCTTGGAGCCGATCGTGCGATCCGAAGCACCCAAGACGACGCCAGGTTCGAAATATTACTTCAGAGCGAGTAGCGGCGAATTTTCACTCCAATAAAAAATCCATCTTACCTCATGAAATACATTACCAACCTGTTCGCTCTGATCATTGTTTGCCATTCCTTGATCCTAGCAGCCGAAAAACCACTGAACATCCTCGTGCTGTATGCGGACGACTGGCGTCACGACACACTCGGTGTGGCCGGAAATCCCGTGGTGAAGACGCCGGTGATCGACAAGCTTTCCACTGAGAGCATGCGCTTCACGCACAACTGCGTGACGACCGCAATCTGTGGAGTGAGCCGCGCCTCCCTGTTCACCGGGCAGTGGATGTCGCGTCACGGCAACGAGGGCTTCGTGCCCTTCAAAACTCCTTGGAGCGAAACATATCCCGGCCTTCTCCGGGAAAATGGGTATTTCGTCGGTCACGTCGGGAAGTGGCACAATGGCAAGTTTCCTGCGGAGCACTTTGACTTCGGTCGTTCCTATTACGGCACGCATTGGATCGAGGAAAAGGATGGGACGAAGATTCATGTGACGCAGAAGAACGAAAACGACGCGCTGGAATTCCTACGTGATCGCCCGGCGGATAAGCCGTTCTGCCTGACTGTCGCGTTTTTCGCCACCCATGCAGAGGATGCCAATCCGCTGCAGTTCCTGCCGCAACCGGAAAGCATGAAGCTCTACGAGGATGTGAAGATCCCCGTGCCGGTGAATGCGACCGAGGAGTCCTGGAAAAGGCTGCCTGAGTTCATCGATGAAAAAAATGAGGGACGCAACCGCTGGCACTGGCGTTTCGATACGCCGGAAAAATACCAGTCGATGATGAAGAACTACTACCGCCTTGCCACCGAGGTGGACGCCACCTGCGGTCGGATTCTCGCGGAGTTGGAAAAGGAGGGCGTGCTCGACCAAACCTTGGTGATCTTCACCACCGACAATGGTTTCTATCACGGCGAGCATGGCCTAGCGGACAAATGGTATCCACATGAGGAAAGTATCCGGGTGCCTCTAGTGATTCACGATCCACGCATGCCAGCGGAGAGGAAAGGGGAGACTAACGATGACATCACCCTGAACGTGGATCTCGCTCCCACCATTCTGGCGGCGGCGGGCATCCCGGCACCGGAAACGATGCAGGGGAGGGACATCGCACCGCTGTATCTCGCGGAAGACAAGCCCGAATGGCGCGATGAGTTCTTTTACGAGCACGCGATCATCCGGGATTCGTCATTCATCCCCGCTTCCGAGGCGCTGGTGCGCAAGGACTGGAAATATTTCTACTGGCCGGATTTCAAGAGGGAACAACTCTTCGACCTGAACGCTGATCCTGGGGAGGAAAACGATCTCGTAAAGAATCCGGAATATGCAGTAAAGCTTGCGGAAATGCGCGAGCGCTTCTTGGCACTCAAGGCGGAGGCGAAGTGAATGCACCGACTATTCGATATCGATGTGCGTAACACTGGATGTTCGCTATTCTACCCCGTGGCGAAGTCGATATTCCCTCGGTGAAAATCCAGTGACTTTCCGGAACTGTCGTGTGAAATAGTTACTATCGTTGAAGCCGACATCGAAGGCGATCTCCGTGATCCTTCTGTCGGTGCGGCGGAGAAGGCTGCATGCCCTGTTGATCCGCTGGCCGATCACCCATGCCAGAGGGGATGCTCCCGTTGCCGACTGGAAGACCCGTAGGAAGCTACGTTGCGACATGTTTGCAATGCTGGCGAGTTCCTCCAGATCTATTTCATGGTGGATGTTGCGCTCCAAGTGGGAAAGCGCCTCGCCGATGCGTAGCAGTGCTTTTCCGTCAGGTGAGGGACTGCTGCTATAGAAGCGCGACAACTGGCCGATGAGTTGCATGAATGTGGCGGTGGCCATAAAGCCGAAGCCGGGTTCGCGGGCTTCCAATTCGTGTTCGAGACGGTCAGCGAGTTCGACGATCTGTGCCATTTCCTTTGCTGCCAAATGAAGCCTTCCTTTGGTGGATTTGCGGTTTCTGCGAGAAGGTTCGAGCGTGAAAAGTGCATGGTACCCAGCCACAGATGTGAGATCCAGTAAGCCCATTTTGAGTTGGCTGGGCTGGTAGAGGATGTTCACAAGGCGCAGATCTTCCAGATTCTGGTATTCATGTTCACGTGCTCCGGCGATGACGAAGACATCCCCTGCGGTGAGTTCCCATGAATCGTTTCCTGTGACGTGCAGGCATTTTCCACCGGTGACGATGACCAGCTCTGCGAACTCGTGTGCGTGGGGTTCAAAGGCTTCCTGAGGCTCCCTTCGTTCCACGCTGATAGGGAACCCATCGGGGTGAAACCAGTCGTCGATTTTTAGAATGCGCCTCATTGGCGGGATCATGCTTGTTTTTGGCCAAACAGTGGAGGTTTTTTTCGTGAAATGCAGCCAAGATGATCAAAACCTTAAACCAAATCCTAAAAATGCCGAAATCCACAAAGTCCATCGACGAGTCCTATCAGTTAGCTAAAACCCGCTACGCGGAAATCGGAGTTGATACCGAAGCCGCTATGGCAAAGCTCGCCACCATCCCGATTTCACTCCACTGCTGGCAGGGTGATGACGTCGGCGGATTTGAGAACACCGGAGATGGTCTCAGCGGCGGCATTGCTGTGACTGGCAACTACCCCGGCAAAGCTCGCACACCGGATGAACTTCGTGCGGATCTCGACAAAGCGCTCTCCCTCATCCCCGGCAAGCATCGACTGAACCTGCATGCTTTCTACGGTGAGTTCGGAGACAAGAAAGTCGACCGCAATGAAATCGCCCCCGAGCATTTCCAAAACTGGATCGATTGGGCGAAGTCCAATGGAATGGGAATGGATTTCAATCCCACCAACTTTGCTCACCCGAAAGCGGCAGATGGTTTCACTCTCTCTAACACGAAGAAAGAGATCCGTGATTTTTGGATCGAGCACTGCAAGCGCTCCCGCGAAATTTCCGCAGTTATGGGTGAGCAACTCGGTTCCCCCTGCGTGATGAACATGTGGATTCCCGACGGATACAAGGACACTCCTTATGATCGTGTTTCACCACGCCAACGGCTTTCTGATTCGCTCGACGAAATCTATGCCAAAGACCTGAACCCGGCACACATGCTCGATGCCGTCGAGTGCAAGCTTTTCGGAATCGGCAGCGAAAGCTACGTGGTCGGATCGCACGAATTCTACATGGGCTACGCCATGAAAAACCAGAAGCTGCTCTGCCTCGACGCCGGCCATTTCCACCCCACCGAGGGCATCGCGGACAAGCTTGGCACCGTGCTGATGTATGTTCCGGAAATCCTTCTCCACGTCAGTCGTGGGGTGCGCTGGGACAGCGACCACGTCGTAACCCTTGATGACGCACTCCAATCCATCTCCGCAGAACTCGTCCGCAATGACCTACTTTCGCGCACGCACATCGGATTGGATTTCTTCGATGCCAGCATCAACCGAATCGCCGCATGGACGATAGGCACACGCAACACTCTCAAGTCTCTTCTCATGGCTCTTCTTGAACCAGCCGCTCTTAAAGAAGCGGAAGCAAACGGAGATCTCACCACACGCCTTGCATTAATGGAGGAACTCAAAACCCTGCCATGGGGCGCGGTCTGGGATCGGTATTGTGAGACTCAGGACGTTCCCGCCGGAATGGCATGGCTGGACGAGACCAAGAAATACGAGAGTGAAGTGCTTTCGAAGCGCTAAGAAATGATCTTAGATAACCCCCAACCCAAAAACCCATATGACAGTTCACACTGATGAAGAAGCCGTCGAGGAAATCGTCGGCGGAGAATACGAGCGCGAGCCGGTTCCAGCAAAAGCGCAGAAAGGCCCCAAAGCTTTCTGGGGAATGTATGCTGGAGAGCACGCCGCAGGCACCGAGTTCATGATCGGGCCATTGTTCCTAGCCGCTGGAGCCAGCCTCAAGGATCTTACCATCGGCCTCCTGCTCGGTAACATACTGGCAGTATTAACATGGCGCTACCTCGTGGTGCCTATCGCCATGAACCGCCGCCTGACTCTATACAACCAACTCGAGAAAATCGCAGGTGGCAACATGGTGAAGATCTACAATATCACTAACGGGATACTCTTCTGTTTCCTAGCCGGAGCGATGATCACTGTCTCGGCATCCGCTGTCGGTGTGCCATTTAATGTCAATTTCGAAGTCCCAGAGGCTACCTTTGGACTTAGCGGAGCTGGATTTACCACCATCGTCGCCATTGTAGGCATCGTCATCGCAGCAGTCGCGGCTGCGGGATATAATACCGTAGCTCGCTTTGCGAACATCGCGGCACCATGGATGATTCTCGTCTTTGTCGCTTGCGGTGTCGTTTCCCTCGCACAAATGGACGCTCATTCATTCAGCGCACTCAATGCGATTTGGAATGACGGTGTCTCCTTCGTGCAAACGAAGAACGGCGCCGCTGATTTCGGCCTCGGAAAGATCATCATCTTCTCATGGCTCTGCAATGCTGCTATGCACCTCGGAATGGCGGATCTTTCGATCTTCCGTTTTGCGAAAACAAAATCCGCAGGATGGGCTCCGTCCGTGGGTATGTTTCTCGGCCACTACATGGCTTGGATCTGTGCTGCGCTTCTCCTTGCCGCCCTTATTGCCACCAATCCAGACGCAACACTGGACGCCCAAGGTAAAGTCCAGGCAAACCCCGGCTTCCTCGCATGGAATGCCCTCGGCTGGACTGGAATCATCGTCGTGGTCATCGCAGGGTGGACTACCGCGAACCCTACGATTTACCGCGCAGGTCTTGCCTTCCAGAGCCTATTCAAAAACGCTCCGCGAGCAACCGGTGTGATTATCGCCGGCGCCATCGCGACTATCGCAGGTGCCTTCCCGAATCTCTCCGCACAGCTTCTCGGCTTCGTCGGAACCTACGGGATGATCCTCGGCCCCATGGGCGCGATCATTTTCGTGAACCATTACTTTGCGAAACGCCTCGGCTTCCACACAGATGCGGCAGACGCCACGGGCTCGAAGTTCAACATGGCGGTGCTACTAGCATGGCTGATACCCGTCGTCCCCGGACTCTACATGATTCTCGGTAAGGGAATCTTCGCTGCCTACCTCGTGATCCCCGCTTGGATCGCATCCGCCCTCCTCTACGTGATCCTCGGTAAAATGATGTTCGCCAACAAAACCCAAGCCTAAACCCATGAAAAATCTAACCGCCATCGCCAAACCCGTCAGCTGGGCATCGCTCCTCCTGATCGTTGTTCCGCCCATCCTGTATTTCACGGGAGCCATTGGATCCCCATTGATGACCCAGCTCCTCCTCGCCGGAACCTTCATTTGGTTCGTCTCGGCCTCGATGTGGATGAAATCCGAATAAGCTCCTCGGCATGAAAAAATTCCCACTCATTCTGGTGGCAAGCTTGTTTTGCCACCAACAATGCCCCGCGCTCCCACCGTCCCTTCAGGATAGTGTGGAGAAGAGCCCACTTTCATCATTCGTTGTTCGACCGACCCGTATCGTTTGGACGACGGAGAACGGGGTGGAAAACTCGGAGAACCTCCTCAAACCGCACAGCGGACAGGCGGTGCTGATCGAACCGTTGCCACCTCTTGTGCTCCAGCCCGGCGGAGGCTTGGTCATCGACTTCGGGGTTGAAATCGCCGGGATGGTCGAGCTTTTCACCACTCTCACCGAGAGCAAGGAAATGCCCACGCTGCGTGTGCGTTTCGGCGAGTCCGTGGCGGAAACCATGTCGGAGATCGATGAGCGCGGATCCCAGAACGATCATGCGCTGCGAGACATGACCGTAAAAATCCCTTGGCTGGGCAAAACCACCCTTGGCCCCAGTGGCTTTCGTTTCGTCCGCATCGACAATGTGGATGAAAAAATCACAGCAGAGCTTAGCCAAGTTCATGCGATTCTCACTCTGCGCGATGTGCCCTACATCGGCTCGTTCAAATGCTCAGACGAGCGATTGGATAAAATCTGGGAAACTGGCGCATACACCGTCCACCTCAACATGCAGGAATACCTCTGGGACGGTATCAAACGCGATCGCCTTGTCTGGCTCGGCGACATGCACCCGGAGGTCAGCGTGATCAATACGGTTTTCGGTCACAACGACGTGGTTCCGAAGAGTCTCGATATGATACGAGAAGTGACACCTGTCACCGAGTGGATGAACGGCATCAGCTCCTACTCGATGTGGTGGATCCTGATTCATGAGGAATGGTATCAGAATCACGGAAATCTTGAATATCTCAAAGAGCAGCAGCCTTACATGACCGCCCTTCTCGAAAGACTCGCCACTTTCGTGGATGAGGACGGAAAGGAAAAACTCGATGGCATGCGTTTCCTTGATTGGCCGACTTTCGAAAATAAAACCGCTGTGCACGAAGGCCTCCAGGCGATGATGGCTCTCACCATGGAAAGCGGCGCGCGCATGGCGGTGATCTTTGGTGACAAAGCGACCGAGAAACTCTGCAAGGATACCTCGGCCCTTCTCCGCAAGCATGTCCCCGAAGCCAGTGGACGCAAATCACCCGCCGCGCTTCTCTCGCTGGCCGGTCTCCGCGATGTGGATGACGTTTCCGAAAATGTTCTCAAAAAAGACGGCCCGAAGGATCTCAGTACCTTTTACGGTTTCTATGTTCTCAATGCACTAGCCAAGTCCGGCGATATCGACACCGGCCTCGATTTTATCAGCCAATACTGGGGAGGCATGCTCGATTTAGGAGCGACCACTTTCTGGGAAGACTTCGATCTCGCATGGACTGAAAACGCGGGGCGTATCGACGAGCCGGTGGCTCCGGGAAAGAAAGATCTACACGGTGATTTCGGTGCCCACTGTTATGTCGGATTTCGCCATAGCTTCTGCCACGGCTGGGCGGGTGGACCCACCGCATGGCTGAGCAAAAACGTGCTCGGTATCACGCCTGCAGCTCCCGGCTTTACCAAAGTGAGGATTGCTCCCCGGCTTGGCCGCCTGAAATGGGCGGAGGGAACCTACCCGACACCTAAGGGCGTTATCCATGTTCGTCACGATAAGCAGGCCGATGGCTCCATCAAGTCCGTCATCAAGCTTCCGGATGGTGTGGAGCAGGTGGATTAATAGAACCCACACACTTGTTGGTGTAGGAGCCTCCCATTTATTTACTGGATGGCACTTCTAAGGTATGAACCTTGAAGGTGCTGTCCTCCGAGTGATCTGCGTAGGGGGATTCTAGGTATTTTCCTGAGAATTCCTCTAGATAGGTAGCCCATTCTTCAGTTGATGTGATGTCTCCCTGTCCTTCCCAGCCGAATCCGGTAAACCAGCGGATCCCGCCTTGGTCATCGGTACGGGCGAGGCAAAGTGCTTGGGTCTGATCGGCGATTTTTGATTTCATTTCGACCACGTATGATGGGTCGATGACGATGCCGGTGCCGATTCCTAGGCCTTCAAGCGTTTCCCATAGCATCATGCTATTTGGCTTGGCTGAGAAAATGGCCAAATCTTTGTCTGCTTGGAAAGTCAGGCCGATGGCGACTTCTAGATTTGCAGCGGGTTTGCCATCCAGAGTGAAGCGTGAGTCACATTGGAATAAGCGTTCACCCATGATGAGGGTGATGCGTTTGGTTTCTCGCAGCGTTTGGCCTTTGAAATCGCTGGCGAAATCGAGTTCGAAAACGGTTTTTTCTGGTGTGCTATCGATGATGCGATGGGCGATGTAGGTGTTGGAGTTGAAGATCTTTCCGTCCGACCATGCGGAAATCCCACCGCAGCCACGGGTATCGCCGACTTTGTAGACATCGAGTCCTTCTCCTTGGTCTTCGTGGTAGGATTTGTTGACCTTGCCGTAGCGGAGTTTGTTGAGATCCTCCATGTACCACTTGTCGATGACGGGGTAGGGGACACGTTTGAACCAACAATCGAAGCCACTATTTTCCGTGCCGGAGCGTAGTGCCGGGCCGTAGGTGCGGAAGGCGATGAGGTCGTTTTCCCAAGTGAAATCATCCGCGCGCTCCGGGACGAATCGGGCGTAGGTGCGTGGTGTGGCTGGCAGGAAGGACTCCGGAAGGGTTACACCTTCAAATGTGGCGACATCGTTTTTCTTTTTCGAGGGATTCAGCAGGCGGATGACTTCTGCGCCTGCTAGTAGGAATGCACCAGATCCGTAGACTTCCGTGGAATCTGCGTTGGTTTCCTGTTTGTCCGGAGCAGAACCGATTTTCTGAACGAATCCGAGCATACCGGAGGGCTGGATGTTTTTCGTGAGGGCTTCGTAGCCTTTCATGAGGGCTGGCCGGAAGGTTTCGGCCGGTAGCAAACCGCGGTTTACTCCCCATGCCATGGCGTAGACGAAAAATGCAGAGCCGGAGGACTCGCCGACAGCGTCTTCTGAATCCAGCAGGCTAGAGCGCCACAGGCCATCTGGATTCTGGAGAGTGAGAAGCTGGTAGATCATGTCGTGGTAAAGCCCGAGATACTTTTCACGCGAGGGATGATCCTCAGGAAGTTGGTCGAGCATGTGGATCAGGCCGCCAACGACCCAGCCGTTGCCACGTGCCCAAAAGACTTTTTTTCCGCTGGGGGTTCGTTGTTTGAAGAAATTATTATCCCTGTAGAAAAGGTGGTAGGTGGGATCGTATAAAACATCGGTGGTAGTCCACCATTCCTTGTCAGCCCATTCGAGAAATTTGGGGTCGCCGGTGAGTTTAGAAAGGTGCGCCCAGACAGGGGGCGACATGAAGAGGGCGTCGCACCAACACCATGTAAAGGTGCCGCCAGATATTGATTTGGCGGTTTCGGAGGACAGCTTTTCGGTGATTTTGTCGAAATGGGCGATGGAGGGTGCTAGCTTGGCCTGATCCTTATCGCGTTTGTATAATTCCAGCCATGCTTGGAGCACTGCATGGTCGTCGGCGTGGGTTGTGCGACGCCCAGGGCCGTAGGAGAGTTCTTTGCCGAATGCGTCGAGAGCCTCAAGATAACGGATCTCGCCAGATACTTGGGAGAGTTCGGTAAGCCCGAGGAAAAACGGAGCCTGCGTCCAATCATCAAGGTCGTGTTTCGAGGGGTTTTCTAACTGCCAGTCAGCCACTCGCTGCATGTCTTTAAGGATGTCGGCAGGCGTTGGCTCTGTTGCGTGCAGTGGGCTAATCACTACTGCTATGACTGCTACAAATTTGCCAACGAATAGAAGCTCACGAAGCCTCCTTTGAGCTAGGGCAAGGGAAGAGTATCCGATGAGGGTCGTAAGTTTCAGATTGGAAATCATGAGTCAGGAAGATAGTTTTCAGCAGCGCTTTGCCTAGGATTCTTTTAGTTTTGGCGCTGCACAAGGCACATGTTGTTGCTTCGGCTGAAAATGTCGGTGCTTCTGTCCATTTACCCAAAAAACATTTATGAAAGAAGCGACCCTGAAACAAATTCAATTTGCACGCATTGTGCCTGTGGTAGTAATCGACGATGCTGATGTTGCACTTGATTTGGCAGATGCATTACTGGCCGCTGGTCTGGGTGTGATTGAAATTACCTTCAGGACAGCCGCTGCCGCGAAAGCAATCGAAACGATAGCTTCTGAGCGCCCGGCGATGCTCGTTGGCGCAGGGACTTTACTGACCGGAGAAACGGTGAAGGCTGCTGCGGATGCGGGCGCGACGTTTGGCCTCGCACCGGGCTTGAACGCAAGGACTGTGGCTGATGCGCAGGGCGCAGGGTTGGATTTTGCGCCGGGTATTTCGACTCCTTCGGAAATCGAACATGCTCTCGCCCTTGGGTGCAAGCTGCTGAAGTTTTTCCCAGCCGAACAAGCGGGTGGTGCGAATATGTTGAAAGCTCTAGAAGGGCCGTATGCTCACACTGGAGTTCAGTTCATACCCACTGGTGGCATCAGTGCGGGAAACATGAATGACTATCTCTCGCTCAAAAGCGTGGCCGCGATCGGTGGATCATGGTTCGTAGATAAGAAGCTAATCGCAGCCCGTGATTGGGATGCGATTGAGCGTCTAACTCGTGAAGCCTTGGCTATCGCGCGAGCTGGGGCGTAGCCTTATCTGACCACGCGTGCGCCACCACCGGAGATTTGCTTCTCCACTTCCTTGCGAGTGGCCATAGAGGTATCGCCGGGTGTGGTGGATGCCAGAGCGCCGTGAGCTGCGCCGTATTCGACGGCTTGCTGTGCGTCATTGAATTCCATGAAGCCAAACTGCACGCCAGAGGCAAACGAGTCTCCGCCTCCGACACGGTCTAGGATCTCAAGGTTATCGTATTTCCGGGACTCGTGGAATGTGCCTTCGTGCCAGAGAATCGCCGACCAGTCATTGACTGTAGCGGTTTTTACTCCTCGCAGAGTCGTTGCAGCTACTTTGAAGTTCGGGAACTCTTTCACGGCGGTTTCGATCATGGCTTTAAAAGCATCGAGTGGGATGCTTGAAATATTGTGATCCACGCCTTCCACCTCGAAGCCGAGTGAGGCGGTAAAATCCTCTTCGTTGCCGATCATGACATCCACATACTTGGCGATTTCGCGGTTCACCTCGCGTGCTTTGTCTAGGCCACCGATGGTTTTCCAGAGGGAAGGGCGGTAGTTCAGATCGTATGAAACGATGGTTCCATATTTGTTCGCTGCCTTTACGGCCTCGACCGTGATCTCGGCAGCGGTTTCTGAAAGTGCTGCGTAAATCCCGCCGGTGTGGAACCAGCGCACGCCGAGTTTTCCGAAAATATGATCCCAATCCACATCACCCGGCTTGAGCTGGGAGGCTGCGGTGTTGCCCCTATCAGGATTGCCCACTGCACCGCGGACACCGAAGCCTCTTTCCGTGAAATTTAGGCCGTTTCTAACGGATCGCCCTATTCCATCGTCCTCACGCCACTGGATGAAGTCTGTGGCGACCCCGCCCTGCATGATGAAATCTTCGACGAGATGCCCCACCTCATTGTCCACAAAGGCAGTCACCACAGCCGTCTTGTAGCCAAAGCATTTACGAAGACCGCGCGAAGTGTTGTATTCACCGCCGCCCTCCCATGCTTGGAAGCTACGAGCTGTGCGGATACGTCCTTCGCCGGGATCGAGGCGTAACATGACTTCCCCAAGGGAAATTTGATCAAAGGCGCATTCGGATTTTGGCTTAATGGTAAGTGGCATGTCGGTTTTGGTGAAATCTGCGCCAAGTAGAATCCCTGAACCTTCCCGCTGTAAAGTAGTTTAGAAAATCCTTCTCTTTTCACCTCCGTTCTTTCCGCATATGTCATTTGGGCACACGCTCCAGCATATTTGCCACATGAATACAAAACTGACACCATCACCCAACGAAACCGCAGCACTCAATACCGAAGAGCTGCGCTCCACATTTTTGCTAGAGGATCTCTTTGCCTCCGGCGAAATCCGCATGGTTTACACGGATCTTGACCGGGCAGTTGTTGGTGCTGCCATCCCCGCCTCCAGCCCTTTGGAACTCGGAAATGACGACGCGCTCAAGGCGGACTTCTTCTGCCAGCGCCGTGAGCTCGGTATTCTCAATATCGGTGAAGCCGGCAGTGTCACTGTGGATGGTGCGGTTCATGAAATAGGTAAGCACGACTGCCTCTATGTCGGGCGTGGAAGCCGTTCGGTTCAGTTCGCCAGCGCTGATGCAGGGAGTCCTGCGGTATTTTTCCTGATCAGTCACCCGGCACACGCCGAGCATCCTACGACCAAGGCCACCCGCGCTGATGCGAACCGTGTGGAGCTGGGCACCCCCGAGGAAGCCAATGAGCGCACCATTTTCCAATACATCCATGAGAGCGGTATCAAGAGCTGCCAGCTGGTCATGGGTTTCACCGAATTTAAAACGGGCAGCATCTGGAACACGATGCCATGTCACACGCACGACCGCCGAAGCGAGGTCTATTGCTACTTCGACGTACCGGCCGAACATCGCGTCCTCCACATGATGGGCGAGCCTCAGGAAACTAGGCCTCTCTGGGTCGCTGACCGGCAGGCTGTGCTTTCGCCGCCGTGGTCAATCCATAGTGGTTGTGGCACCGCGAGCTACCGTTTCATCTGGGCGATGGGTGGGGAAAACCAGGCCTTTACCGATATGGATCGCGTCGAAATCTCTGAACTCCGCTAATTCTTATGAACCTTTTTGATCTAAGCGGAAAAACCGCACTCGTCACGGGTTGTAAACGCGGCATCGGCTTTGCGATGGCCGAGGCTCTTGCCGAGGCTGGTGCAGACATCATCGGTGTCAGCGCGAGCCTTGAAACAAGCGGCAGCGCGATTGAAATAGCCGTCACGAGCTTGGGTCGTAGCTTTACCGGGTATCAGTGTGATTTTTCAAAACGCGAGGAAGTGAAGGCATTTTCCGCACAAGTCATCGCGGAGCACGGCGTGCCGGATATCCTGGTGAACAACGCAGGAACCATCAAACGCAAGCCTGCTGCCGAACACTCGGATGAAGATTGGTTCGAGGTCATGGATGTGAATCTCAATGCCCAGTTTCTCCTCAGCCGTGACATCGGGGCGGGCATGATTGCACGTGGCAGTGGGAAGATTATTTTCACTGCGTCACTACTGACCTTCCAAGGTGGCCTAACAGTTCCAGGATACGCAGCTTCGAAAGGTGGGATCGGTCAGCTGACCAAGGCGCTCTCAAACGAGTGGGCGGGCAGGGGAGTCAACGTCAACGCCATCGCTCCGGGATACATTTCCACAGATAATACCGAAGCACTGCGAGACGATCCAGTTCGAAGCGAGCAAATCCTCACCCGGATCCCCGCCGGGCGCTGGGGAGAGCCTCAGGATTTCAAGGGGCCAGTCGTCTTTCTCGCTAGCGAAGCCTCACGCTACGTGAACGGCGAGATTCTGGTGGTGGACGGTGGTTGGATGGGGCGTTAACGGCATTCAGCAAAAAACTCATGCACAAGTGCCCGCACTGCAACGAACCAGGTATTTCTGGTATTCGTCGGGCGTTTATGGGGCCGGGATTCCCTGCCAAATGTCAGCGATGTGGGCAACGTGTGGGAGTTTCAAATGTAAGAAATTTATTGGTAACATTATCGCTAACAATATTTGCAGTAGTCATCGTGATACTCGATCTTCCAATGTGGGTCTATGTCGTAGCACTGATTTTACTGCTCATTTCGATACCCCTTTTCAATAGGCTCGTCCCTCTAGAGAAGAGATAAAGACAGGAATTAAGAAGCGCATCACTTCACCTCGCCGAACGACAGACGCGTTTCGTTGTTCAACAGCGCACGATAGCGAAGCAGCGCCTCTAGATAATAGTAGTCTGCGTAGACCAGCGGCACATCGATCTCGCTGCCTTTCGGTAGATGGCCGGTGGATTGTGTGAGGATGAAACCCCCGTTGGTCTTGGGCTCAGCGAGGTATGGTGCTTTGGAAAGAGATAGAAGCTGTTTGGCGGCGAAATCACGGTATGCAGCTCCTTCGTCAGAAAGAGTTGAGAGTTCGAGTAGTGCGGAAGCCATGATAGCTGCAGCAGAAGCATCACGTGGGACATCGGCTCCTGGCTCGACACCGAAATCCCAGTAGGGAACGAGATCTTCAGGAAGGTTCGGATGATTCATGAGAAACTGCGCCACGTTTTCAGCGCATTTTAGGTATTCCTGCTTTCCAGTTTCACGGAACATCATGGTGAATCCATATAGAGCCCAGGCTTGGCCACGCGCCCACGGCGTCTGGACATCGGCACCTTGCCAGCCGTAGATGGCACGTATCCAACCCGTCTCCGGATCATAATCGACGACATGATAGGCGGAGCCGTCGGGACGAAAATGATTTGCGAGTGTCTTGTCTGCGTGGCTGACGGCAATTTCTTGGAGTTTCTGATCTCCACCATTTTTAGCCGCCCAGGTGAGGAGCTCTAAATTCATCATGTTATCGATGATCACTGGGCAAATGAAGAGTGGGTTGTCCCATGAGCGAATCATTCCCAACGATGGAACATACCTCGTGCCTAGTGCGGTGGCAGCATCCTGCAGCACCTCACGGAATTCGTCGGATGGGGCAAGTCGAAGCGCGTTTCCATAGCTACAACCGAGCATGAAGCCACCATCGTGGTTGTCTTTGAAATGTCGTATGACCTCCAGCCGTCTCGTGTAATCTAGTGCCTTGTCTTTCCACTTTTCAGATCCGTCATATTCGTGGAGGAACCAGAGACTTCCTGGGAAAAATCCGCTAGTCCAGTCCTTCGGCCCCACCGTCAGCACAGATCCGTCTTCCTTAATCGTTCTTGGAATTTTCGTATCGCTTTCAACCATTGAAAGCATGTGATCATATTGCCCCGCAGCGCGCTCAAAGACCTCAGGAATACGGTCTAGCAATTCGTCTGAGTGAGCTGGTAGGGCAAGAATAGCTGAAGCTGCAAAAGCCGTAATTTTCCATAGGGTGGAAGCTGATGTTGTAGGGTTCATGGTCAATATGGCGCTAAGCTAGCCTGCGAGGCCGTTTTGTCGATGGTGTTGAGTTTACCAAGCCAGAGCTCGTTTTTAAAATTGAATATTTTCGGGATGGTTTCAATGATCTCGCTACATGAATTTCCTCCACGGTTGTGTTCTACTTTGTGTCTTAGCCAGCTCGTTGGCCTTGTCTGCGGAGGACGTGACCCTTTTGCAAAAAGAGGTCGAAGTAGCACGAGGGCCGGGGAAAAGCTGGAATAGCATGTCCACTAGGTCGCTAGTGGATCTTCCTGAAGTTTCTAAGGATCCAGAAGTCGGGCGTTTTGGTGGGATGCCTATAAAGGTGGGTGAGGGTTCCGGTTTTTTTAGAACACAGAAAATTAAAGGGCGCTGGTGGCTCATTGATCCCGAAGGCCGCTTATACATCCATAAGGCTGTTAATTCAGTAAGAACGATTTCTTCCCGAGGTGCGAGAGAGTATTTCAAAAGCGAGTTTGGCTCAATGAGTCAATGGGCTTCGGTTACCTCCTCGCTTCTTCATGATACAGGCTTCAATGGCATAGGGGCGTGGTGCGATTACAAATCTTTGAAGCCTGCTTCTAATAATCTATCATATACCAAGCTATGGAGCTTCATGGCAAAATACGGGAATAAACGGGGAGGCACTTACCAGAAGCCTGGGCACACCGGTTACCCTGAGGATTGCCCGTTTATTTTTGATCCAGAGTTTCCTGTGTTCTGCATGGAGTATGCGAGTGCTCTGGCGGAGACGAAAGATGATCCATGGCTGATCGGTCATTTTACCGATAATGAATTGCCGTGGAGGATCGATATGCTCGACAATTATCTCAATCTCCATGAGGAAGACCACGGTCATATTGCGGCAGCGAAATTCCTCGCCGAGCGTCACGGTCCCAATGCTTCCGAAAAGGATATTACGGAAGATGACAGGGAGGACTTTTTGGCATTTGCCGTCGATACTTACTACAATGCAGTGTGTCCCGCGATCCGCCATCATGATCCGAACCACCTGATCCTTGGTTCGCGTTTCCACGGACGTGCGATGAAAATTCCTAGATTATTTGAAGCGGCAGGGAAGCACTTGGATGTCGTGAGCGTGAACTATTACCACGCTTGGACTCCCGACGCGGAGTTACTGACTTCGTGGTCTGAAAAATCAGGTAAGCCTGTGATCATCACAGAATGGTATGCGAAGGCAATGGACAGCGGACTTGAGAATACCTCCGGTGCTGGATGGCTTGTGAAGACACAGCGAGATCGTGCTGCATTTTACCAGAACTTCACGCTGGGTCTTCTAGAGTCTCGCGTGTGTGTCGGTTGGCACTGGTTCCGTTATTCTGACAACGACCCTACGGAAAAAGGCGTGGATCCCTCCAACTTAGATGCGAACAAGGGGATTGTGACAAATCGCTACGAGCCATACGGCGTTCTCGTCGATCACATGCGTGATATCAACTCAAGGACTCTGGGTATTATCCGTTACTTTGATGGAGCTGATAGCTGGCCGACTTCATCCGAAGATTGACCAACTAGCAGAAAAATGGTGCGCGCTGCAGGGTTCGAACCTGCGACCCCATCCGTGTGAAGGATGTGCTCTACCACTGAGCTAAGCGCGCTTTCGCGGGGGCGGGAAGATGGGATAGGTGGGCGGGGATTGGCAAGCTGATTTAT
>JANRFH010000034.1 GCA_030725745.1 Akkermansiaceae bacterium
GTGAGTCCCCATTGTCCGCTGCCACGAGGAATGTCCTCAGAGATGAATTTACCTTCGGTGAAACGGTAGCGCTTCGCCTCATAGGTGAGATACATCCAGTTATCTAGACTCCACATGAGTCCGCTGGGCTGGTGTTCCATATTGCCGCCGCGTGAACCACCTTCGTAGATTTTCACGATCTCATCGCAGACACCGTCGCCGGTGGTGTCGCGGTAAGTCCACAAGTCAAGGGTGCCTGTCATGCCGACGACGACACGATCGTCTAGAGGGAGGACAAAGCGAGGAAGCACGAGATCCTTTGCAAAGATACTGTGCTTGTCGTAGGTGCCATCTCCATTGCTGTCCACATGGCGGGTAATGACACTCGTGGGGTCTTTTTCGCCGGACGCATCGACGTCCTGCATGTAGCTGCGCATTTGCACGACATACATCGTACCGTTCCCGTCCCAAGCTGCCATGACGGGCTCTTCCACAATGGGCTCGGTGAGAAGAAGTTCCAAGCGGTAGCCATTGGGTAGCTCGATGGATTCGTGGGATTCTTCGTTAGATAGAAAACCTTCTTGGTAGATCTTATCGCCAGGCTCAGCTGCGCAAAGATTTGGCAGAGAAAGAGCTAATGGCAGAAGCCATGCGACGAGTTTTTTGTGGCGGGGTGACATGACAAGAATTGGGATTGGAAAGGTGTTTTTGACGTGAGTGAGCGTCACTTCTGAAGTTCAATGCAAATGACTGATGCGTTTGCATCTGGAGCTTTTTCAGGAAGGTTTATCATAGCACCGTTCTCAGTTTGCTCAAGGTCAAGAGGTGTGTGCGCGGGATCCGCGAGCAGGTATGCCTTGGTGATTTTTTGATCTACCGCTGGGATGGCGAGCTTACCTGAAGGCCAGGTAAGGACGTGGATGTAGAGCTTGCCGGGTTGGGTTGTTGCTCTCCATTCCTTCGTGGTGATGAACTTTGGTTTTCCCTTGCTGTCTTTTTCAGACTCGCTGTAGGAGCCGAGTTCATCGCCGAAGGGTGTCGGGCCGCAGTTGTAGATGGCCTCGCCATTGGTCTTGAGCCATTCGCCCATTTCACTCAAGCGTTCGACGCTGGGCTGGGGAATGATGCCTTCACCAGTGGGGCCGACGTTGAGCAGGTAGTTCCCGCCTTTGCTGGAGATATCGACGAGATTTCGGATGAGTGAACCTGCGCTTTTCCATTTGTCGTCAGCTTTGTTGTAAGCCCAGTGGTCGTTGAGCGTCATGCAGGTTTCCCAAGGGCTCGATGAGGCTAAGGGCGGAATGGTTTGCTCGGGTGTGCCGTAGTCGCCTAGGTCGTTGCCGACGCGTTGATTAACGACGCAGTCTGGCTGGATTGAGCGAATCATTTCTAACATCTCTTTGCTTTCCTCTGGGGAAATGAGCTCGGGAGTGTCGAACCACATGACGTCGATCTGTCCGTAGTTCGTTAGCAATTCACGAACCTGTGGCATTGCCTTGCGCTTGAAGTAGCGGTTGAAGACCTTGTTCTTCTCATCTGGGAAATCGATGAGGTTGCTGCGCCAGCCTGCGGGTTGATATTTTCCTGTGGGAACGTCCGGGTCTTCCCAGTCGCGCCCGAGCGAGTAGTAAACGCCGAAGCGAAGACCCTGTTTCCGGCATGCTTCGTTGAGCTGGCGGATGGGATCCTTTTCCAAGCCAGCGAGTTTCATGATGTTGTGATCGCTCACTTTGGAGTCATACATCGCAATGCCGTCGTGATGCTTTGCCGTGATGATCATGTATTTCATCCCTGCGTTTTTCGCGACGGTGACCCATTCATCCGGATCGAAATCCTTGGGATCGAAGGTTTTGGCGAACTCAGTGTATTCCGCGAGCGGGATTTTTGCTGTGAACTGGAGCCACTCGTGATGGTCGGTTTCGCCTTTCCACTCGCCGCCTGCTTTCGAATAGGCACCCCAGTGGATGAACATGCCGAATTTGGCTTCCTTCCACCACTTCATGTGTGGAGATAGCTCTTCGCTTTGGTTTTTAGCCCATGCCTCGGCGTCTGTCGCAGCGTCGTCGGCGTTGTCTTTTTCTGCTGCGTTTGTAGCTAGTATACCGGCTGCGAGAATCGGTAAAAAGTATGCTTTTTTTGTGAATCGTGGAGTCATGGTTTTTTCTATAACAGATGATGATGGGTGTATCTCAGCCCTATTTTTTCTTGCTGCCGCTGATGAGCCGGGTCGGGCTCATGCGTTTGAGCATTTCACTGTCCGGCTCCCCACCGAATTGTTCCCAATAGAGGGCTTTCATGGGATTGATCTTCGGGCCCATGGCATCTTCGTTGACGAGGTGCGGTTGGATATCCTGCCACCACTTCTCGTATTCGGCACGGAGCGTGGCGACGACTTCTGGGTGTTTTGAAATCACGTTGCTCTGCTCTCCGGGATCCGCTTTGAGATCATATAGCTCTTTGTTGTTAACGAGGGTGAAGCGGGAATTCTGGATCGCGCATTCCTTGTGTTTCAAATCCTCCATTTTACCTTTGTCCCAGCGACCGACGTGGTGGACGAGAATGCGATCCGACCAATCTGCCTTAGGGTCTTTTAGCAATGGGACAAGGCTGCGACCCTCGACCTGTTTCTTCACTTCATCGGAAAGCTCAGCGCCGGTGATTTCAGCGAGGGTGGAGAAAATATCGATGCCGGAAGTGAGGGCATCGGTTTCTGTATTTGCAGGGATGCCTCCGTCCGGCCAGCGGAAGAAAATTGGAACTCGCGTGCTGCCCTGGTAGGGGCGGCCCTTGGTGCCACGGCGATCCGCATTGTAGATCCTGTGGCCGAGCGTCCCTCCATTATCGGAGCCGAGATAAATGACTAGGGTGTTGTCTGCGATCCCCCAATCGTCGATTTGCGTGATGAGTTTTCCGAAATTGGCGTCGACGTTTTCGATCATCCCGAAAAATTTTGCCATGTCTTCGGTGACATCGGGTTTGCCAACGTATTGTTCGTACATTTCCTCCGGCAGGACGTAAGGACTGTGCGCGGCATTTAGTGGGACGTAGGCGAAGAAGGGTTTCCCTTCCTGACGCTGGGCATTCATCCACTTGATGGACTGCTCGAAAAATACATCGGTGCAGTAGCCTTTTGTTTTCTCCCATTTGCCGTTATGCCAGATCGCGGGATCGATGTTGGTGTTGCCGGGTGCGTCACCACAGGAGCCAGGATAAGTTTGGCCGATACCGCCGCCGCCGTGGATGAAGACCTCATCAAAACCACGGCTTTCCGGGCGGTATTCCTCCTCGTCGCCAAGGTGCCATTTTCCGAAGATCCCGGTGGTGTAGCCAGCGGTCTTGAGCATCTGCGGGAGCGTGAAGGTATCGAGGCTCATGCGTTCGCGTTCGTAGATCGTATGGGTGACGCCGTTTTTAAATTCATGGCGACCGCCCATCAGCGCGGCACGACTCGGCGCGCAGGTCGGGCTGACATGGAATTCCGTCAACAGCAGGCTCTGTTTTTTGAAAGCATCCACCGAAGGGGTGTTCATGATGGGGCTGCCAAGGCAGGCGTAATCGCCGTAGCCCACGTCGTCAGGCATCACAAGAATGATGTTTGGCTGCTTGCCAGTAGAAGGATCTGCTGACGAAATTTCCGCAAAAAATGCCGAAAACAATAGGATGATTACTCCAAGGCTGGGTTTCATGAGTTGTGGCTGGATTTTAATGTCTTTCAAGTTTCCAATAAGATCCACAACCAGTTTCATCGAGTAAAAACCCAAATAAGAGTTATCCTGCATCAAATGAGAGGTGTGCTGCATATTCGGGGCATTTTTTATCGCACGAATTTCATGCTTGTAAGGAAGAAGCGCCGAAGCATGATAATAATCTGTTCAGATGATTACTAAACTGTTTTCCGCAGCACTAAGAGGTGTCGATGCCTTAGAGGTCGAGGTAGAGGTGAATGCACGAGGCTCAGAGGTGCCCGGCGTGATTATCGTAGGCCTTCCAGATGCAGCGGTTAGGGAAAGCTCGCAGCGTGTCACTTCTGCAATCGTCGCCTCCGCGCTGGATCTCGATCTCGGCATCAAGACGGTGAACCTCGCCCCGGCGGATCTTAAGAAAGAGGGGCCATCGTTTGATTTACCTATCGCCCTAGCGATGGTGGGTGCCAGCGGGACGAAGATTTTGGAAACGGATAGCTTCTGCGTGGTCGGAGAACTGGGGTTGGACGGGATGGTGCGTCCCGTGAAGGGCGTGCTCTCCATCGCGCTGGAGGCTAGGAAGCGGGGCAGAAAATCACTCATCGTCCCGGAGGCGAATGCGGCGGAGGCAGCAGTCATCGAAGGAATTGATGTGATACCCGTTCGCAATCTCAGGCAGGCATGGGACTTTATCAGTGGTGAAAAGCGCATCGCTCCCTTCGTGCTGGATCGGCGCGCGTTCTTTGAGAGTCACCGGAGTTACTCGGTCGATTTTAATGAGGTGAAGGGTCAGCAGCACGTGAAGCGCGCTCTCGAGGTCGCTGCGGCGGGTGGGCACAATCTTCT
>JANRFH010000035.1:0-4311 GCA_030725745.1 Akkermansiaceae bacterium
TGTTCTCCATCCCGCTCGCCGCCTTCTACATGTATTCCCCGGAGCTGCTGGAAACGCTCGGCGACAAGACCCCCACCGCCACCATGACCATCGCCCAGTGGAGCGAAGTCGCCGTCATGATCTCGCTCGGCTTCCTCATGGGGAAATGCCGATTGAAAACCCTCCTCATGTGCGGCCTCGGCCTCTCCGCCCTGCGTTTCGCCATGAGCGGATACGCCGGTCTAACCGGCACCATCGGCTGGCATATCGCAGGCGTCGCCCTCCACGGCGTCTGCTACACCATCTACTTCGTCACCGCCCAGGTTTACCTCGACCAACGCATCGACCCCACCAAACGCGGCCAAGCCCAAGGCCTGCTCTCCCTCATGAACGCCGGCCTCGGCGCCCTAGTCGGCTCCTTCTTCTGCGGCTGGCTCCGCAGCGTCTGCGTCGATGAAAACGGCAACGGCTGGCAAACCTTCTGGTGGGTGCTCGCGGGGATGATTGCGACGTGCTGGGTGGCGTTTGGGGTGCTTTACCGGGGGAAAAGGGCGGAGGGGTAGCAAAGCCGGATGTCATCCCCCTACCGCGTGAGCACCGGAGCCAAAGCATTCAGCAAGTAACCCGTGGCGATGATGCCGAGGGTGGTGATGCCGAAGAAGATCGCGATGAGGGGGAGCTTCATCGTCCTCCGTAGCATGACGGCCTCGGGGAGGCTGAGGGCGGCCATGCCCATCATGAAGGCGAGGGCGGTGCCGAGCGGGATGCCTTTTTCAAACAGGACAACGGCAACCGGCACGATGGCGGCGCAGCTCCCATACATCGGCACGCCGAGGAGGGTGGCGATGGGTACGGAGAAGATGCCGGTGGCGGACATGGCGTTGCGGATCATTTCCTCGGGCACGTAATTGTGAATGAAGGCACCGATGCCGACGCCAACGAGCACCCAGAGCCAGATCTGACGGATGACGCTGATGGCCTCATCCCAACCGTATTTCAGGCGGGACTTCCAAGTGTGCTTCACCGTTTCCCCACCGGCAGGGGCGGAGGAGATGATGTCGTTTTCCAGGAAACGCTCGAGCTTCATGCGGCCGAGGATGGCTCCCGCAGCGGTGCCGACGATGAGTCCGCTGATGACGTAGGCGAGGGCGATGGGCAGGCCGAATTCACCGGCCATGAGGACGACGAGGTATTCGTTGATGAGGGGGGAGGTGATAAGAAAGGAGAAGGTGACGCCGAGTGGCGCGCCGGCCTTGAGCAGGCTGATGAAAATCGGCACGGAGGAGCAGGAGCAGAAGGGCGTGATGGCGCCGAAGAGGGCGGCGACGAAATTACCCCAGATGCCGCCGGAGCTCATCCAGCGCTTGAGTTTTTCCTCCGGCAGCCAGGTGCGGATCACGCCGATGGCGAAGATCATCACGGCGAGGAGGAAAAAGATTTTGACCGTATCGTAGATGAAGAAATGGATCGCGGAGTGGAAACGCGAGTCCGGATCGAGCCCCAAAAGGTCGTAGAGCAGGGCGTCGGTAAGCTCTAGCAGCATTTGCCGTCACCTTTATCATTGGGGCCGCAGCATCCGCCGCCCTGTTTGTGTTTCTCATCGGCCTTGGCTTTCATGGAGGCATCGAGCTTGAGGAACATGCGGCGGAGGAGACCGTTGTTTTGCTTTTCCGCTGAGGTTTGGTTTTCCGCAGGTGGTGGGGTGGCTTCTTGATCGCTCATGGTGGTGTTGGGAAAAGGATTTCAGAGGGCGGAGGCATCGCGGATGCCGGCGGCGTAGGCTTCGAAGACGCTGCGGATCTCATCGCGGATGCGGATGAAGGCGGCGGCTTCCGTTTCGCCGGGGCGGATGGCTTTCGGCGGATCCTCGAATCCCCAGTGGTGACGCGAGACTTTGCCAGGGAAGGCAGGGCAGGCTTGGTCGGCATTTCCGCAAACGGTGATGACGGTGGTGATGCCGCTGCCCATAAATTGGTCGAGGTGCTTCGAGGTGTGTGAGGAGATATCGATGCCGATCTCATCCAGCGCGGCGATAGCGGCGGGATGGACGTATCCGGCTGGGTTCGACCCGGCGCTGTGGACTTCGATGAGGTCGCCGACGGCGTTTCTCAGGATGCCTTCGGCCATGTGGCTTCGGCAGGAGTTTCCGGTGCAGAGGATGAGGACTTTCTGTTTCATGATGTTTGTTGGAGAAATGGGAGAATGGTGGAGGCGCAGGCGTTCGGCTCGGATTCGAGCTTGGTGAGCAGGGCTTTGCGGAGCTGGGTGTCGCTGGAGAAACCGAGACTTTCCCCGGCGCTGTCCTGGAGGCATTTGAGGTTTTCCTCGAGGAGCGGGTTTTTCGTTTCCGCGATGCGATAAACCATCCACTGCGCAACGCGCTCGCCCTCGATCATCCCGAGATCCTTCATGTAGCGGAGTTGCTTGGAGATTTTCACCTGATCGGAATCAAGGATCTCCATGAGGTGGCAGACACAGAGCGGCCCATCCTTAAGAAGATTCAGGATGCGGAGGCGTTGCTCGTCGCACAGACACTTGTAGATGTTGATGACTTCCACGCGTCGGTATATGCACACAGTTGGATATGCAGTCAAGGGAAATGAATCGCGACCTGCATGGTGAAGCGCTTTCCGGTTGCAGTCGCGATTTCGGAATTGCGGTTCCTTTCGTCAGAACGAAATGCGGGTGAGGCCGGGAACGTGATCGAAATGCCGATCATTGCTCATCAGCGGCAGTCCGAGTTTCACGACTAAAGAGGCGATCCAGAGGTCGTTGGCGGTAATTGGGGTTCCCTTGGATTTCAATAGGAGCCTGAGATCCGCATAAATCCCGGCAAGGTTGGGATCGATGCCAACGATTTCTGCAAACGCGAGGTTCTCGACAAGCCAAGCTTCATAGCGCGCGCGGTGGCGGGATTGGCGGATGCCGAACTGATACTCACCCAGCACTATCACCGGAACCACAAGCCGGGTCGCCGATGCGAAAGCGGATCGGCTGGAAGGAAGCCCGTCCGCCCAAGCAGAAAGCGCGTTGGTATCGAGGATCACAGGATGTCCTCGGCTTCGAGGGTTTCGAATTCTTCACGGATGACGGAGTTGATCCGGACAGTCTCGTCATGCAGCTCGGAAAGCCCACCGAAACCCTGCATCCATGGAGGATTTCCTGAAGTATCCGAATTGCCAGACTTGGGATCAAATTTCTCGGCAAGCGCCTCAGTAACGATCTGGCGGAATGGAATTCCCCGCATTGCGGCCTTTGCCTTCGCAGTGCGGAACAGCTCGTCAGGGATCTCCAAGGTTGTTTTCACAAGCCATAGATGCCATATTTATGGGAAAAGGCAATAAATATGGGGGATTCACTTGAAGACACAAAGCTTGCGAGAAACAGGGAGTACCAGTAGCTTATGGCATCATGAATCTTCTGGATCGCATCACGGTTGAGCCGGGCAAGTGCGGGGGGCGCCCTTGCATCCGCGGATACAGGCTGCGGGTGAGCGATGTGCTGGGACTGATCGCATCGGGGGCGACCAACGAGGAGATCATGCAAGACTATCCATTTTTGGAGCCAGATGACATCGTGGCGGCACTACGATATGCGGCGCACCAGACGGATCATACGGTGATTGCGGGAGCAGCATGAAATTCCTCGTGGATGCACAGCTTCCAGGGACTCTCGCGAAATGGCTGAGAGGCAGGGAGTGTGATGCAGTCCATGTTTTGGAATGCGGAATGGCTCAGACGGATGATCTCTCCATCTGGGAAAAATCCATCAAAGAGGAACGGATCCTTGTGACGAAGGATGAAGACTTCTTCATCTTCGCGACGCGCCCTAAGGATCAGGGGCGCTTGTTATGGCTGCGGATGGGAAATTGCCGGACTCAAGATCTACTGACTAGGCTGAACAAAGATTGGGAGATCATCGCATCGGCATTTGCCGACGGCCAACAGATCGTGGAACTCAGGTAAGCTCACACGCTAACCGAATCGCGGCGATCATGGAGGCGGGACTGGCGAGGCCTTTCCCGGCAATCGCAAAAGCAGTTCCGTGATCGGGGGAGGTGCGGGGCTTGGGGAGGCCGAGGGTAACGTTCACGGCTTCATCAAAATCGAGGAGCTTGAGGGGGATGAGACCTTGATCGTGATACATCGCGAGCACGGCATCGTATTTCCCTTGGGCGGCATCACGGAAGATAGCGTCGGGCACGTGAGGGCCGGTAAAATCGGCGAGGCCGGTGGCGTTCAGGGTGGTGATGGCGGGGGCGATGGTGGTTTTTTCCTCGCTGCCGAAGGCTCCGTTTTCCCCGGCGTGGGGGTTCAGCCCGCAGACGGCGAT
>JANRFH010000035.1:4411-23162 GCA_030725745.1 Akkermansiaceae bacterium
GTGATGAGGATTTCCGGCATGAGGGAGAGATGGACGTTGAAAGGCGCGGCTGCAAGTTGGAAGCTCGTCGCAAGATGCTGAGCGAGGAAACAAAAGGCCGTTTTGGGGGAATTGCGCGACTTTATGGCGAGAAGGCCTTGGGGAAATTTGTGGAAGCTCGTGTGGTAGTTGTGGGCGTGGGTGGGGTTGGCTCGTGGGTGGTCGAGTCGCTGGCTCGCTCGGGGATCGGGAAAATCCGTATGGTGGATTTGGATGAAATCTGCATCACAAATGTGAACCGCCAGCTCCACGCGATGGACGGCCAGATCGGCAGGCAGAAAACCGCGGCGATGGCTGACCGGGTGCGGGCGATCAATCCGGAATGTGAACTGGAGGTGATCGAGGGATTTTTTACGGAGCGTTCTGTGGAAGAAGTGCTCGGAGGTGAAGTCGATGGGGTGGTGGATGCGATTGATTCAATGAAACACAAAGCCCTGCTACTAGCGGAGTGCAAGCAGCGCAAAATCCCGGTGGTGACCTGCGGCGGCGCGGGCGGGAAGAGGGATGCGACACGCATCGGCGTGAAGGATCTGGCGTTTTCCGGAAAAGATGCGCTGCTCCATCAGCTACGGAAAAACCTACGCAAGCACCACGGATTCCCCAGCGTACCGATGGGTTCCAAGCCGCAGCCGATGGACATCATGGCGGTGTTTTCCGAAGAGCCACCCGTCTATCCCGGCACAGGTGGTGATGTCTCCTGCGACCGCCCGGAAGATGCGGACATGCGCTTGAACTGCGCCACCGGTTACGGCACAGCCACCCACGTCACGGCGACCTTCGGCATGATCGCCGCCGGCGCGATGCTGGATCTGCTCAGCCCCCAGGAAGGCTAATCGAAATCAGTAGGCCACCCATCGGGCTTCTTCCGGCAACGATCCTTCCGTGACAAGCTCGCACGGAACTTTCCATAATCGCCATCCCAAGACCGATGCCTCCGGTGTCTCTTGTGCGGGATTTATCGGGGCGGTAGAAGGGCTCGAATAGCCGGGAGTGTTCCTCATCGGATACGCCCGATCCGTTGTCGCCGATGTCGAAGGTCACGACCCCGTCTTTCTTGAACGCGGCGATGCGAACCTCGCAATCCTCCCCAGCGTGGCGATGACAGTTGCGGAACACATTCTGCACGGCACGTGTGAGGTGCTTGCGGTCTGCGGAAACGCAAAAATCAGCGGGAACTTCGTTTTTAACCACATGACCGTCTAGCTCGCGGGCGATGATTTCCGAAAGAAATTCCCCGAGCAAAATCGGCTCGATCTTCACCTCGGCGTTACTGGATTTCGTGAAAGCGAGCAGCTCGTTCACCAATGAGGAAAGCTCCTCAGCGTCTTCATCAATGGAAGCGATGCGTTCCAAGTCTTTGCCATCCGCCTTCGCCTCCAAGATACCGAGACCAGTTCGCATCCTTGCCAACGGCGCGCAAAGCTCATGCGACACATCGGCGAGAAAGCGCTTTTGCCCGGAAATAAGCTGCCCGAGGCGTGTGGACATTTCCTCGATGGACTCGCCGGCCTGACCCAGCTCATCACGTCGCTTGATACCGATCTTCGCATTGAAATCCCCTTCCGCAATGCGCTCCGTGACCGACGAAATGCGCTGCGCATACCGCGTGATGCCTAACACAAACGGCGCCCACATCAACAGACTCACTGCAAGCACCGCAAGCCCGCCGAGCATCCAAGGCCGGTAATCGAAGAACAGCCCGCCCGCCGAGGCATCTTCGGATTTCAAGAAAAGGAAGGCATGCACTGGCATCCGCCCGAGTGTGCCTCCAATGGTCAGATCCAGAGCGGCCCAATAGTCGCCAGAGTCCGGATCGCGGATCAGGAAAAGCGCATTCGAGCGTTTCTCCGATTCCCCGATACCCGGCGGCCCGCGGAAATTATCAGGGGGCCCACCGAAATCATCGGGTGGCCCGTCAGGCGGCATCCGATCATCCGGACGCGGTGGAGGGCCACGCCTTTCCGAATTCGGCGGCGGTAGTTTTTGCTTCAGTGCATCCATCGCACTCCTCGGTATCCGACCTCCGGCACGATCCATCGGTTCGAAATCACTGCTGAGCACAAAAATGCCTTCTAATCCGTATTCCTCAACATGCGAGTCGACGATTCCATCCCACCCATCCTTCGGCGACTCCGCCAGATCCGCAGCAACCTCCACACCGAGCGACTCCAGCCTACCGGAAGCCGAGGTGCTGAGAAAGGAATCCAGCCCAAGCCGCAACTGCGTGCCGACGAAGATCCAGAAAGCCGCGGCGAGCACCACGAGATGCACCACAAGCCAGACGGCGACCTTCGCCATCAGAGGAAACCGCCGACTCTGTTTCAACTCAGCCCCCCTTCTTCAAACCTATAGCCAACCCCGCGCACCGTTACGATGAACGAAGGGCTCTTCGCATCGTCACCCAGTTTTTTCCTGAGCTGAGAAATGTGCACATCGATCGAACGGTCGAAAATATCGAAGCGCCTTTCGGAAACATCTTCTAACAGCGCCTCACGAGATTTCACCCGCCCCTTCGACTTCATGAGTGATACGAGAATGGCGAACTCCAATGCAGTCAGCTCCAGCGGCTCGTCGCGGAGGATTACCGTGTGGGAGGCCTCGTTTACACGCAGGGGGCCAGCCACGAGATCGCGGGCAAAATCCTCGTCTTGCGGAACCGCAGCTGCAGCCCTGCGCGTCACCGCACGCAGCCGCGCCAGCAGCTCACGACTGGAAAATGTTTTCGGCAAATAATCGTCCGCGCCGAGCTCCAACCCCACAATGCGATCCGCCTCATCACCCATACCCGTGAGCATTAAAACGGGCACGTTCGAGGTTTTGCGTAGCTCTTTCAGCACCTCGAAGCCATCCATTCCCGGCATCATAACGTCCATGATGATGGCCTCATACTTCCCCTCCTGAGCCTCGGCGAGCCCCTCAGTGCCGGTGTGGCGCATTTCCACAGCCCAGCCCATAGGCTCCAGGTAATCCCTGATCAGAGCGCAGAGTTTACGGTCATCATCTACCACAAGTAGGGTATGCCCGGCCTTTTCTGAAGATGCATTCATACTTTCGTTTCTCATTTCAGCGCATTCCCCGCCATCCTATTTACCGAATCTTAACAAAATGAACCCCTCGACGAAATAATACCGAAACAGTCATGTCGTCCTATTGTCATCGAATTCCAACACAAACTACCCATGAAAACAAAAACACTGATCTCCACTCTCATCCTAGGGCTTTCCGCCTGCGCCATCGCACAAGCCCAAGAAGGCCCGCCACCGCCGCCGGATCCAATCGCCCGCGCCCTTGATAAAAATGGCGACGGCGAACTCTCCGCTCGTGAAATCAAGAACGCCGAACGCCAACTCCTCAAACTCGATGAAGACCGCGACGATGCGCTTAGTGAGGAAGAATTGAAACCTGAACCTCCACAAGGTGCCGAAAAGCCTGACAACAATCAGAATCCGCCACCAGTACCTCCACCATCCGCGTTTATGATGGCGCTCGACAAAGATGGCGACGGCACCCTTTCCGAAGCAGAAATCGCTAATGCACCAACTGAAATCCTCACTCTCGACAAGGACGGAAACGGTGAGATCGACAATACCGAAGCCGAGTCCCTCCGCATTCCCGATGAGGAAATGGGCGGTGGAATGGAAGGCCCTCCAGGTGGTGGCCGCCCGCCAGGCCCTCCTCCAGGCGGTCGCAGGTAATCTCCAAACCTAGCCTAAGGGCGGCTCCTTCGGGAGCCGTCCTTTTTTATTCCAGCTCCCTGACTGCTGCTTTCACAAGATCCTTGGGATCTTTATACCATGGTATTTCCAACCTCCGATTGCGTTGGAGCTCGGCGATCACTTGTGCTCCCAGCAAAACAATCAGAGCTGCAGCCTCCATCATTAGCAGCAGGATGATGGTCGTCGCCATTGATCCATAGACGTCGTTCACCAGTGAGAGGTGAGAGAAATATCCGACCATCAGGCTTCTCAGCAGCTCCCAAAGTATCGCCGCTGTCAGCCCACCACAGAGGGCGAGCCTGAAGGAGATTTTTGTGACAGGCATGACCTTGTAGAGAGTCGTGAACAACAGCACGAGGCCGAGAAATCCAACCAAATGCAGGCCTATGGAAGCAAACTTTTGCAGGCCGAAGGAAAACCCGCCGTAAACATAAGTTTGTCCGGCGGAGGATTCCACCACCGCCGTCATCGCCGTCAGCACGATCAATCCCGCAGCTACAAGACCGATAAAAAGATAAGGCAGCATCGCCGAGACCCAGAAGCTTCGCTTCAGCGAAGGCACCTTGCGGCGAAAGATGATCGCAAACGCATTTTCCAGCGTCCGGAAAGCCATCGAGCTAAAAAACAGTAGCGCAAGTCCGCCGACCCATCCTGCAAGACGCCTCGTTTCTAAGAAAGTCGTAAGAACATCCGAGACCATCGGCGATGCCTCAGGTGAAATCAGAGACAACTCAGTCGTCAGCGCGTCCATGAGCAGTTTCTCATCAAAGAAATGCGAGAAGAACACCACCAGCACCGCCGCCAGTGGAACCAGCGAGAGCATCGCCCCGTAGGCCACTGCTCCAGTCAGCAGCAGGCCGTTATTTTCGAAGAAAAAATCACGGAGCACCCTACGGGCAAAACCCAGCGTCCTAATCAGCCTTCCCTTCACCCAGTGAGCATGCCTCTCCACCCGTCCTGCGTCGAGAAAGCGATTGCCATACACCTGCGTTTGATTTCGCGGCGTTCTGAACCATGATTCCCAGCGAAATGCAACGCCCCAGCCTCACTCCCCTCATCGTCCTCGCCGCGGCATCGCTGAGCGGCTGCATGAGCTCGCCAATGATCAACGCCTCCGCCTTAGACTACAAGACGAGCAAAGACGTCATCTTCACCCCCGCGTCATGGCCAGCTCCACTCGTCGCAGATATTTACCAACCCGCCTCGGAAAAACCCACCCCCGCCGTCCTCCTCATTCACGGTGGCGGCTGGAACGGCAAAGAACGCCGCAGCGACATGACCGCCATCGCGAAATCCCTCGCAAAACGGGGTTATTTTGTGATGAACGCCACCTACCGCCTCACCCCAGATTGGAAATTTCCCGCCCAAACCGAGGACATCAACGAAGCCCTCGCCTACCTGCGACGCAATGCCACGGATCTGAACCTCGATCCCGACCGCATCGGCACCTTCGGATATTCCGCCGGAGCGCATCTCGCATCTCTTGCCGGGCTGGATCCGAAAAATCACATCAAAGTCATCGTCTCCGGTGGCACGCCAGCCGATCTGCGCTTCTGGCCAGATGGCAGACTCACAGGCCTCCTCCTTGGCGGGCCACTTAAGGGAAACGAAGCCATCTACCGCGAAGCCTCGCCTGTGACACACGTCACACCGAAAAGCCCTCCCGTATTTCTCTACCACGGCACTGCTGACACCCTCGTCCCCATCGAACACGCCCATGCCTACATCGCTTCATTGGAGAAAAATCAAGTCACTCACGAAGTCTATTGGATCGAAGGCCGCTCCCACGTTATGGCTCACCTTTTCCCCGCCCAAGCGATCTCGAAAGCCATCGACTTCCTCGATCAGCACCTGAAATAACATGAAAGCCCGCACCATTTCTCGCTATCTCCTCGCCGCCGCCTTCATCCTCGCCGGTGCAAACCACTTCCGCATACCTGAATTTTATCTCTCCATGATGCCCCCGTGGCTCCCCGCCCATTCACTTCTCAACTCCATTTCAGGCGCAGCAGAAATCGCAGGCGGCATCGGCATCCTCATCCCCAAAACGCGCAAAGCCGCCGCCATTGGCCTAATCCTCCTTCTCCTAGCCATATTTCCCGCGAATCTCCACCTCGCCATCAACGGCTGGCCGGAAGCAGAAATCCCTCAATGGATCCTAATCGCCCGCCTGCCCTTCCAGCTCTTTTTCATAGCTTGGGTCATTTTTTCCTGCCCGGGTCTATACTTTGGAAAAACCAAGGCTTCTCCTCCTAGCGCATCTTAGAATAAGTGCTAACATCAAACCATGTCTTTCAAAATCGCACTCCAGGCCATCCCCATCATCTTGCTGCTGTTGCTCCTCGTCGCCATCGCCATCCCCGCCTGCTCGCCTAATCCGGATACTGCAAAACGTGTTAGGGAATACAAGTCCGCCCTCTCCTCCAAGCCCGGAACCGAGGGAGAAAACTCCGAAGCAATCGCCGCTTTTGGAAAATTCCTCCAAAACATCCACAACAAATCCTATCTCGAGGAAAACACCTCAAAGATCTACGCCCCGGACGCTTATCTTAACGATACCCTCGTCACCCACCACGGCCCCGAGGAGATCAAAGCCTATTTCCTCTCCACCGCCGACACCATGACAACCTACGAGGTGACCATCGACGATACCGCCACCTCCGGAGCCGACCACTACGTGCGCTGGACGATGAATTTCTCCGCCCCAAAGCTCAACGGAGGTAAACCCGTAATCTCAACAGGCATGTCCCACGTCCGCCTAAACACCGCTGGGCAAGTCATCATGCACCAAGATTATTGGGATTCCGGCACCAACATTTACGGCCAAATCCCCATCCTCGGCGGCACCATCGAGACCATCCGCCGCCGTTTCGAATAACACCCTCATCAAAATGACCAAACCGAAGAAAAGCATCTTCAGACTCATCGGCGAATGGTGGGACTCTGACTACCAAGCCGAGGACGCCCCCGATCCCTCTACACTGCCCGATAAAGTCGATTGGGAGCGCACCCTTCCGTTCATCTTTCTGCATATCGGCTGCCTAGCCGTTTTCTGGGTCGGCATCAGCCCCGTCGTTGTTATCGCTGCCATTGCGCTCTATATCATTCGCATGTTCGCCATCACCGGCTTCTACCACCGCTATTTTTCCCACCGCACCTACAAGACCTCCCGCACCTTCCAGTTCATCCTCGCCCTCATCGGAAATTCCTCCATGCAGCGCGGCTCGCTCTGGTGGGCAGCCACCCATCGCCATCATCACAAGCACTCCGACGAAGAAGAGGACATCCACTCCCCACGCATCTCCGGCTTTTGGTGGTCACACATCGGCTGGCTCACCTCGAAACGTAATTTCCCCACCAACTACAGCGCCATCCCCGATCTCGTAAAATTCCCCGAGCTTGTTTGGCTCAATCGCTTCGACCAGATCGTGCCCCTTGCCTATGGAGTAATCATGCTCGCCATCGGATGGGCACTTGAAACCTTCGCCCCATCGCTTGGCACTACCATGTGGCAGTTCTTCATCTGGACATTCTTCATCTCCACCACCTTCCTCCTCCACGGCACCCTCTTCATCAACTCCCTCGCCCACGTCTGGGGAAAACGCACCTTCCCTACGGAAGACGACTCGCGGAATAACTTCTTCCTCGCCCTCATCACCCTCGGCGAAGGCTGGCACAACAACCACCACCGCTACCCCCACGCCACTCGCCAAGGCTTCCTCCCTCACCAGATCGACCCCACCTACTACATCCTCAAACTCCTCTCGAAATTTAACCTCGTCTGGGATCTCCGCCCCGTCCCCCAATCCGTCATTGAAGAGGCAAAAACTTTAAACTCTAAACTATAAATCTCAAGAACACCCAGTCCCTGCTCTGCGTCACCTCACCGTCCTCCGCGACTCTGCGTTAAAAAACAAAGCGCCCGGCCACAACAGCAAATGCCCGAACAAAAGAAAATAGCCATCATCGGCACCGGCATCTCAGGCCTCGCATCCGCTCATTTCCTCCAGCACGAGTACGACCTCACCCTCTTCGAAAAGGACAACCGCATAGGCGGCCATTCCAACACGGTCACCGTCCCGGAAAATGGCAAAGACCTCCCCCTCGACACCGGTTTCATGGTCTACAACGAGGTCACTTATCCTCACCTCACCCGCCTTTTCAAAGAACTCGCCGTGGAGACAAAGCCCACCGCCATGTCCTTCTCCGTCCAGCACCTCAGCGACGGCATCGAGTTCAACGGAGGCTCCCTCAACCTCCTTTTCTCACAGCGCAAAAACCTCCTCTCCCCTCGCTTCTGGAAAATGCTCCTCCAGATCGACCGATTCAACAAAGAGACCGTCGAGGAACTCCAAAACTCAAAATTCGGCGACATGCCCCTCGCCGAATACGTCGCCGCCCGCGGATACGGCTCCGACATGCTCCGCTGGTATCTCTCACCCATGGCAGCCGCCGTCTGGTCATCACCACCCGAGCGCATCGACAACTTCCCAGCCCGCACCCTCATGCGCTTCTGGCACAACCACGGCTTCCTTGGCCTAGACACCCAACACCCCTGGCGCACCGTCACCGGCGGCTCCCGCGAGTACGTGAAAAAGATCACCGCCCCCTTCGCCGACCGCATCATCAAAAACAATCCCGTCACCTCCGTTTCAGAAACCACCCTCACCCTAACCGACGGCACCACCCACGCCTTCGATAAAATCATCTTCGCCTCCCACGGCGACCAATCCCTCACCCTCCTCTCCTCCCCCACCCCTCTCGAATCCGAAATTCTCTCCAACTTTCACTACCAACCAAACACCGCCGTCGTCCACACCAGCACCCAATTCATGCCCCGCACCAAGCGCGCATGGGCATCGTGGAACTACCGCATCGACACCTCAGGTAAACACTCCACCCACTACTGGATGAACTCCCTCCAGCACGTCTCCGAAAACGAAAACTACTTCGTCACCATCAACCCACCCGAGGAAATCCCCGCCGAAAAAATCCTCCACACCCTCGCCTACGAACACCCCATCTTCGACTCCCCCGCCATCGCCGCGCAAGCCCGCATCCCCGAGCTCCACACCGCCGGCTCCACCACCCACCGCTACTACTGCGGCGCCTGGCAAGCCAACGGCTTCCACGAAGACGGCATCCGCTCCGCCCACACCCTCTGCCAGGAAATCCTAGGCCAAGACCCGTGGCGGCGGATTGCATCCGCCATGCCATCATAAACCCCACCCATGCCCGAGGAACCCACAACCCCAGAAAACTTTTCTCCCTTGGCGTCCTTGGCGGTTAAAAATTCCCTCTACGAATGCAACATGAGCCACACCCGTGTCTCCCCGAAGAAACACACCTTCTCCTACAAGGTCTTCATGTTCGCCATCGACCTCGATCACTTCCCAAAAATTCCCCTCCTCTCCAAAAACCGCTTCAACCTCTTCTCCATCGACAACCGCGACCACATCAACACCGACCCGCAAAAGTCCACCCGCCAAAACCTCACCACCTTCCTCGCAAACCACGGCACCGAGATCCCTACCAACGCAAAAATCATCCTTCTCACCTTCCCCCGCATCCTCGGCTACTCCTTCAACCCCGTCTCCTTCTACTACATCCATAGTCATAACGGCAGCCCCCTCACCGCCGTCGCCGAAGTCACCAACACCTACCGCGAGATGAAACTCTACCCCCTCGGCACACCGGATACTGAAGGGAAATTCAACCACACCACCCCGAAAAACTTCTACGTCTCCCCCTTCTCCGACCCCAACGACACCTTCCACTTCCGCCTCCACCAGCCCGCCACAGACTGGACAGTTCACATCGACAACCTCACCACCGGCAAACCCACCCTCCTCTCCAGCATACGCTCGCAGCGCAAACCCCTCACCACCCCCCGCCTCGCCTGGTTCGCCCTGAAATACCCCCTCCTCTCCCTCCTCATCATCTTCCGCATCCACCTCCACGCCCTCCTCCTCTTCCTGAAAAAAATCCCCCACTTTCCAAAATCAACTCCGATAACGGAACGCGGACTTTAGTCCGCCCCAATGCCCCATTCTTCCCACTGATCACTTCTCACTCGGCACTAGCCACTCTCTCAAATGCCCTCCAAAACCAAATCTCCCACGCTCCCAAAGCTAGTCGTTGAAAACATCAGTAGCAGAGCCAATACCCTCCCAGAGCGCATCGTCCTCTCCCTCTTCAAAAAATTCACCCAAGGCGGTCTCGCCATCACCTACCCCGATGGCGAAACCCTACACTTCGGAGAACATGGAGCCCCCGTCACCGCCCGCATCACACTCAACAACCCCGACGAATTCTTCAAACGCGCCACCTTCTATGGCAATATCGGCATGGGCGAAGCCTACACAGACGGCATCTGGGACACCCCAGACATCGCCGCCGTCATCTCCTTCTTCGCCCTGAACATGCACCAGCTTCAAGGCGACAAATCTGACTCCTCTACCCTCCCCGGCGTCAACCTCCTCAAAACTATCAACTGGTTCCGCCACCTCAAGCGCTCCAACACCATCGAGACCTCCAAGCGAAACATCGCCGAGCACTACGACCTCGGAAACGAATTCTACTCCCTCTGGCTCGACGAAACCATGACCTACTCCTCCGCAAAATTCACGGCGGAGACCGACACCCTTGCCCAAGCCCAGACCGAAAAATACGACGCTCTCTGCCGCAAACTCCACCTCTCACCCGAAGACCACGTCCTAGAAATCGGTTGCGGCTGGGGCGGTTTCTCCCATCACGCCGCCAGTAAATACGGATGCAAAGTCACCGCCGTCACCATCTCCGAAGCACAAGCTGCCTACGCTCGCAAGCGCATCGAAAAAGCCGGCCTCTCCCACCTCGTAGAAATCCGCATCCAAGATTACCGCCTCATCGAAGGCACCTTCGACAAAGTCGCTTCCATCGAAATGCTCGAAGCCGTCGGCCACGCCTTCCACGAATCCTTCTTCGCAAAATGCCAAGATGTCTTGACACCAAATGGTCTACTGGGAGTCCAGTATATCACCGTCCCCGACAACCGCTACAAATCCCTCACCAAAGGCGTCGACTGGATCCAGAAAGTCATCTTCCCCGGCTCCCTCCTCCTCTCCGTGGGCCGCGTCAACGAAGTCATCAACAAAACCGGCAACATGTTCCTCCACCACTTGGAAGACCTCGGCCTCGACTACGCCCGCACCCTCTCCACATGGCACGACACCTTCAACGCAAAGCTAGACCAAATCCGCCCCCTAGGCTTCGACGAACCCTTCATACGCACCTGGAATTACTACCTAAAATACTGCGAAGCAGCCTTCACCACCCGCAACATATCCGTAGTCCAAGCCATCTACACCCGCCCAAATAACCTCAAACTTTAAACCATAAACTTTAAATCTCAAAAAGACTTCACAACCCATGCTCTGCTCCCTCTTTGCGACCTCCGCGACTTTGCGTTGAAATCTTCTCCGACAACCCCAGCCTCTTTATTGAAGTTTAGAGTTTAAAATTTAAAGTTTTGCCCGAAAAGCCGTCAAGAATCCGCCGCTGGATTATCAACCCCATCGTCAATCAGCTTAAGCAAGGCACCTCACCCGAGCGCCTCTCATGGTCGGTCTCCATAGGCATCACCCTTGGCATCTTCCCCATCATGGGCAGCACCTCCCTCATGTGCTTCCTTTTCGGCTGGCTCCTCAAGCTCAACCAACCCGTCCTTCACCTTTTTAAAACCCTCACCTACCCCCTCCACCTACCACTCATTTTAGTCTTCATCCGCCTCGGGCAAAAAATGAATGGCGTCCCCCTTCTCACTCTCTCCATCCCCGAAATGCTCAGCCAGTTCAAAGACGACCCAACCCAATTCGCCCGCGATTTCGGCATTGCCGCACTCCACGGCATCGAGGCATGGGCCATCTGCTCCATCGTCCTCATACCCGCCGCCTACTTCGTTGCCCTCCCCCTACTCAAGAAGCTCCTACCTGGTAAACAAGCCGCTGTATGACATCCACACAAATCCTCATCATCGCTGCATTCGGCAATCTCATCATCTTCACCGCCGCTTGGGCATTCTGCGTGAAAATCAAAAACTTCTCCCCCGTCGATGCCTTCTGGGCGGTCTGCATCGGGCTCACCTCCCTATTCTTCCTCCTTCTGGAAAGCCCAAACCCTAAACAAATCACCGCCGCTATCCTCATCGGAGCATGGGCAACCCGCCTTGGCTACCACCTCTCAAAGCGCATTACAAAACACCACCCGCATGAAGACACACGCTACGTGAAACTGCGCGAAGTCTGGGAGGGAAAAGTAAACCCCATGTTCCTGCTCTTCTTCCTCGCCCAAGCCGTCTCCGTTTTTCTACTCGCACTCCCCTTCTACCTCATCGCCGCAGACCCTGATCCTACCTTCGGCTCCTTCTCCATTATCGGCGCACTCGTCGCGCTGACCGGCCTCATCGGAGAAACGATATCGGACCAACAGATGTCCGCCTTCAAAGCCACCGACCCCGATCCAAAATCCGTCTGCAAAAAAGGTCTCTGGAAATACTCCCGCCACCCGAACTATTTCTTCGAATCCGTCATCTGGTTCGGCTTTTTCATTTTCACCCTAGGTGCCCCGTGGGGTTGGACAACTATCTACGCCCCAGCCATCATCACCTTTCTCCTCCTAAAAGTTACTGGCATCCCCCCCACCGAAGCCTCCGCCGTAAAACGTAAAGGCGAAGCCTACCGCGAATACCAACGCACCACCTCCCCCTTCATCCCCCTCCCACCCAAACCTTCTTCCACTGATCACTGATCACTCGGCACTTCTCACTTCATCATGAACACCAACGCCCTAATCGCCTCCGGAAAACTCCCGGACAAAGCCCTCCGCCTCGGCATACGCCATCGCCTTGCCAACACCATCGCCCCCTTCGAGAAACTCGATCCCGAAGACCGCCAAGCGAAGCTCATGGCACACATCGCCGAGCTTAAAACCATGCCCGTCGCCATCGCCACCGATGAAGCAAACGAACAACACTACGAACTCCCCACCCAGTTCTTCCAACGCTGCCTCGGCCCCAACATGAAATACTCCTCCGGCTACTGGGAGGAAGGAGTCATCGATATCGGCGAGTCCGAAGCACGCATGCTGGAGATCACCTGCCAGCGCGCCGAGCTACAGGACGGCCAGGAAATCCTCGAACTCGGCTGCGGCTGGGGCTCCCTCACCCTCTGGATGGCTAGGCATTTCCCCACCGCAAAAATCACCGCCGTCTCAAACTCCCGCACCCAGCGCGAGCACATCATGGCCGAGGCGGAAAAGCGCAACCTCTTCAACATCGAGGTCATCACCGCGAACATGATCACCTTCGAGGGCGTCGGCGAATCACGCTTCGATCGCTGCGTCTCCGTCGAGATGTTCGAGCACATGAAAAACTACCAAATCCTCCTCGAGCGCATTTCCGGCTGGTTGAAACCGGATGGAAAACTCTTCGTCCACATCTTCACCCACCGCGAAAACGCCTACCACTACACCGCAGAAAACGATGACGACTGGATGGCGAAATATTTCTTCACCGGCGGCCAGATGCCCTCCGATGATCTCCTCCTCTACTTCCAAGACCACCTCCGCATCGAGCAGCACTGGCAGGTCAACGGCCAGCACTACCAGAAAACCTCCGAGGCATGGCTCCGCAACATGGACGACCACAAAGAAGAGCTCTTCCCCCTCATCTCCGAAACCTACGGCGCCGACCAAGCCGTGAAATGGTGGACTTACTGGCGCGTCTTCTACATGGCCTGCGCCGAGCTCTGGGGCTACCGCAACGGCCACGAATGGATCGTCTCCCACTACCTATTCAGAAACACAAAACCATGAAAAGTCTCCTCATCCTCCTGCTCTTTAGCACTCTGGCTTTCTCCCAAACCGCCACGGAGTGGAAGAAAAAGGGCGACGCCCTAGACGCCGCAGGAAAAACTCAACAAGCCCTTGAGGCTTACGAGAAAGCCCTCGAAAAGTCTCCCAAAGACCCCGCCATCCTAGTCAAAATTGCCAAACAATACGGCGATATGATGCCAGCACTGAATGGAGCAGCTAAGAAAACCGCCGGAGAAAAATCCCTCGAATTCTCGCGCAAAGCAGTGGAGGCGGATCAAAACCATAGCGACTCCCACCTCGCCGTCGCACTCTCACTGGGCAAGCTCACGGAATTCCAAGGCAACAAAGAGAAGATCAAAACCTCTCGCGAGATCAAGGAAAGAGCCGAGAAGGCACTCGCGCTCAATCCCAAGTCAGACTATGCCCACCACATGCTCGGCCGCTGGCATCAGGAAATGGCCGGCATCGGTGGCGCGGCTCGCCTGCTCGCGAAGGTCGTTTACGGCGGCATCCCAAACGGAACCTACTGGGAAGCCCTCGAGCACTTCAGAAAAGCACGCTCCATCAACAGCCGCCGCCTCATCCACCAGATCGAATACGGTCGCACTCTCGCCATGATGGATCGTGGCGGAGAAGCAAAAACCGAGATCCAAAAAGGTCTCAATATGCCGAATCGCGACGCTGACGACGAAGATGCAAAAGCCCGCGGCAGGAAAACTCTCGAGGAGATATGAGCCAGTAGTCCAATAGACCGCTGCGCCCCATCTCCTAAGACTGCAGCATGGCACTTTTCAATCCCGCCACTCGTCGATGAGCGAGGCGACCAAGGCCGTCCAACCGGTCTGGTGCGTAGCGCCGAGGCCTTCGCCAGTGTCGCCATTGAAATACTCGTGGAATAGGATCAGATCACGCCAATGCGGATCCTCCGCATAACGCGCCTCGCGGCCATGGATCGGGCGGTGGTTTTCCGCATCGCGGGTGAAAAGGCTGATCAGCCCGTCCGCAAAACCGCGCGCCATTTCGTCGAGACTGACATCCGTCCCATCCGAGCCCGCGACGCGAAAATCATCCCCGTAGGCTTTGCGGAGTTTGCGGAGTGACTCGATCATCATGAAATTCATCGGGAACCAGATAGGCCCACGCCAGTTGGAGTTCCCTCCCTTGAGCATCACCAATGACTCCGCCGCTTCGTAGCGGAGCGTGCTGGATTCGAAATGGACAGGATGCTCCTCGTGGTATTTCGAAAGGCTGCGCAAGCCGTGGTCGGAGCGGAATTCTGCAGGATCCCAGACACGCTCAAGGAGGCGGCGCATCTGATCCGGGTTCATCACCGCAAGGACGTGTGTTTTCCATTTCCCTTCCTTAATTGTGGTCACGCACGGCTCCACCAGATCGGGACGGTTCTTCAACACCCAATCAAGATGCGCTCGAAACTCTGGAAAAGGCTGGAGCCATTTTTCCTCAAGCCGCTCAAGCGAGAACATAGGGATCAGGCCGACGAGTGAGCGCACTCTGAACTTGTGCATGCTCCCATTGGGATATTCCAGAACGTCATAGAAGAAGCCGTCTTTCTCATCCCACAGTTCGACACCCTTGCCGCCGCGGTTCTTAAGCGCCGCACCGATGTGGAGGTAGTGTTGGAAAAACTTCGTCGCCATTGACTCGTAAGCGCTATTCTCCTTCGCCAGTTCCAGCGCGATGCGCATCAAGTTCAGGCAGAACATTCCCATCCACCCAGTGGCGTCGGATTGCTTCAGTTTCGCCCCGTCGCGCATATTCTCGCTGCGGTCGATGAGCGTGATGTTGTCGAGCCCGAGGAAACCACCCTCGAACAGGTTATTGCCAGAGCTATCCACCTTGTTTACCCACCAAGTGAAATTGACGAGAAGCTTGTGAAAACACTTTTCAAGAAACTCCCGGTCGGCGGTGCCGCTGCGGATGCGATCCATGTTGAACACACGCCAGACCGCCCAGGCATGCACCGGCGGATTGAGATCGGAAAACTCCCATTCATACGCCGGGATTTGTCCGTTGGGATGTTGGAACTGTTCGAACAGCAAATGCCAGAGCTGCTCTTTCGCGAATTCTCCATCGACCAGCGCTATGGGCACGCAGTGAAATGCCAGATCCCACGCGGCAAACCATGGATATTCCCACTTGTCAGGCATCGAGAGGATGCGCATGGAATTGAGATGCTACCAGTGGGAGTTGCGAATGTTGCGGCGGGATTCCGGCGGTGGCCAGTTCGGGTTATCTCCATCCATCCATTGGTGAACATCGTAGAGGTAAATCTGCTTCGTCCACAGGAGCCCCGCAAGCGCCTGACGCTGCACTTCACGCTCGTCAGCACTGGCCTCGGGCGGATGGATCGCTGCGTAAAATTCGTCTGATTCCGAGCGACGTTGATCGATGATCTTGTCGATGTCCGCCAGCGGTTGCTTCATCTCCGCATTCGTCAGCCTCAATCGCAGCGTGATCGAACCTCCAGCGGGAACGATCATTTCCTTGTAGTGCAGACAGGCCTTTGTTCCCTTCTCTTCCGGGTTGATACTAGGTTCACCGTTGATGACATGGCGGTGGAACGCATCCTTCACATGCTCACTCCGGCTTCGTGAACTTGCACCGAACACCCTCTCGCCATGGGTCTCATTGTTGGTGAAAAGCGGTTTGCCACCTGACTCGGCATAAAGGTGTCGCTTCCCAAGTTTGTAGTCAAAAGGTAGTCCCGGCAGCGGCTCCATCGCGGAATCATCGGCCACCAAGCTGACAAAGTTTTTCGACTTCTTGCCTGTGCCGATGACAGGTTCCGTCCTCGTCTCCGCGCCCCATGCCCAGGTGTTGCGGAACCATAGGTGGGGCAGCAAATGGATCGCCGCATCTTCCGGCCCGCGGTTGCAGACCTCCACGCGTATGCAGAGATCCTCCGGCCCCTCTTTTGCGTATTCGATGAAGATGTCGAAATAGCGGTTCTCATCGAAAATCCCCGTATCGATCAGTTCGAACTCCCGGTCGGCGCTGCTGCGGCTCCGGTTTTCATTGATCAACCAACTATACGGATACTCCGCCTGCGGGTATTTATAGAGAAATTTCTGATAGGAATGGGTCGGCGTCGCATCGAGATGGAAATAACATTCCTTCACGTCCTCCCCGTGGTTCCCCTCGCTCGGCTGCACGCCGAAAAGCCGCTCCTTCAGGATGGGGTCGCGCCCGTTCCAGAACGTCATCGCAAATACGAGCACCTGATAGCGATCGCAAATCCCCGCGATCCCGTCCTCGCCCCAGCGATATGTTTTCGAGCGTGCCAGATCATGCGGCAGATAGTCCCATGCCCCCCCCCGTGGGCGCTGTAATCCTCGCGCACAGTTCCCCAGGCACGGTCGGAGACGTATGGTCCCCATTTCGACCATGGTGCCACCGAGCCGGTGAACTTCTCGTGCAGGCGTTTGTCTTCGACGGTTTTTGTCATGGTACGGGTTTTTGAGAATAGCAGATTAGAATATACTAACTGCCCTCAGCGAGACATTTTATAGGCCAATCTCGGCAAAAACAAAACGGCTGGCCTCCATGAAGAAAGCCAGCCGTGACATGAGTAGAAATGCTAACGCTTAGTTCCGGCGGCGGCGGACGAAGACGAGCAGTCCAGCAACCAAACTCAAGAGACCCGTATGAGGCTCAGGGATCACGGTAAGAGTGCCGTTGGTGAGAAGGGTGGAGGTATCGAAGGAAAGTCCACCTCCAAGGTCGGTTCCTGTGATCGAGCTGAAGCTTCCAGCGAAACCAGCCCAATTTTCAAGAACAAGGAAGGTATCACCTGACATCGCGGTGTAGCCTGTGGTATCGAGCGCCAAAGTTCCTGCAGCAGTGAAGATGTCACCACCGTCGTTGGCGAGGACGTCGAACATGCCGACTGCAAATTGTTCGATCTGCAGTGTCGTGGTTGCGGTGGACTCCAATGTCAGCGACTCTAAAAAGGTCAATGTTCCCGGACTGTTGCCCGGATTCAGGTTACCAGCCACAGTCGCGGCACCTCCGATTACGCCGCTACCGCTTAGTGTGCCTCCAGTGCTGACACTGAACGTTCCGGTTTGGGTCGCACCAGTGTCATTGTTCCAAACCAATTCTCCACCCGTTACGGTTATATCGTTGAGCGCAGTACTGTAGCCCGCCCCGGTTCGGCTGAAGATTTGGGTTCCGTCGCCGGTCTTGACGATATTGATCGCAGTGGATCCGTTGAAGTTGGCACTGTAGTCGTGGCTGCCGCTGGCGACATTGATGGTTAGCGTGGAAACCGAGGCTCCATTATTAACAATTTCGCGGGTATTGAAGCCAGCGAGTGCAAGGCCGCCGATTTCGGCGTCGAAACCTTCCATGAAAAGCCTCGAAGCGCTGGTACCACTTCCGAGAGTCAGAACGGTGGTAGTCGGGAGCGCGTTGTTACTACCGAGTTCGATCGAGCCGTTGTGGATTCTAGTGCCACCTGTATAATCCGAGGTGTTGCCAGTCAGGACAAGTCGGTTAGAAAATGTATTATATGCAGCATCTCCAATCTGAAGTTCTCCAGAGCCAGTGATCTTTCCTGCAAATGTGTTGACGTTGTTTGAATTCACGATGGAACCGCCGGTGCCATTTAGAGTGATCTCTCGAGTGCTTCCCAGATCTACTCCGTTCAGGTTGAGAATACCTCCATTGGACAAGGTGATGTCATTCGCCGCATCGCCCAATCTGGCTGCGGTGGTGGCTAGCAATGCTGATCCATCGTTGATCTCAATGCCGCCAGAAAAGGTATTAGCGTCATTGGTCAATGAAAGCGCTACGCCCGAATCCAATACAAGCTTACCGCCGCCACTGATGACACCGCCGTAAGTCACCGCGTCGTTGCGGCTAAAGGTGAGAGTGCCCTCATTGGCGACATTTTTATCGCCAATCGTACCATTAGTTGCGCCGTCGCCTACCAAGAAGATGCCGGAGGCGCCGACAGTGATTGCACCACCGATGTCTGCTGCAGTGTCGTTCTGCCAGTTGAGCGTGCCGCCGTTCGCCGTCAAATTGCCGAGGGCTGTGCCATATCCGCCGCTATAGCTGAAGATCTGCGTTCCATCCCCGGTCTTGACGATGTCAATATTGCCGGTGCCGAGTATAGTGCT
>JANRFH010000036.1:0-20095 GCA_030725745.1 Akkermansiaceae bacterium
GAGCGCAAGGAGATCATGGATCTCTACCGCGACGGACTAGGCGGATACACCTACTTCGAGAGTTAACGTGGCGGCGGACGGTGTGCCCCTTGGGTATTTCATCCGCCGCCACTCTCTCCTTGCATCCTATCGCTCCACCCATTTCCCTAGCCCCACATGGAATCACACGAATGGAACGAGGTCACCGAGGACGGGAAACGTTTCTTCAGGGGAAACTTTCACGCAAATGAATGGCGCGTGCTTACGAAAACGAAGCGCAGGGACGAGGAGTGGGATAAAATCGAAGAGCCCACCGAAGAAATCTGGCGCGCCCTTCGAGATATCGTTTGGAAAAAATACCAACGCAAGCGCTGCCCATGGGAGCGTGTCGCCTCGCTCGACAAGATACTCGGCGAAGAGACACCAAAGCCCTAGCCCTCCACCGGCTCGACTTTTAGCTCGAATTCGCCAACGGAAATCACCCGCACCTGCCCGCCGGGAGAAACCGTTCCCAAAGCTAGCTTTGCGTCATAGCGTTTGCCCCCGATCTCGATCTGTCCCGATGGGAAAAGTGCTGTGATCGCCCTGCCCGTCGCGCCGATCAGCGAGGGTTCAGCGCGCTCCCTACCTGCGGAGGTCGTTTCCCCGCCGATGGCGCTTTCCAACACCATTTTCCCCCATAGCCCACCTCGCGGCATGTAGCGCAGCATCAGAGCGAAGAGGATCATCGCCCCACCGATGCCGGTGATGAGATTCAGTAGCGGTTTGAAAAGGAAACCGGAGTCCCAGTCAATCGGCTGATCCGGCCAGATGTCAGACATGCCCCACAGCAGAGAGCCTAGCATCAAAAGCGTTCCCGGCACTGCCAGCACGAAGAAGCCGGGAATAAAAAATAAATCGATGAGCACCAGCGCGAAGCCGATGAAGAAAAACAGCGCTGGCTCATGCCCGGACAGCCCCGCCGCATTGTGCCCGAAGAACACAATCGCCAGCACGATCCCCCCGCTGATTCCGAAAATACCGAAGCCGGGGGTTTTGAACTCGATGATAATCAGCAACAATCCCGCCGCCAGTAGGATCGGCGCCAAGGCAGTCAGGTATTGAGCAACCCGCTCTGACCACGAAAGCTCAAGACGTATAAGCTCATAATTGCCTTCTCCATGTAACGAATCCACCAATGCTTCCACGGACGGATAAATCCCCTTAGCAAGCAGAGGCTGAGCAGGATCGCCAAATTCTCGGATAGATTCAGTAGCCGTCAGATTCAGAAGCTCCCCCTTAGGCTTGAGAACCTCCCCCTCGATTTCCAATACATAGTTCTCATCAATCATCGCGGAAATAACTTCTCCCCGGTAGCCTTTCCCTTCTGAAACTGAGCGCACCTTCGCCCTCAGATAGGAGACAACCTTGAGCTTCATGGTTTTGTCCACATCCTCCCCAGCGGAAGTCACCGGTGCCGAGGAGCCGATGGTAGCGCTTGGCGCCATGAAAATCTCGTCGCATCCCGCTGAAATCAATGCCCCAGCCGATGTCGCCTCATCATTGACGTAGGTGTAAACCTTGCCTGGAAACTTCTGAATCGCCTTCACCATATCAAAGGTAACATCGACCCGACCACCCGGCGTGTGCATGTCTAGGATCACCGAATACGCTCCCTGTTCAATCGCCGTCTTCAGCCCCCTTCGCAATATGTAGAGCTCCGGCGGAGCAATCTCATTACGAATCGGTATGACGATCACCTTTTTCAGGCTTGGCGTTTCGGTCTTTTCTTCAGACTCCTGAGCGGATGCCAAAAAAGGAAACAAGAGAAGGGCTAAAAGGATGGTTTTCATTTGGAAATGGACATCGTTAACAAAACCCGAAATCCGAAGGAAAGAAAGGAGGGATTCTGATTCAGACAATTATCCATCATCAAATGGAACAGGAACTAAAGTCTTCGTCACGGACGATCGGTTAGGAAGCTCTAGCGCAAACTCACTAGATGGATACTCAAACCCCAAACACCAGCGCAGTCCTCGAGGTCGTGTAGAACTTGATCTGCTTGTCCTCAAGTATCGGGTAATCGACGGAGTGGTCGATACGGCCGTGTCCGCCGTATTTCTTCTCATCGGAGTCCAGCAGGAGATGGTGAGTCTTCTTCAGGTAGGGCTCGATGCCGTAGCCGGGGATGGATTTGTCTGGGGAGAGGTTGATGACGAAAATGAGGTTCGCGCGCTCGGCGATGAGGATCTTGTTTTCGTGATCCACGTGCAGGAGCTGGGCGGGTGCTGAATTTAGAAGGTCGCGTTCCTTGGCGAGATTCACGAGCTCGCGATCCCACTCGGCGAGCCACTTGTATTTCAGCTCCTGATTGTCCATCAGCGACCACTGCCTACGGCAGTATTGATACGACCAGCCGTTGCCCTCGCGGGGGAAATCGAGCCATTCGGGATGGCCGAATTCGTTGCCCATGAAGTTCAGCCAGCCTTCGCCGCCGAAGGCCAGGGTGAGCAGGCGGATGATCTTGTGCAGGGCGATGCCGCGCTCGATGACCGGGTGCTCGTCGTGCTCGCCCATGTGCCAGTACATCTCCTTATCCATCAGCCAGAAGGCGAGGGTCTTGTCGCCGACGAGCGCCTGGTCGTGGCTTTCCGCGTAGGCGATAGTGGCCTCGCCGTGGCGGCGGTTGGTGATGACGCCCCAAAGTTCGTCGAGATTCCAATCCTCATCCTTCTGATGCTTGAGCAGCTTGATCCAGTGGTCAGGAATACCCATGGCGAGGCGATGGGTGAAACCAACGCCACCTTCGGAATTCGGACGGCAGAGGCCGGGCATGCCAGACATGTCCTCGGCGACGACGATGGCGCCGGGCTTGATTTCGGAAATGAGTTCGTTGGCGAGCTTGAGATACAAGATCGCTTCTTCGTCAGCATCATCGCCGAAGTAATCGTCGTAGGAGCCGAAGGCGCGGTTGCCGTGGGAGTGATAGAGCATCGAGGTGATGCCGTCGAAACGGAAGCCGTCGAAGCGGAATTCCTCAAGCCAGTAACGGACGTTGGAGAGAAGGAATTGCTTCACCTCCGGGCGGCCGTAGTCGAAGCACTTCGAGTCCCACTGCGGGTGGTCGCCTTTTCCGCCACCATGGAAATACTGGTGACCGGAGCCATCAAGGTTGTTCAGCCCCTCGGCCATGTTTTTCACCGCGTGGGAGTGGACGACATCGAGGATCATCGCGATGCCTAGGCCGTGCGCGGTATCGACGAGGTATTTCAGATCCTCTGGGGTGCCGAAGCGTGAGCAGGCGGCAAAAAACGAGGAGACGTGGTAGCCAAAGGAGCCGTAGTAGGGGTGTTCCTGCACCGCCATGAGCTGAACGGTATTGTAACCGGCTTTTTTCACGCGCGGCAGGATGTTATCGGCAAACTCTCGGTAGGTGTGCACGCGCGCTTCTTCGCCCGCCATGCCGGTATGGGATTCGTAGATGAAAGGAGCTTTGACCACCTGAGGATCAAATTCATTTTTCCAAACATACTCCTGCTCCGGAGCCCAGATCTGCGCGGTGTAATCGTGGCTGACTGGATCTTGCACCGCGCGAGTGATCGTGGCAGGCAGGCGATCGCGGTGTGAGTCATCCGCTCCGTGGATGAAAATCTTGACCTTGTCCTGATGCGAGAGCTCACCGGCCGGGACGATCAGTTCCCAGATGCCGCCGTCTTTTTTCTCCAAAGGATTGGATTCGCGGTTCCAGTCATTGAAATCGCCTATAAGGGAAACGGCCTTCGCCTCAGGGAGCCATTCGCGCACCGTCCAGTGGTTCGCGTTTTTATCGAAATGAATGCCGAGCGATTTGTGAGCCGTAGCGTAATCCGCCAAAGAACCTAAACTAGCCAGCGCCTCCTCAAATCTCGCGGTGCGGCGGCGAATCGCATCGGTCTGCGGCTCGAGCCATGGGTCGTTCTGTACGATGATCGGTAGAGCCTGAGTTTTTTCCATGACTGATTAAAGTCACGCCAGTCTGTCTTGTGAACCCAAAAGGAATGAATGCGGCATCAATTTCAAACTTGGTTCGTGAAGGCGAAGGACTAGCGTGGGGCATGTTTTTGGGAACCATTAAGTTGCATTTCACGGCTTGGGATTGGGCGGTGCTGATCGGTTATCTCGTGCTGACTACTTGGGTGGGGCATAAGATGAGCGGGAAACAGGCGAGCATTAAGGACTTCTTCCTTGGTGGGCGCACTCTGCCATGGTGGGCCGTCAGCGGATCTATGATCGCAACGGAAATCAGCGCCCTAACTTTCATTGGTGTGCCGGGTATTGTTTTCGGGTTACAAGGGGATTGGACATACTTGCAATGGGGGCTCGGATCAATGGTAGCTCGCTTCGCGGTGGCCTATTGGCTCATCCCTCTCTATTACGAAAAGGAGATCTACAGCCCCTATGATTTTATGGGGAATCGCTTGGGATCGAAGGTAAAAACTCTCGTGACAGGCTTATTTTCGATGGGTTCTGTTCTGGGGCAGAGCGTACGAGTGTTGGTCACGGCCATTATTCTACGAGAAGTAACGGACATGCCCGTGGAGCTCTGCATCGTCGTTATCGGAATCGTCGCCGTCATTTGGACTCTGATGGGCGGTATGCAGACAGTAATCTGGACGGACGTGATGCAATTCTGCCTGTTTATCTTCGGAGGCCTACTCGCGATGTTCCTTTTAGTGAAGGGGCTCGGCTGGAGCGAGATTGTCAGCCTGAATCAGGTGGTCGTTGATGGCGTTGCCATTGATAAAATGCGCTTTCTCGACCTGACCTCACCCTTCGACAAACCGGAGCTGCGCTACACACTCTGGGTAGGCTTGCTGGCCATGCCTTTCCAAAACTTCACCGCCTTCGGAGTCGATCAGCTCAACACCCAGCGCATGTTCTGCTGCGGGAACGTGAAAGACGCGCGGAAAGCAATGTGCTGGAGCAGCGTATCGCTACTTATCACTATGTTGATGCTGGCGGTTGGCTCTGGGCTTTTTGCTTGGTATCAGCAGTTCCCGCCAGAGGCAGCGCTAGCAGCTAAGTTCTCGGACAGCCCAAACAACGTATTCCCAGCATGGATCGTACGCGAGGTGCCCGTGGGCTTAAGCGGACTGATTCTTGCGGCAGCTTTTGCCGCAGCGATATCCAGCCTAGACTCAATTTTGGCGGCATTGAGCCAGACCAGTCTGTCGGTCATTTACGGCCAAGAGCGGATGGAGGAAGAAGGACAAGGCAAGCGCATGGTAAAAATTTCCCGCATCGCTGTACTGATCTGGGGAGTCGTCCTGACCTTGGCAGCCCTGCTGTTGTGGGTGATCTACAAACGGAATGAAGACAGCGATTTAATCGGCTTAGCCTTCGGAATGGTGGCTTATACCTATGGCCCATTGTTAGGCGTATTACTGGCAGCATTGATTCCATGGCGGAGCAGTGGAGCTGGCTTAGTCGTGGGGACTTGCCTATCAGTGCTGACAGTCGCTTATTTCAGACCGGAATTAATCAGCATTCTTGAGATTGTGAAATTAAACGGACTCGCCGAAATCCTCATAGAAAGCCGCCCGAAACTGACCTCTGAGTGGTTCTTTCCTGTGAACGCAATCGTCACGCTGGCCTGTGGGTTGATCGGTGGAAAGCTTAAGAGACCTAGAAGCCCTCGATAACAGGCTCCCCCCCCGCTCAATATCACCTGCGAAGGTATCCCTATCCTAAGCATGACCGCCTAAACAATGGGATAGCTGCGCGGCCTGTTGTTCTTCTGACATAAAGGCCGAGTGAGTTCTACGTCGGTTGTAGTATTTCGCTTCTGCTTGTCGCCCTCATCCGCACAGATATCTGGGTGCTCTGGATCAAGGCAGGAGGCGCTTTCAAATGGCTAGCACAACTGCCCACTTACCGACTGAACGAAGCAGCAAACGGAATAGAGTCCGTATATCATTTCTCATGGGCATGGCCCCTCACAACCGCGATCACTTTCTGCTGCGGTTATTTCTTCGCCGCCCCGTCTTTAAAAAAGTTCAATTAAGGAACGTTACAGGATCGTCACATTACCCACCACTCACTGTCAGCGAGTTACGAAAAATCGAACTGATAGAACGACCAATTACTTCGTAAAAGCAAAACAATTCCAAGGTCAACAATTTTAAAATTTTAAGCCGTGGAACGCTTGTAGAACAGCGGGAAAAATCGACTCCTTGTTAGAGACGTTTCAAAAAGATTTTCCGCCAAGCGAATCATTCCCCATCGTCCTCGAACCGCAATGTCACGGCCACCCTTCAACAAGGGTTTCCAGAAGGCGGCTAACCCCGATAAATTACACAACGATGAAAAACCGACGCAAGCAGCACCAAACGAAAACCATGAACAACGGACGGGAGCTCCCCACTGCTGTAGGTGACGAATGGTCGGAGATCTCGAAGCTGCTTTCCAAGTCCATCGGCGACGACGCTTTCCAACGCTGGTTCGGCTCTGCCTGTTGGGTGGGAGTCGCAGACGGACAGGCCACCGTGACCGTTCCCGGTGAGATCCACCAAGTCTGGATCGAAACAAACTACCTTCCCGAGCTCATGTTGGCCGCCGGTGAAATCCATGAAGGTCTACACCATGTCAGTGTTGCCGTTGCTGAAAATTCTGAGCAACTGAACGGAGCCACCACCACAGAAGCACCCGCACCTAATCCCCGCACTGAACTGTCCGGAGACATCCTCGGCAAGCGCAGCAAGGCAGCCGGCCTCAATCCAGATTTCTCATTCAAGAATTTCGTCGTCGGAGCAAACAGCCAGTTCGCCCACGCCGCGTGCCAAGCGGTCGCCACGAAAAAAAGCGCCGGATACAATCCACTCTTCATCCACGGCGGCTCCGGCTTAGGCAAAACCCATCTCATGCACGGCATCGGCCAAGAGATCCTTCGCCGCCGCCCCGATGCACGCGTCATTTACCTCACTTGCGAAAAGTTCACCAACGAGTTCATCGAAGCCATCCGAAAAGGCGACATCGAAAAATTCCGCCGCCGCTACCGCAGCTCCGATGTCCTCCTAATCGACGACGTCCAGTTCCTCGCCGGCAAAGAGCGCTCGCAGGAAGAATTTTTCCACACCTTCAACACCCTCATGGATGGCCGCAACCAAGTCGTCCTCACCTCAGATCGCCCCGCCTGCGAGATCAAAAGCCTCGAGCCACGCCTCGTCTCCCGCTTCGAGTGCGGCCTCACCGTCGAGCTTCAGGCTCCACAGCTAGAGACACGCATCGCCATCCTCGAAAAGAAGACCCTAGAGTGGAAGGTCACTGTCGATCCTACCGTTATTACATTCCTTGCTGAGAAAATCCGCTCAAACGTCCGTCGCCTTGAGGGCGCTCTCGTGCGTGTCGCCACCTTCGCCTCACTCGCTGGGGAAAGCGTTACCGTAGAAAAAGTCGCCCACCTACTCCGAGATTTCATCCAAGAAGAAGCTGGCCGCCAAGTCACCATCGATGGCATCCAGCGCGCTGTCGCGGAAACCTTCGACATCCGCCTTGCGGACATGATTTCCCGCCGCCGCCCCGCCAGCATCGCCTTCCCGCGCCAGATCGCCATGTATCTGAGCCGTAGCCTCACGCACAATTCCCTCATGGAAATCGGCGAATGCTTTGGCGGCAGAGATCACGGCACCGTCATCCACGCATGCAAAAAGGTGAAAGCCGAACTCACTAAGCAGCCGGGTCTCCGCGAACGTATCGAACGCATCGAGTGCCAACTCAAACGCTAAGACATCGCCACTCGCGCTGAATCTTGCAGAAGTCATGGATTTCCATACCTGCGCTCCTAGTATAGGCAGGAAAGTCTTCTTGCTCCACACCCCTGCGGGTGTAATCTGTTCTTGGAACAGGATGTGCTGAACAAAAGTGCATCCAAAACACACCACACCTATGAACGAGAATCCATTTTCCACACCACAGCCTGCCACTGCAGGAGACACTCCTTCCGTATCCAGCGCTGCAGCCGATCTCCGGAACGCAGCTGGCGAATTCAAGGAAACCGCCGGCGCTCAAGCCACGAAGATCAAGGAGAAAGCCGTAGAGACCGCCAACGCGCTCAAGGCCTCCGCCACAGAAAAAGCCGAGCACTACAAAACAGTCGCCTCAGAGAAAGCCGAGCACTACAAAGCCGTAGCCACCGAAAAGGCGGAACACTACAAGACGGTCGCCACTGAGAAATCCCAACAAGCCAAGGAAAACGCCCAAAAGCAATGGGATGATACTCGCGTAAAAGCGAAGGAGATCCACGTCACTGCCGAAGACTATATCCGCCAGAATCCTACCAAAGCCGTGCTTGGTGCACTTGGTGTCGGATTCCTCATCGGCCTCATCGCGCGCAACTGACAACCATATCCGGTAAGATGCCGGTAGCGGGAAACAGTCCCGACAACTAGCGAATGACACCCGAAGATGTTAAATCTCCGCGAGCTACCCATGCTGCGGAAGGAAGCCCTGATCCCTCAGCCTCCGTCAGTGAGAACTGGTCTGCAGCGCTTGGAACACTCGTATCATCGAGAATCGCCATCATTTCTGCAGAAGCCCGCATCGCCGCAGAAAGCAGCATAAAAAAAGTGGCTCTCGCAGTGGTAGCTGCCATCACCGGCCTGCTTTTCTGGATAATACTGATGGCAGGCCTCATCGGCTTTTTCCCTTCCGTAATTCACAGCCTGGCATGGTATCATGTCGCCCTCATTATTGCTGGGCTGCACTTGCTCGTGGCGGTGATTGCCGCCCTGTTGCTGAAGAAAAAATCTCCACCGACATTCTCCCTTACCCGCTCCGAATTCGAAAAAGACCGTCAATGGCTAAGCAAAACAAAGAAAACCCCGACCTCGGGGAGCTGATCCGGCGCAGCGATGCGGCACGTGCCTCGCTTTCACAATCGGGCACAGCACTGAAACAGAAGCTCAACTTCGCAGGGCGGGCGAAGGATGCCGTGATTAAAGAACCCGCAAAGGCCATCGGTGGCTCTTTGGTCGCTGGTTTCATCTTGAAAAAACTCCTTTTCAGAAAAAAGAAAACTTCCTCAAAAGCATTCGAACAGGTGGCAAAAATCAGCCACCTCAAAAAAGAGCGAGGCCTCTTGCTCGGCCTTCTCGCATTGCTCGGCACTTTGGCAAAGCCCGCCGTAAAAATGTATGCGACCAAGCTTCTCAAGGACTACCTGAAACGCCGTTTCCTAGTCGGGGCTGATAGTCGCCCGCGTGCCGCTCCGCTCCGCCATTATTGACAGTGGCAGCCAATCCTGCGTTTAAATCCTTGGAGGTGACACCATCAGCTTGCCGCTCCAAGTTCTTTCGCATTTCTAAAACCCCTTTCCTCAGAAAACCCATCTCCGGCCATGTCCGAACACACTGTCTTTAATCACATCGATGAATACCTGAAGCTTGGCCGTGAATACGGATGCTCAGACGTCCACATCGCTACTGCCTACCCACCCGCATGGCGCATGAACGGCCAGCTCCAGCCCATCTGGGACGATCATCTTCCACTCACGCCAGAAGAAACCGAAACTCTCGCAAGATCCTTCCTCGGAGACGATGAGTGGAACCGCCTTCAGGAACGCGGCGACATCGACTTCGCCTACATCGGCACTGACGGACGCTACCGCGCCTCCGTCGTCAAGCAGCGCCTCGGCCTCGACATGGCGTTCCGTATCATCAACACCGATATCCGGACGATGGAGGAAATCGGCCTCCCCATCGAGCACATCATCCCCCTCACCCGTTACCAAAACGGCCTCATCCTCGTCACCGGCTCCGTCGGCTCGGGTAAATCCACTTCGCTAGCAGCCATCGTAGATTTCATCAACCAAGACCGCGAAGACCACATCCTCACTCTCGAAGACCCCATCGAGTACGTCTTCGAGTGCAAAGGCTCCCACGTCAACCAACGTGAAGTCCACACCCACACAGAGTCCTTCGCCCGCGCCCTTCGCGGAGCCCTCCGGGAAGACCCCGATGTCATCATGGTCGGAGAAATGCGCGACCTAGAGACCATCCAGCTCGCCCTCACCGCAGCAGAAACGGGACACCTTGTTCTCGGAACACTCCACACCGGCAACGCACCACGCACACTCGACCGCGTCCTCGACGTTTTCCCCACCGACCAGCGCGAGCAGATCCGCATCATGGTCTCGGAATCCCTGCGCGGCATCCTTTCCCAACAGCTTATCCCCAACATCAACGGTGACGGCCGCGTCCTCGCCACCGAGCTGCTCGTCAATACACCCGCCGTCGCAAACTGCATCCGCGAAGGCAAAACCTTCATGCTCCCGGGCGTGATGCAGACCGGCAAGCATGTCGGTATGGTCACCATGGACGAGTCCCTCCGCCAACTTTACATCAAAGGAAAAATCAGCTCCGAAGAACTCCTCTTCCGCGCAGATGACAAGGCGCAGATGCGAATCTTTCTCCAATCCTGATTTTTTCCCCACACCCCTTTCAAAAAAACTCCCAGATCCATGGCCAGAATCGACTCACTCTTCCAGATACTCATCGATAGCAAAGGCTCCGACCTCCACCTCTCCGAAGGGCAACCACCAAAACTCCGGGTTCACGGTGCCGTAAGCATCATCGAAGGCCAGGAACTCCTCGAAGGTGAATCGTTCCGTGAACTCCTCTCCGAAATCTGCGATCCTAAAGCCTTCCAGAAATACATGGAACAAGGCGACCTCGACTTCGCCTACGAAATGGACTTAGACTCCCGTTTCCGCTGCAACTACCTCAAGCAACAGAACGGCCTCGCTGCCGTCTTCCGACTCATCCCCACCGAGATCATGTCGTTAGAATCTCTAGGCGTCCCAGACATCGTCAAGGAATTCGGCCACATGCGCTCCGGCCTCGTACTCGTCACAGGCCCCACTGGATCAGGGAAATCCACCACGCTTGCAGCACTGCTCGACTACATCAATACGAACTTCGCCCGCCACATCATCACCGTGGAAGAGCCTATCGAGTTCGTCCACCGTAACAAGAGATCCATCCTCACCCAACGTGAAGTCCCTATCCAGACGCCTTCCTTCGCAGACGGCCTGCGCGCCTCCCTCCGTGAGGATGCGGACATCGTCCTCGTTGGCGAGATGCGAGATCTGGAAACCATTTCACTAGCCCTCACCGCAGCGGAAACAGGCCTCCTAGTCTTCGGCACACTCCACACCAACAACGCCCGTAAAACCGTCGACCGTATCATCGACGTTTTCCCCGCCAACCAGCAGTCACAGGTGCGCACCATGCTCGCCGCCTCCCTGCGCGGTGTTGTCGCCCAGCTCCTCTGCAAGCGCGTGGACAAGCCCGGTCGCGTCGCCGTCCACGAGATCATGTTCGGCACACCTGCCGTCGCCGCCATCATCCGCGAAGGCGCCACCCAGAAGCTCTATGACGTCATCACCGGCGGCAAAAATGAAGGAATGCAGTTCATGGATGAATCAATCTGGTCGAAACTCCGCGAAGGCATGATCTCACCTGCAGAGGCCTACATGAAGGCCATCGACAAGACTCGCTTCAAAAAATTCCTCCCCGCCGAGCAAGTGCACCTCGGCGATGCCTCCGGAGAAAACCCCCTCTCCCATTAGCCTCTTCCTTGAAGTTTGAGAGTTGGGAGTTGAATTTTGAAATTTGAATTTTATGACCCTCATCATCCTCCTCTTTGCCATCGGCATCTTCCTCCTTGCCGCCGAGGTCGTAATACCCGGTGGCATACTCGGCCTCGCAGGTGGAGTCATGCTTTTTACCGGCTGCGTCGTCTCATTCGTCCAATTGGGCACCTCCGAAGGCATCATCGCCATAGCCATCGCCCTACTTGCCGCCGCCATCGTCTTCTACATCCAGTTCAAGATCCTCCCAAAAACACGCTTCGGAAAACGCTTCTTCCTCAGTCGAGAAATTTCAGCCTCATCCACCGCACTCGGTGTCGAAGCTCGGGATTTGATTGGCAAAACCGCCATATCAGTCACCGTCCTTTCACCCAGCGGATACGTCACCATCGATGGGAAACGCTACGAAGCCGTTTCCCAATCTGGACAAATCTCCCCCGGCACAGAACTTCTAGTTATTGACGCAAACCATTTCCAAATCATCGTAAGAACTAAACCGTAATACCACCATGCCAGACCTCTCCACCATACTCATCGTCGTCCTCCTCATCGTCGGGCTAATCGCCTTCTTCGTTGTCTTCTCCTTCTTCAGCGTCTGGCTCCGCGCTTGGCTCGCCGGTGCCTACGTCGGATTCTCAGACCTCATCGCCATGCGCCTTCGCCAAGTGCCCTACGGCCCTATCGTTGACTCACGCATCACCGCGAAAAAAGCTGGCATCGAAATCGACATCAACGAAATCGAAGCCCACTTCCTCGCTGGCGGTAACGTCCTCCCCACCATCCAAGCACTTATCGCCGCGCGCAAAGCCGGTATCGAACTTGATTGGGATCGCGCCTGCGCCATCGATCTAGCAACAAAAGGCTCCGAGAAATCCGTCGTCGAAGCCGTCCGCACCTCCGTCGACCCGAAAGTCATCGACTGCCCCGCTGCAAGCTCCGGTCGCACCACCATCGACGGCGTCTCCAAAGACGGCATCCAAGTGAAAGTCCGCGCCCGAGTCACCGTCCGCACCAACCTCGACCGCTTCGTCGGCGGCGCGAAGGAAGAAACCATCATCGCACGCGTCGGTGAAGGCATCGTAACCACCATCGGCTCCGCCGAAACCTACAAAGTCGTCCTAGAAAGCCCAGACTCCATCTCAAAAGTCGTCCTCGCACGTGGCCTCGACGTCGGCACCGCCTTCGAAATCCTCTCCATCGACATCGCAGACGTTGATGTCGGCGAAAACGTCGGCGCCCAGCTCCAAGTCGCCCAAGCAGAAGCCAACAAAAACATGGCACAGGCCGAAGCAGAAATCCGCCGCGCCGCCGCCGTTGCCCAAGAACAGGAAATGATCGCCCGCGTCGCCGAGATGAAAGCAAAAGTCGTCGAAGCCGAAGCCCAAGTCCCTCTCGCTCTCGCCGAAGCCTTCCGCTCCGGAAACCTCGGTGTCATGGACTACTACAAAATGGAAAACATCAAGTCAGACACCACCATGCGCGACTCCATCTCGAAAACGGATCAGTAAACCCACCGTTTCCCGGCCCCGAAAGGGCAACTCATCTCAGCCCAGGGCATCGCCCTGGGTTTTTTGCGTCTCTTCTTTGAAATTTGAAATTTGAAGTTTGAGATTTAGCCCTCACCCTCCCCCCGTGAGCAACAGCAACAAACTTGGAATCGGCCTCGCGGGCTTCGGCACCGTAGGCTCCGGCGTATGGAACACCCTTGAGAAAAACGGCGACCTCATCTCCGACCGCACCGGCAACGGCGTCTCCCTTGCCATCACGAAAATTCTCGTCCGCGACCTCAATAAAACCCGCGCCACCAAATCCGCCGTCCCCACCGAAATCCTCACCACGGACTGGCACGAACTCGTCCAAGATCCCTCCGTTGACATCGTCGTCGAGCTCATCGGCGGCACCACCGATGCCTTCGAAATCGTCGCCGCCGCTCTCCTCGCAAAAAAACCCGTCGTCACCGGCAACAAAGCACTCCTCGCCGAGCGCGGCGTCGAGCTCTTCGCCATTTCCCGGAAAATGGAGACCCCCATCTTCTTCGAGGCCGCCATCGCCGGAGGCATCCCCATCGTCAAAACCGTCCAAGACTCTTTCGTCGGCAACCAGATCCACTCCTTCACCGGTATCATCAACGGCACCTCGAACTACATCCTCGAGCAAATGACTCTCCGAGGCATCGACTACCCCGAAGCCCTCCAGGAAGCCCAAGACCTCGGCTACGCCGAAGCCGATCCCGCCCTCGACGTCAACGGCTGGGACGCCGCCCACAAAGCCATACTCCTCGCTACCCTCGCCTACGGCTTCCCCATCGATCCCGCCCATGTCTACGTCACCGGCATCGAGCAAGTCCGCCCCACCGACATCAGCTTCGCAAAATCCCTTGGCTACGTCATCAAGCTCCTCGCCATCGTCCGTGAGCGCGACTGCGGTGCCGTCGAGCTGCGCGTCCAGCCCTCCTTCATTTCCAAAAAACACATCCTCGCCTCCGTCAACGGAGTCTTCAACGCCGTCTCTGTCAACGCAGACGCCGCCGGAGAATCCCTCTTCTACGGAGCCGGTGCCGGCCAAGGCCCCACCGCCTCATCCGTCGTCGCCGACCTCGTCGAAGCCTCTCGCGCCTTCGCCCACAGCGCCCAGCACCGCGGCTTCCTTCCCTACCGCGAAACAGGCACCCTCATCCCCATCGAAGACACCACCACCGCCTACTACGTCCGCTTCGATGTCACCGACAAAATCGGCGTCGTTGCCCAAATCGCCTCCGTCCTCGCAAACCACTCCATCGGCATTTCCGGCACCCACTCCCCTGTCGACTCCTCCAACCCCGACGCCGCCTTCGTCGATATGGTCTTCCTCCTCCACACCTGCCCCTTCGGAAAACTCACCAAAGCCCTAGCAGAAATCGAAGCCCTAGACTGCATCAACTCCAAACCCGTAGTCTTCCGCATCGAAAACCTCGGCTAAGAATCTTCACCGCCAAGAACGCCAAGTAAGAAAAGTTTAAAGACCAAAACCAAATTCTTCCTTGGCGAAATTCTCTTCCTTGGCGGTTCAACCCTCTTCCCCAAAACCCCAGTCTCTCTTGAGGTTTAAAGTTTAGAATTTAAAATTTATGTATCTCGTCACCATCGGCCTCGAAGTCCACGCCCAAGTCAACACCGACACCAAGATGTTCTGCGCCTGCCGCACCTCCTTCGGCGACGACCCGAACACGAACACCTGCCCCGTCTGCCTCGGCTACCCCGGCGCCCTCCCCACCCTCAACCAACGCGCCATCGAGAAAACCCTCCTCACCGGCCTCGCCCTCGGCTGCGGCTCCCCCGAATTTTCCCGCTGGGATAGAAAGAACTACTTCTACCCAGACATGCCGAAAAACTACCAGACCACCCAGATGGACTTCCCCCTCTGCCTCGGCGGCGGCGTCCCTCTCTTCGATGATTGCTACCCCACAGATGCCCGGAAAAACATCAAGACCCCCAACAAAATCGTCCGCCTCAACCGCATCCACCTCGAAGAAGACGTCGCAAAATCCACCCACCTCGCCACCACCTCACTCATCGATTTTAACCGCGCCGGCACTCCCCTCATGGAGATCGTCACCGAGCCTGACATCGAGTCCGCCGAGGAAGCCTTCGCCTACCTCCGCTCCCTCCAGCTCGTCCTCCACGATTGCGATTCCTCCGATGCCGACCTCGAAAAAGGCAATCTCCGCTGCGACGTGAACATCTCCCTCCGCAAAAACGAATCCGACCCATTAGGAGAAAAAGTAGAGCTAAAAAACCTCAACTCCTTCTCCGCCATCCGCCGCTCCATCCACTACGAGATCGCCCGCCAGACCGAGGAACTCGACGCCGGAATCCCGCAGATCCAATCCACCCGCCGCTGGAACGACGACCTCGGAGAGACCCAGCTCATGCGCACCAAGGAAAACGCCCACGACTACCGCTACTTCCCCTGCCCAGACCTCCTCCCCATCGCCACCGAGCCACTGTTAGAAAAAGTCCGCCCCCTCGTCCCCGAGCCACGCCTCGCGAAAATTTCGCGCTTCGAAAACGACTACCAGCTAAACACCACCTCCGCCGCCGAGCTCTCCGCCAGCCAAGCCACCGCCACCCTCTTCGAAGAACTCGCCCCCGGCTCCAAAAAGCCCCAAAAGCTCGCCAACTTCATCCTCAACACCTACGCAGGCTCCCTCAACCAAGCAGGCTTCACCATAGAGACCTCCCCCATCTCCCCGGAGAAATTCAAGCAAATCGCCGCCCTCACCTCCGCCGAAACCCTCTCCACCGGCCAAGCCACCGAAATCCTCGCCGAGCTCCTCGAAGCTCCCGCCCAGGAAGTCGAAGCCATCATCGAGAAAAAAGGCTTCAAACCCACCTCCTCCGGCGACCTCGAAGCCCTCGTCGACACCGCCATCGCCGAGAACCCCACCGAAGTCGAAGCCATCAAAGCCGGCAACGAAAAGCTCCTCAACTTCCTTACCGGAAAAGTCATGAAGGCCGCCCCCACCAAGCCCAACCCCAAGCAGGTCACCGACCTCCTAAGAGCAAAGCTCTTATAGCGAAAGGAACGCCGGCTTCAGCCGGCAGCCAAGATCTGTAGCCCGGAATCCCAAACCGCCTCCTTGTCACCCCGTCCATCTTCCGCTTCGATAGGGACTAGCCTTTTGAGGGCTAAGAACCCATGAACCCATGAACCCCGAAGACGCTACCAATCCATCCTCCCCCGAGCAAAAAAAACGCGGTTGGTTGGAAATCGTATCTTACGGGTTCATTTATGGCTGTATCGCAATCGGTATACTCGTTTGCGTCCTCATGTATTTTGGATCATCTCCACCAAGAGCAGCATGGAAGGCAGATGCAAACACCGCAGTTTCAAACGCGCGCTCAGTTGGCCTAGCACTTTTCTCTTTCCAAAACGAATACGGAGCCTTCCCCAGCGACGAAACTAGGGCAGACGTCGAGGAAGAATTCGGCACCTCTATCGACCTCTCGGGACCCTCCTCCAATGCACTACTACGCCAGCTTTTCGCAGCAGAAATCATCGATAGCGAAGAAATTTTCTTCGCTAAAATAAAGGGTCACAAGAAACCCGACGGATTGATTACTCCCGGAAATATTCTCGAACCGGGGGAATGCAACTTCGCCTACATTTCAGGCCTATCCACCAGTGGTGCCTCGTCCACCCCCCTCCTAATCACACCGATTATTCCGGGAACTAAAAAGTTCGATCGAAAGCCCTTCGGCGGCTGTGCCGTTGTCCTCCGGATCGATCAATCTGTCCAGCTCCTCCCCATCCACAAAGACGGCTACGCTTACGACAAGTCAGGTATCGACATCCTCTCCCCCGATCACCCCGCTTGGAACGGAACAGCCCCCGACATCCGCTACCCGGAATAGTGGAGCACTCACTTCTTCCTTTGCGTCTCCGCGCCTTAGCGGTTCAATCCTCTTCATTGAAAGTTGAATCTTGAGAGTTGAATTTTGAAAGCCACCGCCATCATCGTCGCCGCCGGATCCTCCCGCCGCATGGGATTCGACAAACTCGCCGCAGAGCTAAACGGCCAGCCCGTCCTCGCCCATACCATCTCCGCATTCATGCAGTGCGATGCCATTTCGGAAATTATCGTAGTTTCCCCACCCGAGCGCATGTCCCTTCTCGATGAGAAAACCTTCACCAAATCCCTCATCCGCATCGATGGCGGCGCCGAGCGCCACCTCTCCGTAGCCGCCGGACTCGCCGCCGCCTCGCCCGATGCCGAACTCATCGCCATCCACGACGCCGCCCGCCCCCTCACCTCCCAAGCCGACATTCTCGCCACCATCGCCGCCGCCCAAGAGCACGGAGCCGCCGCCCTTGCCCGCCGCGTCACCGAGACCCTCAAACGCACCGACGAATCCGATTTCACGGAATCCCCCGTCCCCCGCGAGAACCTCTGGTTCATCGAAACCCCCCAGATTTTCGAAGCCCCCCTCATCCAATCCGCCTACAAGCACGTCCTCGAAAACTCCCTCCCCGTCACCGACGAAACCAGCGCCCTAGAAGCCATCGGCGTAAAAACCAAACTCATCCCCTCCACCTCCCCCAACCCAAAAATCACCACCCCCGCTGATCTGGAAACTTTGAACTCTAAACTTTAAATCTCAAGAAGACCCAAACTCTGCGCCCCTTTGCGACCTCTGCGCCTTTGACGAAAAATTAAAATCAATCGGTTCGTCCATGTCCGCTTCGCTACCATTGCGGTAAATCTTCCTCTTCATTGAAGTTTAAAGTTTAAAACTTAAAGTTTAACGTAGCTCCGTGCCCGCCACCTACACCTCCCACCATCTCCCCGGCGGCCCCCGCCTCGCCCACGCCCATCTCCCGGATTCCGAGTGCGCCGCGCTCTCAATCTACATTCCCGTCGGCTCTCGCGATGAAACGGGAAATATCCCCGCAGGCCTCGCACATTTTTCCGAGCACATGGCTTTTAAGGGCACCAAAACCCGCTCCGCCAAAGAACTCACCCTCGCCATCGAATCCGGCGGTGGCCAGGCCAACGCTTGCACCTCAGAAGACCACACCGTTTACGAAGCCCAGGGCGAAGCCGAACTCATGCCCGTCCTCATCGATGTCCTCGCCGACATGGTCTGGCACTCCACCTTCCCCGAACACGAAATCGACCTTGAGCGCGACGTCATCCACGAGGAAATCACCATGATCCGCGAGTCCCCCTCCGATCACATCGGCGACCTCCTCGCCTCAGCCCTCTACCCCGAGCACCCCCTCGGCCAATCCATCTCCGGCTCCCCGGAATCCATCGAAAAAATCACCCACTCCTCCCTCAAAAACTTCGCCAAAGAACACCACTTCCGCAGCGATATCGTCATCGCCACCGCCGGCCCCATGTCCGCTGAGGAAATCCTCGCCACCCTCCTCCCCCTGCTCCCGAAGAAATTCAAAAAGCCCCCCCTCCGCCTCGGCTACTCCCCCTCGCCCTCCCGAGAAATCATCGACAACCGCCCCACCGACCAGCTCCAGCTAGCCCTCGCCTGGCACACCCCCGGCCGCCATGCCGAAGAACGCCACGCCCTCCGCCTCCTCTCCCTCATCCTCGGCGAATCCTCCTCCTCCCGCCTCTTTACCGAGCTGCGCGAAGAACGCGGCCTTTGCTACCAGATCGGCTCGGAAACCTCCCTCTTCCACGAAACCGGAGCCCTCCAAATCATCGCCGGCCTCGACCCCGACTCCCGCGAAGAATCCCTAGAAACCATCTTCAAAGAAACCGAAGACCTAGCCGCAAACGGCCCCCGCCCCGGCGAACTCGAACGCGCCAAACGCCTCGCCATCTCCCAATCCAAACAAGCCTTCGAATCCACCGCCTCCCACGCCGCCTGGGCCGGCGAAGGTCTCCTCTTCTTCAACCACATCCCCTCACCCCAAGAAGCCCGCGAAAACCTCCTCCAAGTCACCGACGAACAAGTCCGATTCATCGCCAAACAAGTCTTCTCCCACCCCCCCGCCACAGCCGAGATCCGCTCATAATTCATGCTTTTTCTCTAAAGGGAGGGAAGGAGATCAGGGAGGAGAAGGAGAAAATCCCTAAAAATAATTTCTTCCCCCACCTGTCCAACTCTTCCTCCTCTCCTCCCATCTTCCTCCATCCCTCCCTGTAAAAAAGAAGCCCGATAATCAAAAAACTCCTCCACGTCACCGCCGAGCAGCTTCAATCCATCGCCCAACAAATCTTCGCCCAGCAACCCGCCACCGCCGAGATCCGTTCCTGAATCCCGGACAGGAACTCGACAACCCCCTCCATTTCCTTTAGTTTTCAGGGATGGAAATGTCCGCGATCAAGCGCCCTTTGGAATCCGAGGGGATTCCTCCCCTCATCAAGGATCCTCAGGAAGCCATAGAAATCTTCGGCGAACTCCTGAAACGCGGAGCCATCTTCTACCCGGAAAGCAATGACACTTCACAAAGACATCCGAGAGTTCATCGAATTGTGCCTCTCGCGGAAAGTTGAGTTCCTTCTCGTTGGCGGCTATGCCCTCGCCTTCCACGGCGCCCCGCGTTTCACCGAGGATATCGATTTTATGGTTCTCGTGTCGCCGGAAAACGCCCGAAAGCTTTCCCACGTCCTCAATGAGTTTGGCTTCGGAGATACCGGCATCACCGAGTCGGACTTTCTTGAATCCGATCAGGTGATCCAGCTGGGTCGTGCGCCGAATCGCATTGATCTCCTCACCGGCATCTCAGGAGTTGCGTGGAAGGAGGCATGGGCATCCCGCATTCCCGTCCTATTAGACGGCATCGAAGTCATGGCCATCGGCAAAGCGGAACTCATCCGCAACAAACAAGCCACCGGTCGCCCTCAGGATCTCGCTGACGTCGCACGCCTTCGTCAAACCTAGCCCGCAACCGACGAGATCCGCTCATCATTCATGCTTTTTCTCTACAGGGAGGAGAAGGAGATCAGGGAGGAGAAGGAGAAAACATCTATCTATCATTTCTTCCCCCACATGCCACAGTCATCCT
>JANRFH010000036.1:20195-22197 GCA_030725745.1 Akkermansiaceae bacterium
ACAGTCATCCTTGAGGTTTAAAGTTTAAGGTTTGAAGTTTCATCACCCCGCAACTCCCCCCCGCCTTAGGAGTTTATAAACCCATGACTTTCCGCCTGCTGCTCGCCCTCTCCCTCACCGCCTTCACCTCGGCTGAGGAAAAACCAAACATCCTTTTCCTCCTCTCCGACGACCAGGATTGGGCAGGCCTTTCCGTCGCCATGCACCCTGATGTCCCCGGCTCGAAAAGTCTCACTTTCCAAACACCCAACCTAGAGAAATTCGCCGCCCAATCCATACGCTTCAGCGCCGCCTACGCACCCTCCCCCGTCTGCTCACCCACCCGCATCAGCCTCCAGACAGGCATGACCTGCGCCCGCCTCCAATGGACAAAAGCTGCCCCCGTCCTCACCGCCGCCGATGGCTACAAGCTCATCCCACCCGTCCACCGCAAGGCCATCCGCGAAGACGAAACCACCATCGCCGAAGTCCTGAAAACCGCCGGCTACGCCACCGCCCACTACGGAAAATGGCACCTCTCCGGCGGCGGCCCCGAGCAACACGGCTATGACGAAAGCGATGGAGACACCGGAAACGAACAGTCCGGCCGATTCAAAGGCTACAACCCCGTCGACATCTACGGCATGGGCACACGCGCCGCCGCTTTCATGGAGAAAAGCAACGAAGCCGGAAAACCCTTTTTCATACAAATGTCCTACAACGCCCTCCACTCCCCGGAAAACGCCAGCCCGGAGAGCATCGCGAAATTCACCGCCCTCATGCCGAATTCCCCCGAGCGCATCATCCAGCGAGCCGCCCTCACCTACGATCTCGATGCCGGAGTCGGCAAGCTCCTCGCCGATCTCGACGCCCTCGGCCTCCGCGAAAACACCTACGTCATCTACATGTCCGACAACGGCGGCGCTGGCGGCGGCAGCCGTGGCAACCCAACCCTGCGCGGCGGAAAAGGCGACCTCTGGGAGGGAGGCATCCGCGTCCCCCTGATCATCCGCGGCCCAGGCATCTCCCCCGATAGCTGGTGCCACCAGCGCACCGTCGGCTTCGACCTCTTCCCCACCTTCTGCGCAATCGCTGGAGTCGGGACGCTCCCGGAAAACCTCGAAGGCGGCTCCATCCTTTCCCAACTCCACGGCTCCACAGCCCCCATCAAACGCCCGCGCGAAGAACTCGTCTTCCATTTCCCCCACTACCAGGGCGACACCCCCCACTCCGCCATCTACCTCGGCGATTACAAACTCCTTCACTTCTACGAAACCGGCGAAAACCAACTCTTCAACATCACCTCAGACATCGGTGAAAAATCCGATATCGCCAAAGACCTCCCCGAAATCACCTCCGATCTCGCCAAAAAACTCACCACCAACCTCACCGAAGCCAAAGCCCAGCTCCCCACCGAAAACCCCCAAGCCATCCCCGGCAAAACCTACGTAATGGCCAAAGGCGGCGGCAAAAAACGACCCGGAGGCAAACGCCGATGAGCTTCTTCCTTGAGAGTTGAAGATTGAAAGTTGAGAGTTAGCATCCAGATGCCCTTCCACCCCTTCACGCGCGAGCACTTCATCACCCTCGCCATCGGTTTCACCATCACCGCAGCGCTCATCCTTTTCGCAAAGCGGTCTGAGAAAAACCAGCGCATAGGCACCGCCATCCTCGCCTTTCTCAATCTCTCCGCCTACCCACTCGCCCTCTACTGCTGGGGCGACCACCCTCGGGCACTAGACAATATCCTCCCCCTCCACCTCTGCGACCTCGCCGCCTTCGTCGCCGGTTTCGCCCTATTCTCGCGCAAGCCCTTCCTCCTCACCCTCACCTATTTCTGGGGGCTCGCCGCCACCATTCAGGCACTCATCACCCCCGCCATCACCATCGGCCCACCGTCGCTTCCCTACATCCATTTCTTTATTCAGCACTTCGCCATCGTCGCCGCCGCCCTCTACATCCCCCTCGTTTTGAAATGGCGACCCGAACGCCCCTGGTGGAAATCCCCACTCAAAGTCTTCGG
>JANRFH010000037.1 GCA_030725745.1 Akkermansiaceae bacterium
GACTCGCAGGTGGCGATGGCACTGGAGGTGTTTTTGCCAGAGCCGATGTTACCGAGCCCGATGGCTGCGGCGGTCATGAGGATGGAAATGATCGCGACGACCGTGAGGACTTCGATGAGTGTGAATCCGGGTTTTGACCGGGCATCGGAGCGGTGAATATCCGTATTAGTTGGCTTTTTCATCAGGCGCTGGGTTTAGCGTAGGTTTAGGTGAATATCGTAAGTTTGAACGGAATCTGCAAGGACTAATGTCAATACATCGCAGATACCGCTACGAGGCTGTTATTGGGGCGATTTGGCTTATTTGGTGAAACGGCCTTTGTTCGGGCCGTTCATCCAAGCCCACGCCGATCCAACGATTTCCGTGGCGTCGTGGTGCTTGGCTTTCCATCCGAGGGTTTCAAAGGCAAGCGTTGGGTCGGCGACGAGTTCTGGCGGATCTCCCTCTCTGCGTGGGCCGTAGGTGACGGGGACGGTCTTGCCGGTAGCTTTTTCGGCTGCGGCGATGATTTCCTTCACAGAAAGGCCTTTTCCCGTACCGAGATTGCAGCGGATGGAGGGTTTTCCGGCAATGAGGTGGTCGAGGGCGAGTCCGTGCGCTTCGGCGAGATCCTCGACGTGGATATAATCGCGGATGCAGGTGCCGTCTGGCGTTGGATAGTCGGTGCCATAGACTTCGAGGGCATCGACTTCACCGGTGATAGCCATAAGGACGCGGGGGATGAGGTGGGTTTCGGGGTTATGATCCTCGCCGATGGTGCCGTCCGCCGCGCAGCCGCTGGCGTTGAAATAGCGGAGGCAGGCAGATTTCAAACCCCATGCGTGGTCGCAGTCCTTGAGGATGCGCTCGACCATGAGTTTGCTGTGGCCGTATGGGTTGATGGGGTTTTGTGGGTTCGTTTCGTCGATGGGAACTCGCACGGGTGTGCCGTAGGTGGCGCAGGTGGAGGAGAAAACGAAGGCCTTGCAGCCGTGTTTCTGCATGGCCTGGAGAAGCACGATGGGCTCTGCGGTGTTGTTCCAGTAGTATTTAAGTGGATCGGTGACGGATTCGCCAACGTAGGCGAATGCGGCGAAATGGACAACCGAGGAGAAACCGTGTTTTGTGAAAAGTGAGTCTAGCAGTGTGCTATCGCCGACATCGCCTTTGACGAATTCCACAGACGAATCGGTGATTGCATCGGTGTGGCCGTAGGCGAGATTATCGAGGACGACGATTTTGCGGCCTTTGGCGGCGAGTTGGCGGACGGTATGGGATCCGATGTAGCCTGCACCGCCGGTGATAAGAATAGGTTTTTCTGACATGCTGTGCTGAGAGAGAACCGGGAAATCGGATTCCGGGCAAGCCTGGAACGGTTCAGATTAAATTTCTGAACAAATCATGAATAGACTCTGAATGGGAGTAGTCTAAAGTTCGTTATGAAATACCACCGCTATCTGCTTTTTGGGCTTGCTACAGGTCTTTCCGCGTTTGCGGTGACTTCCTGTGCATACGATCCTTATTATTCTAGTTCATACGGAGGCTATGGGAATGGCTACGGCTACGGCAATTCCAGCTTCACTACTTCGTATTTTGTCAGCACGGGAAGTTCGCGCTGGGGTTATGATCCTTACGCGGGTTGCTACTACGACTACACACGCCGGGCTTATTACGATCCTTATCTATCTGGTTATTACCCGGTCGGCTACAGGCCGAGATACGTTTCAGGTGCACCGCATCCGAATGGCTGGAGCAGGGGCAGCGGCTATTGCCCGCCACCAAGCAGCGTGCGCAGCTATAACCTTACGAATTACCAAGACAGAACGAGCCGCTACCGCAATCTAGGCAGGGACTGGTCGAGAAATGTGAGAAGTGAGCCCAGTCGCGATCAGCGCCCGCAGTTTGACAATCGCGATCAAAGGCCAAGTCCATTCGGTGGGTTCCAAGGTGGATCTGGCGATAGGAAAAATGGCCGCGATGACGGCCGCCGAGAAGGAAATGGTTTCCAAGGGCGTGATAATGGCGGACGGGATTATTCCCGAGACCGTGGCAATACTACGGTGACTATTCCTGATCAAAGGCCTCAAGGCTTTATTGGCGGTGGGGCACCTGAAATGCCAGCGGCTCCTCAGGAAATGATCCGCGAACTTCATCAGGGCGGAGAAAGCCGTGGTGGCGGCAATCGACCGAATTTTGATAACGGTGGAGGAGGCGGACAGCCGAGTTTAGAGAACCGTGGCGGAGGTGGTGGACGTCCGAATTTTGAGAACCGTGGTGAAGGCGGTGGACGGCCGAATCCTGAGAACCGTGGTGGTGGCAGCGATAGAGACGGCGGGGGTGAACCAATCCGTGGTATAGGCGAAGGCTGATCCTGCGGATCATGATATGACGTCCGGTTGCAGGTGCAGCCGGGCGTTTTTCTTTGGGATGATGAGTAGCCAGCGATACGCCAAGGCAAGGAGGATGGCAGCAAGGCCAACATGCAGCACTTGAACCCACGAGTAGATGTGCACCTGAGCCATCACTACCCCAAGGATCATCTGGGCAAAGACGATAGCGACGACTCCCTTCTGGGTCGGGGTGGTTCCGCTTGGTTGGTTGATTTTTGCTAAGTAATACGCCCAGACAGCTAAGATGAGGATTAACCACGAAAAGCTGCGGTGAATGAGATAGATGGCGTTTTGCTCAAGCTCTGCGATCCATGTTTCACGAGGTGCATCAAGGTGCGCTTTGGCCATTTCATCGGTGATCTCGCGGATCTGCGAACCAAGTATGCCCTCGACGACGATTGAGCCTAATAAGACGGCGACCATGATTCGAAGCTTATCGGATCCCTTGGTCATCTCGATTTTCCAGGGTTTCACACCGCCAGCCCAGACACAATGCACCAGCACGCAGATGAGAAGCATGGCGAGTGCGAGGTGGGACGACAGAACTCCGGGGGAAATGCCACTGTAAACGACCCTTGCTCCCATGATCGCATTTGCAAGGACGAGAAGGAGTGAAGCAAATGACAGCCAAAAAACGTGAGGCCTGCTTTTGAAGAAAGTCGATGAGATGATAAATGTGGCGAAGGCAAAGAATCCTACCGGTAGGCTGAAGAGACGATTGACAAATTCTGTCCAGACATGGCGTGGGTTGAATTCCTTGCGGAGGGATTCGCGTGAAATAGTGGATGGGTCTCGCCCCATCCTTTCCGCTTTTTTCTGAAATTTCTCAATGGGGAGTTTGTCGAAATCCACCTCCTCCACCTTAGTGGGGGGAATTAATAGCCCCCAGCATGTAGGCCAATCAGGGCAACCCATCCCGGCACCAGTGACTCGCACAATGGCTCCGACGAAGATAAGGACGAGCACCGATACCAAAGCGGCTACGGCGCACTTCTGGTAAAGCGCGTGACTCATGGGACTGAAGTTGATGGAGCATCGCCACCTTCGGGGGTGTTGGGAGGTTCAACTTCAGTGGCCTTCGATGGGGGGACGACTTCCAGTAGGGTTTTCTCTGTAGATACTCCCGGCTGTTCTGCTGAAATGGCTACTCCGATCCAGCGGAATTCATCGCTGCCTTCCAAAATGACCTTGAGTACCATGGTAAGCGGAATGGCGAGCAGCATTCCCAGCGGCCCCCACAGCCATCCCCAGAAAAGGACGGAAACGATGACGATGAGTGTTGAGATACCGAAGCGGCGCCCGACGAGCATGGGCTCGACGAAGTTGCCGAGGAAATTATTGATTAACAGATAGCCTCCGGCGACAAGCACGGCATTGGGAGCACCGGCCACGAGAAGTGCTAGGATAGTGGGAGGGACACCTGCAATGATCGAGCCAATGACGGGGATGAAATTGAAGAAGAATGCGAGGATGCCCCAGAGGACGAAGAAATCGAGACCTGCAATGTAACAGAGGAAGCCGGCAAGAACTCCCGTCAGGAGGCTGATCGCTGTTTTGATGGCAAGGTAACGCTGGATGTCACGGGTAGCATTTAGCATGCGTGCAAGGTTCGGGCCGCGAGCGAGGCTGATTGCCTCCAAGCGTCTGCCGAACATTCTAGCTTCACTGAGCATGAATATGGTGAGGACTAGCGTGATGAGGGATGTCCCCAAAAAGCCTACCACGCGGCCAAGCAGGCCTGTGCCGAGATCCCAGATTTTTTCAAAGCGGATGTCCTGAAGGTTGCTGACGTTGTTGTTGACCGCATCGTTGATTTTTTCCTGTGCGTCCGGGACTCCGTATTCCTCGAGCTTGAGCGCTAGAGATTTTGAGGACTCGCGAATGTATTCGGATGTTTCTGAGGCGTAGCGCATGTTCCATTTTTCCTGGAGGTCGCCAATTAAGGTAATGGCGAGGAGGCCGAGAGCGGCGAGGAAGATGAAATCGAAGGCGACGGTAAGTAAAACGGCGATGGCTCGCGGAACGCGTTTTTCACGGAGGAAATTGAGCAGAGGGAAACTGACGGTGGCGATGAAGAACGCGATGAGCACGGGGACGAAAAATCCCTGAGCGGCCTTTAGTCCTGCGACGACGACGACGAGGGCAGCAATCATCCAGAGGGCTTTGCCAGCCCTGATTTTCCCTTTTTCTCCGTCAGTCACCATTTTGTGCGAATCTAACGCCCGGCTTCACTGCGCCGCAACTAATATCAAACGAAATATCCAGTCTCAGAACCATTTGGCTTCAATACCTTGAAGGATGATGGCAATGCCACCAAGGATGGCGCCGATCGTGAAGACCTTGATCAATCTGCTTCGGCGTCGTTGGCGTTCCAGTTCGATGAACCTACGCCCTTTCGACGAGATCTTGGATTTAATCTCGCTGGAACGATGGTAGTGGCGTGAGAAATGCCTCGCCGACTTGCCATCCGGTGGGATGGAACTGGGTTTTTGCATGGGTTTTTGATACGTATTCTAAACTCCTTAGGGTCTCCTAAGTAGGGTAGATGAATCTATGTATCTAGATGACAATCAATGGCTTGGCGAGAAGATTTCGAGAGCATAGACCAGCTGACGGATGGTGCATCAGGCAGGCTGCTGCTGCGAGATGCAGTGCAGGGTGCCGCCTTCCTGAACAAGGTCTAGGCAGTCGATGGCAATCAGTTCACGTCCCGGAAAAAGCTCGCGTATCATACCTGTGGCACGGTCATCGTTGCGGTGCTGGCGGAAGGTGGGGACGAGGATTGCATGGTTGATAATGAGAAAATTTACGTAAGAGGCAGGTAGGACAGGGAGTCTCCACCCAGGGACTTCGCATGCCTGGGGCAGATGGATGGGAACGATTCCGAAAGGGCTTCCATTTGGTGCGGAAAATTCGCGTAGCCTATCCATGTTGGCGGCAAGAACGAGGTGGTTAGGCGAAGAACTATCGGGCTCGGTGCATGCGATGATGGTGTCTTCCGTTATGAAGCGGGCGAGGTCGTCGATGTGGCCGTCGGTGTCATCGCCTTCGATGCCTTTTTCCAACCAAAGGATTTCCTGCACACCCAAAGTGTCGCGTAGCTTGCCCTCGGTTTCTTCACGCGAGAGGTGTGGATTGCGGTTGGGGTTGAGCAAGACGGCCTCGGTGGTGAGTAGTTGCCCGCAGCCATTTATTTCAATAGCTCCACCTTCGAGGATCATGCCGCCATCGAAGCGGGGTAGTGATAGCGATGCTGCAACTTTACGTGGGATTCCATTATCGAGATCCCATGGGGCGAATTTTCCTCCCCATGCATTGAATTCCCAGTCGGATATGGCTATGCCTCCGGTCTCCCGGTGTTTGAGAAAAATGGGGCCGTGATCTCTGCACCAGACGTCGTTGTTTGGGTGATCATAGAGTTCTAGGTTCGCTGGGTTCGCCTTGGCGGTGTTGCAGGCGGTGGAAATCGCTAGGTGAGCCGAGCCGGGAGCGTTGATGCGCACGATTTGGTAGCGGGAAATGGCTGCCGCTATCTCCGCGAATTTTGCCCACATGAGATCCTTTTTCGCGCCGCCCCAATGACGAGGATCATCTACTGGCCAGGAGAGCCATACTGCGGTCTGCGGCTGCCACTCTGCTGGCATGAAATATCCTGATTGCGCTGCGGTCATCGGCAGGGACTTTGGCAATCGGGCGGCGGACATCAACCCTTTGCTTGCGCGGCTCTTCTTTTTTGTCCACAGATAATTCAATTGCAATCCTGTGGCGTAGATGACGATAGTCCGTGCTTCAACATGTCCGCAGGAAAACTTTTCAAAAGCCAGTTTCAGCTGGTCGCCATACTTATGCTGCTGGGTTTTGCTCCCGGCCTTGCTAAGGAAGAAGACTCCAAAGTTACTCCGCCTGAGGCTGAGAAGAAGGAGGCTCCAGCCAAAGCTGAAGACGATAAAACCGAGGAACCGAAGGCGGAAAAAGAGGATGGAGAGGAAAAGAAACCTGAGATCGATCCCGATGATGAGGTGGCCGTGGAGGAGGCAGATTCCGAGGCTGCTGCTGTCGCAAGGCCAGTATCCGCTGATCCTATTCAAATCTACGGATGGCGCGAAAAGGTGCTGATCGACGGTGTAGAGAATGAGATAACCGCCAAGCTGGATACTGGAGCCTACACCAGCTCGATCCATGCAGAGGATCATGAGCTTTTCGAACGTGATGGGAAAAAGTGGGTGCGTTTTATCGTCACCGAACCCCGCAAGAAGGGTTCTCCACGAGTGCGAGTCGAGGCACCACTTGTCCGCATTGCTAGAATCAAAGAACCCGGCGGTGAATCGGAATCGCGGGAAGTCGTTAGGCTGGCATTCAAGATCGGCGATAGGAAGCTCCGTGGAGATTTCACCCTGAACGACCGTTCGAACATGCTCTCTGCCATACTCATAGGTCGAGTCACCATTCGTGAACTGGGCTGGATCGATCCGTCACGCGTTTTCCTCGCGGATGACAAGATCATGCGCTGAATGAGGATCGACGAAATATTATCACTATGAGCGCCCAGTCGAAACTATTGACCGCCGTGGCTGCCTTGGTGGCTATCGGAGGTGGTCTTGCTGCCTATAAATCTCAGAAACTCGGAGTCCCTTTCTGGGAAGATCAGCGAGTGGATGAATGGTTAGTCGAGGCAAAGATTTCCTTCGTGGCGACGGGTCGCAAGGTGACGGCTAAGCTTTCTTTGCCAGCAGAGGCAGCAGGTGAAAAAACGGGCCAGGAGTCGGGCTCGTTGGGTTATGGCTATCACATCAAGGAGAACGGTGATAAGCTAACTGCCGTCTGGTCATCTCCTGAGGAGCGTGAAGATGCGCAGGCGCTATACTATCGCATACGTTTTAAAGGTGGATTGGAAAGTGGAAGCGAAGAGATACCGGCGATTGGTAAACCGGAAACCCCAGAAGTCCCAGATTTGCCAGGTTCACTAGGTGTTGCGGCTAACAGCATCGTCAATCGCGCATTATCAACTTCGGGCGACCCAGACTCCATTTTCGTTACGCTTTTCCGACAGATCAATAGAGAGAATGCTTCTCAGGAGTATCTCTTGGTGAAACGCCACTATGAGAAGATGTCGTTGTCCGATCCTAATATTGCCATGGGTATCGACCTGCTTGGGATGGCTGGTATACCTGCTAGATTGTCTTATGGTGTGAGGCTCGATGAAGAGAACAGCGGGCAGAGGCCATACGCACTTTTAGAGTATTACGACGGAGCATCATGGAAAGTCCGCGATCCTCTTGAGCCGACGAAGGTGCCGGATGGTAGGGAAGTATATGTCTGGCATCGTGGTGGTGGGCCATTGCTGGATCTGGACGGAGGGGAAAACTCCAGGGTCACGTTCACCGTCGTGAAGGATCGTATCCCATTGGCTCGCCTCACCGATTTGCGTGAATCGCCATTCCTCATTTCTACCATTCTCGCTCTGCCTGCATCGGAGCGTGCTGTGTTCCGCTACATCGTGCTGATTCCTCTGGGAGCCTTCATAGTCGTGCTCATGCGCAACATCATTGGCATCCCGACACTCGGCACCTTCATGCCAGTGTTGCTTGCGCTCGCGCTACTGGAGATTAAGCCAGTGCAGGGCATCATCATGTTCTCCATACTCGTTGGTGCAGGTCTCTGGTTCCGCTTCCTGCTTTCCCGCATGAACCTACTGGTCGTGCCGCGTGTTGCTGCCTGCGTGGTGATCGTGACTTTGCTCATGATGCTGATGGGTGTCATCAGTTACCAACTCGGCATGAGTGTCGGCATCAAGATCACCCTTTTCCCGATGATCATCATCGCATGGACACTGGAGCGCATGTCGCTGATCTGGGAAGAGGAAGGCAAACACAGCGCCATCGTACAGGTCAGTGGATCAGTCTTTGTGGCAGTCTGCGCTTACTACTTCATGAAGGTTTCCCAGATCCAGTATTGGGCGTTTTATTTCCCGGAAATGCTGCTGCTGCTGCTCGCTTTCATCCTGCTTATTGGCCGCTACACAGGATACCGCATCTCAGAGTTGATCCGTTTCAAATCCTTCACCAATGCCTGATACGGAGACAGCCGCTGTTGAGAAGCCAAAGTGGTGGCATCGTTGGTTCCGCACTCCTAGTGAGCTGCGCGAAATGGGTGTTGTGGGAATCAACATGCGCAACGCACGTTTCCTCCTGCCGAACAATCCGCGCAGGCTCTATGAGCTAGTGGACAACAAGCTGAGGACAAAGGCGCTCGCCGAAGAGTTCGGCATGACCGTTGCTGAGACCTACTGCGTTGTACGTAATCCGCATGATGCGAACCGTATCGATAAGCTGCTTGATGGCAGAGAGGCCTTCGTGATCAAGCCGACACGTGGATCGGGCGGGAAGGGGATCATGGTCATCTATAAGCGTGAGGGGAAAAATTTCGTAAAACCCAGTGGCACGGAAGTCACTCCGGGAGATCTCCGGAACCACGTATCCAATATCCTCGCCGGTCTTTTTAGTCTCGGTGGAAAGCGCGACTACGCATTGGTCGAGTATCGTGTGCAGCCGGCAACACTCCTCACCGATATGAGCTTCCAAGGTGCGCCAGATGTCCGCGTGGTCATGCTTCACGGCTATCCTGTGATGGCGATGCTGCGCGCCTCCACCAAAGAATCCGACGGACGCTCGAACCTCCACCAAGGTGCGGTCGGTATCGGCATCGATATCGCCACCGGCATGTCTGTCCGCGCGATCCATCACGGCAAGCCAATCACGCATCACCCAGATCTCGGAATTTGCCTGATCGGTGTGCAGATACCCGATTGGGACACCATTCTCCACATGGCGGTGACCTGTCAGGAAATGACCGGACTCGGATACCTTGGCGTGGACATCATGATCGATGAGAGCATGGGTCCACTGATGATCGAGGTGAACGCACGGCCGGGTCTTGCGATCCAGATGGCGAACGGGATTGGCTTAATGAGGCGTCTTGTTCCCGTGGTCGAACAACATGCGAAGAATCCCACGGCGGATCTTGAAACGAAGATCGCGTTTTCCAAAAAACATTTCCGCGCAAAGCTTCCTGAGCCGCGTGACTGAAGGGCTGTCTGAGTAAAATTCAGCTTGTTTGGATGTGCCAACGATTTCAGGCTCAGCGGACATGAGCGGAACGGGAACGGATTATCAGGTTTGCATTGCGGGGACGGGGAGCTACGTGCCGGAAACCATTCTTACGAATGAAGATCTAGCGAAGCGGGTGGATACGAGCGATGAATGGATTTTCACGCGCACCGGCATCCGCGAGCGTCGCATCGCCGCAGAAGGAGAATACACCTCCCACATGGCCAGCGCAGCCGCGCGTAAGGCGCTTGAGCAAGCCGGGCTAGAGGCCAGTGACGTCCAGCTAATCATCGTTGCTACGATCACTCCGGATACTCTCACTCCTGCCACTGCCTGCTACGTGCAGCAGCAGATCGGCGCTACCGCAGCAGTTGCTTTCGATATTTCCGCAGCATGCTCTGGCTTCCTGTATGCGATGAAAATTTCCAAGCGCCTCATCGCCGACGGTGCTTTTGAGAACGCGCTGATCATCGGTGCGGAAAAACTTTCTGCCTTCGTGAACTGGGAAGACAGGACTACCTGTGTGCTCTTCGGTGATGGCGCAGGCGCAGCAGTGCTTCGCCGCGCTGCCCCAGAGGAAGGCTCAGTGCTCGCCACCGAGATGGGCACCGACGGCAGGCTCACCCACTTGTTAAACATTCCTGGCGGTGGATCGGCTTGCCCGATTACAGCGTCAAACGTCGGCGATAATCTCTCAGCGCTGGCCATGCAGGGGAAAGAAGTCTTCAAGCACGCAGTCAATCGTATGAAAGAGGCCGCCGAAACCGTGATCCAACGCGCCGGACTCGAGGCGGAAGACATCGCCTGCGTCATACCTCACCAGGCAAACCTCCGCATCATCGACGCCATTGCCGACAGGCTTTCGGTTCCCAATGACCGAGTGTTCATCAATCTCGATAAATACGGAAATACCTCCGCCGCTGCCGTCGCCATCGCGCTTGATGAGGCGAATCGCTCCGGTGCCTTTAAGCGCGGGGATCATATCGTCCTCGTCGTTTTCGGCGCAGGGCTTACATGGGCAGCAGCTGCGTTACGTTGGTAACGCCATTTTCTTTGGAAAGCCAGCATTCTAAAGAAAAACGCAGAAAAGCAAAAAAGCCTATTGACGGAGGTCAGATTCTGTGGTTCTCTTCGCACGTCGCAAGACAAGGCGGTTCGACTGAACGTCCCTTTGGGTTTTTGGGTTTTTCCCGGGGATAATCGGTCGGGCCGCTTCTTTTTTTTGCCCCGGAGCATATTCCGGGGCTTTTTCGTTTCATGATGCCGGGATCGCTCCGGCCTTGCCTGCACTTCTCTAGGCATTCTAACTTGAGGCATGGCAACGGTTTGGTGCGACGGGAAGTTTATCGATGAGCAGAATTTTAGGGTTTCTCCGCATGACCGCGGGCTATGCCACGGATTCAGCCTGTTCGAGACTCTGCTAGCCGTTGATGGAAAACCAAAATTACTGCCTGAGCATCTCGAACGCATGAGGGGCGGACTTCAGCGTCTTGGGGTGGACAGTGTCGAACTGGATGCCTCAGGTCTGAACACCGCGATGGTGTCGCTACTTGAACGGAATGGCCTACTGGTAGGATCTGCTAGACTGCGTTTTTCCCTCAGCTTTGGCGAAGGGCCACTCAATCAGACGGATAGCGGCCGCGCATGGGCATGGATGACAGCGTCAAGGGCGGCGATCGTAGCTGGAGCTGTTAGGGTAAATGAAGCACCATGGAAAAAGAATATAGAGAGCGTCACTCGGGGGTTAAAAGTGGGCAACTACGCGGAACATCTCATCGCGATGGACATGGCGAGACGTGAGGGCTTCGGGGAAATGCTTTTTTTCAATACCAATAACGAACTCTGCGAGGCAGCGATGGCAAACGTATTTCTAATCAAGGGCGGAGGGCTTTTAACTCCAAGCTTAGACAGCGGATGTCTCGCTGGTGTGAGTCGGGCACTAGTTCTTCGCATCGCCAGAGAGCAGGGGATATCCATCATGGAAAAACCACTCGGGCGCAGCGATGTCGCCAAAGCCGATGGAATGTTCCTCACTTCCTCCGTGCAGGGGCCGGTGGAAGTTTCTTATTACGGACTGAATAGCTACGCGCCGCATCCCTTGTTCAAAAATATCCGCGCGGCGTGGCTGGCACGAATGGGCATAAAGTGAGTCTTTCGGCTTCACTTCCTATAGCACCCACGTTCAACATACATCCAAGTTTAGAAAAACAAAAACCAACTCAGAAACATGTCACGACCCGTCACACTATTCACCGGCCAATGGGCTGATCTTCCACTTGAAACTCTGGCACCCCTCGCTGCAGAAATGGGCTACGACGGACTAGAGCTCGCCTGCTGGGGCGATCATTTCGATGTCGATCAAGCAGCCTCGAAGAAGTCCTATCTCAAGGAGAAATGGGAGCTCCTTTCCGACCACGGTCTCACCTGCTACGCGATCTCCAGTCACCTCGTCGGCCAAGCGATCTGCGACAACATCGACGAGCGCCACAAAGCGATCCTTTCCCCTGAGATCTGGGGCAATGGTGATCCTGAAGGTGTTCGTAAACGTGCTGCTCGCCAGATGATCAAGACCGGTAAGGCTGCACGGAAATTCCAAGATGCAAAGCCCGGCCGCAAGGCGAAGGCCAAGGACGAGTTCCCGGCGGTTGTCAATGGCTTCACTGGCTCATCCATCTGGCATGCGCTCTACGCTTTCCCACCGACGAGTCAGGAGTTCTACGAAAAAGGCTTCCAGGATTTTGCGAAGCGTTTCACTCCTATCCTCGATGAGTTCGACAAGGTGAACGTGAACTTCGGCCTCGAAGTGCACCCTACGGAAATCGCCTTCGACATCGCCACCTCACAACGTGCGCTTAAAGCCGTGAATAATCACAAGCGCTTCGGCTTCAACTACGATCCTTCTCACCTCGGCTATCAGGGAGTGGATTACGTACGCTTCATTCGTGAGCTAGGATCACGCATCTATCACGTGCACATGAAGGATGCATGGTGGGGTCATGGTGACGGCACGGTAGGTGTCTTCGGCGGCAGCACGGACTTCGGAGATGCACGCCGCTTCTGGGATTTCCGTTCGCTCGGCCACGGTGACATCGAGTTCGAAGACATCATCGTCGCGCTCAATGACATCGGCTACGCTGGGCCGCTCTCCGTGGAGTGGGAGGACATGCGTATGGATCGTATCCATGGCGCGACGGAAGCCGCAGCGTTCGTTCGCAACGTCGACTTTCCACCATCGAACGTCGCGTTCGATGCTGCCTTTGATAAGGACAAGTGATGGTCGCGCCTGAGTCATCGGGGGCAGTCCGGGTGATGATGGTATTCTGTACTTTTCCGCAGCGCGAGGATGCGGTGCGCATTGGCACCGCCCTCGTCGAGCGTGGCCTTGCCGCCTGCGTGAACGTCTGTCCCGGCGTGGAGTCCATCTACCGCTGGGAGGGGAAAACAGAGCAGGCGGAAGAAGTGCTAGCCATCTTTAAGATTTCCGCCGTGCGCTTTGCTGATTTCGAAATAGTGCTTTCAAAGATGCATCCGTATGATGTCCCGGAAATCGTCGGTATCCATGCGGATTCGGTGTCAGCAGCGTATGTTCGGTGGGTTTGTGGCGCTGAATAAATCCATATACCCGGCGATCTTGGAAATATCGGGTTGCCGCTGATGCGGTTACTTTCCAGCATCACGCATGTCTAAATATGCAGGTGAAGAAGTGCTCGTGGTGAAACGCGAAATGCTGGAAGAGATCGGGATGTTCGAGGGCATGCGACGCGAAGGTGCTGACGATGCTGTGGCGGAGCTACTGGCCGAAGACGTGCACTTTTTCATGGATCGTGCGGAGGCCGAGGAGGATCCCTCGCACAAGCAGCTCATCCCGTATTGCATCTTCAAGTGTGGTGACCGTGTGCTCCATTACACACGCGGAAAAGCGGGTGGCGAGAACCGCCTGCATGCGAAGATTTCCATCGGCGTAGGCGGGCACATTAACCCCGTCGACATGGGCGAGGGGAGGAAAGGCGCGGCGGCATATTTCTCGGCCGTACAGCGTGAAATCGATGAGGAGTTGGAGATCGGTTGCGATTATGGCATGCGCATTATCGGCCTACTCAATGACGAGTCGAACTCTGTGGGGCAGGTGCACCTCGGTGTCGTGCATCTGGTCGAACTTGAGAGCGAAGAAGTCGCATCACGGGAAGATGCTCTAACAGACCTTTCATGGGCAACTGTCGAGGAACTCAACGGCGAGCTTCACGAAAGACTGGAAACGTGGAGCGCCTTCTGCGCCAAGGCACTGGCAGACGGGGTGTGAGCGTGGCTAGTTTACAGGTAGGTCGGTTGCTCTCCTGAATCCCTTGAACTCAGCGGTTAGCGTCTTGTCCTTGAAATGCGCTTTCTCTACCTTTTCTCCTTCACCGGTGGTGATGACACCTGTAACAGTAAAGAGCGCGAAGAATCCGTTCTTGGAGAGCATTTGTGCGCGGGATTCGCTTTCGTAGGTGTAGTGAAGGGCGAACAAGGCAACCATCTTGCTGTCTCTGGGATTGGTTTTGCACACTCCGTTATCTAGGACTTCCCCGACACTCATGAGAACTGGAATGACTTGAGGTTCACCGGTGAATCCGCCGCGTTTTTTTTCTTCATCTGTCGCTTCAAATTCTGCGAATTCCTTTGCGACAATAATGTTATTATTCAGCAGTTTTGCAAATTCCGCCTTAATCTGGGAGCCATAGCTACTCGTATCTCCCTCCGTGCATTCGAGCTTGAGGGTGATGGTTTCCGCATAGATGAACGATGCGGTACAGAGGAGGAGTATAAGCGTTTTCATGGTCTAAAGTTTGATGTTATGACGCAAATGGATTGAGTATGCTTGGTGCCTACTCGTATTCGTCTGGAGATAGCGCTTTAAGCTCTCTGGAGAAACGTTCGAACTCTGCGGTGACGGTTGCTCCGTCGAGTTCAAAGTTGTCGTCTCCGGAGTTGAGATAAGTGAGCTCTCCTTTAACAGTGAAGAGTGCGAAAAATCCGCTACGTGTGAAAACTCCACGGCGCATCCCTTCATCAAAGCGGTAATAAAGGGCGATGGTACGCTCGAAATTTCTAGTGCCACCGTCTCCGCGAAATTCGACTTCTTCGGACTCGCTCAGGAGGATTGGAGCGACCACGGGATCGCTGGAGTATCTGCCACTTGCTTCTTCTTCCGGGGGCGATTCGTAACTCACGAATTCGCGGGTAAGGTTTACATCGGCAGCAAGAACCTTCGCGAAGGCTGCCTCGATCTGACTCGCGTAGTCATCGGTTTGGTAATCCTTGTGCTCAAGAGTGAGTATGATGGGCTCTGCAACAAGAGTCAGGGAAGTCAATAACAGGAGTAGCAATGACTTCATTATCATTCTGCCATGCTGCCAAATTTTCAAGTGATCGCAAGGTCTAAGAGAGATCATCCATAATACTCCCGATACATCCTCTCAGAAACTGTAGCCGCATGTTCCCGACTTTTTAATCGCGCGAGTTGGTAGGAGGCGACGAGGCGGACGACTTGGATGAAGCGTGGGATGAAATTTCTACTCCATTTTCGGGCGGAGACGTTCCATTCCTCGCCGAGGTAGAGGATTTCGCCGCAGGCTGAGAGCCGCATACTGGCTTCGACGTCTTCCATCAGTGGCTGGGCGGGAAAACCTCCTGATGCGGCGAGAGCGGCGCGGCGGAGGATCATCGTCTGGTCTCCGAAGGCAACACCGCCGAAGACGACGCGGATCTCGTTGAGCGCCTCCACAATGAGCGTGGCGGGAGTGGCTTTGTCGAAGCGCTGCCCGGCGGCCATCATCGATGCGCGTGGGTGTAATGCAGCGGAGCGAACGATGGCTTTGCGGAAGCCTGGCTGTGGTGTGGCATCGGCATGCGCGATAAGAATCCATGTGGAATTTGTAGCTGCGATACCGGCGGCGATTTGGTTGCCACGGCCACGTGGTGCGGAAATGACGCGAGTGCCGGGGATCTCGGGAAGGGACTCAGAGCCACCATCGACGAGGATGATTTCTTCGTTTTTAGCTAGCTCACTACGGAGTGAGGAAATGAGTTGGGTGAGTTCTGCGCCGGGATTGAGAACGGGGAGGACGATGGAGAGTGAGAAGGGTTCTTCGGGAAGGCGCGGAGAGCGGATCTTTGCGATGAGGAAGCGGTTTTGTGCCAATACCGCGATTAGCCATGGGAGCCAGATGATTGCAGCAATACCGTGGCCAAAGCCCCACCAGCCGTGGGTCTCCTGTGTCCACCATGCGGTGAAATACGCGGCCATGGTGATGGAGAGAGTGATCCAGCTAAAGGAAGGACGCAGCGCGGCGAGCGGGAGTAGCCACGCGAGATACCAGAAGTGCACAATGGGTGAGCAAAAGAGAAGAGCGCCTAGCATCCAGAGACAGGCGTCGATGAGAGGAAGTCCACGCCAGCGTGCGATGCAGATGGCAGCGGCGGAGAGGATAAAGGCGGCGGTGCAGGTGGCTTTTACTAGAGATGCCGTAATGCCGACGGATGCGAGCGAGGTGTAAAGCGGGGCGTTGAAAGCTCCAGTACCAGCGAAGCTGCGGACACCATCTAACCATTCCGGCAGGGCGGATAGGAACGGCAGGCCGGGAAGTATCAGTATCGGCAGGATGAGCCAGGAGCTGCGCAGGAGTTTACGGGTGAGGAAAAGGGGAATGAGTATGAGGCAGACGAGTTTGATCTGGATCGCGAGGGCTATCCACAGCCATACGGACTTTTTCTCGCGGGAGGCGGCGAGGATGGCTGCAAGCAGGGCAGCAACCATCAGGCTGTCGAAGTGTGCCTCGGCCGCGAAGGAGATGAGGACGATGGGATTGAACGCCCAAAAGCCTGCCCAACGCAGCGGCGCGGCGTTTTCCCGAAGGAGCCGCAGGAGCAGGAGTAGGACGGCGAGATCCCCTAGGAGGGCGAGGGCTTTGAAGGATTTCAGCGATGATGAAAGTGAGGCCACGGCGGCGTTGATCCACTGAATGCCCGGCGGGTAGGCGGTGGGGCTGTCGCGGTGGTTCATGGCCTGCCATTGTGCGTCGCGTTGATCTTGCCAACGCGGGTCGGCGGCAGGGGCGCTGTAGGGATTTTCGCCGGAGGCGGTGAGGCGGCCTTCCCATGCGTAGCGGTTCACATCGTCAGAGACGGGAGCAGGCCAGAGGATGATGCGGAGGAAAACGGCGGATAGAATGATGAGCCGGGTGGCGGTTTGATCCGTGGTTTTTGGGATAAAGAATACCAGCCCGAGCATGGATAATCCGCAGGTGGCGAAGATTGTGATACGCAGGAGCGGCTGCGCCTCAAGCACGGGTATCAGAGACCAAGCGACGCATGCTACTGCGGCGATAGCAAGGCAGATGCCCCACGCTATTGAGCGCGGGTTTTGAACCCGCTGTCTGACGGTCGGGCTAAGAGATGACATGGGTTTAAGAGATGCGGCGCTGGTGAAAGCGGATTACACACCCGCGCTCCATGCCTATCGTGCCCGGCGTGTCTGGAATTGCTCGCGCAGGCTGGAGAAGCCGACGAGGGCGAAGCCCATGACGTAGAGGCAAAGGAAGGGAACGATCGCGATGATCCCGCTCTTCGCGTAGGTGTAGACCGTCAGGGCGCAGTAGATGGCACCGGCGACTTCGAGATATGGGATGATTTCGGCAGCAGTCTTGTAATTGATCGCAACGCGAGAGCCGCGCTTTGGCGTGCGGATGAAACCACTCTTCACCCCTAGGATAGCCTCAAGCACGGCGCGTGTGTTTGAAATACAAATGCCGAAGCCGACGAGCACGAGCGCAGGCAGAAGTAGGATACGCATTTTCCAATCCAGCGGATGCAAGTGCCGTTGACTGACGAGGTATAGCACGGTGGGCCCGATGGTCGATAGGATCAGTGGCAGGCCGAAGACAGCGAGCCAGAATTCCGGCAGGCTGCGGCTGAGATAGGAAAGCGACGGCAGTGCCAGCAGGGCGACGGTGAGCATCAGCGGATGCGCGCAGTAATGGCAGAGGTGGAAAACCGACTGGATTTTCGTGAAAAACGGACGATCTGAGGCGAAAATGCGCGGCAGCAGTTTGATCGCCGTCTGGATCGAGCCCTTCGCCCAGCGGAATTGCTGGCTCTTGAAGGCCGAGTAGGTCTCGGGGATTTCCGCTGGGACGACGACGTCCGGCACATACTCCAAGTGCCAGCCCTTGAGCTGAGCGCGGTAGGAGAGATCTAGGTCTTCCGTGAGCGTATCGGCGAACCATCCGCCCGCATCCTCGATGGCTTCTCTGCGCCAAATGCCTGCGGTGCCGTTGAAGTTGAGGAAAAGGCTGTTGGCGGAGCGAGCGGTCTGCTCGATACCGAAGTGTCCATCGATCCCCACCGATTGCGCACGCGTGAGGAAGGACTCGGTACGATTGATGTGACCCCAGCGCGCCTGCACCAATCCGGTCTTCTCCGTGGTGAAATGCGGCAACAGCCTGCGCAGGAAATCCGGCTCGGGGACGAAATCGCTGTCGAAGATTGCGATGAACTCGCCATGCGCGGAGGGCATGGCATCCGAGAGAGCACCCGCCTTGTAGCCAGTGCGGATTTCGCGGCGGAAAACATCGATCACAATGCCCTCTTCACGCAGCTCTGCGGCGATGCGATCCACCAGCTCACAGGTTTCATCATCAGAATCATCCAGCACTTGGATCTGGTGAAGGTGCTTCGGGTAGTCAAAGGCAGCGATGGCGCGGATCGAGCGCTCCGCCACATTGTATTCGTTGTAAAGCGGGAGCTGAGTGGTGACTTTTGGCAGCCCTACATCGGAGCCAGATGGGTGAGCAATATCCCACGCAGCCTCCTCCTCGCGATGGCGGGCGCGGGTTTCCTTGGCCTTTCGGGAGAAGAGAATGAGCAGCACGTAGGTGTTCAGACCGTAGAAAAGCAGGCCTACACTAGCGGCAAGGTAGAGGACGAGAGAGATCTGTGAGAAAATATCGGGAAGCATTATGTCTTGGACTTGGCCTTTCGTTGCTCAGCCAGCTGCACAAGGGAAGCAGGAAGTGTATCGAATATCGGCTTATATCCCTCAGCAGTCTGCTTGCCGATTCTGCCGAAATTCAAGACTCCCGTCGGGCAAGACTGCACACAGGCCGAGCAACGCACGCATTCCGGGTCTTCCATGGGCTTGCCTTTGTTGGCGAAAGCCATGACATCGATGCCCTGGTGGCAGACGGTGGTGCAGACGTTGCAGGAGATGCACTTGTCCTTATCTGCAAAGATCCGGAAGCGGGTGAAACGTGCGTAAATATGCATCAGCGCCGCCAGCGGGCAGGCGAAACGGCACCAGACACGCCCAGAGAAATGGAAGTAGAAAGCCACCCCTAGGATGCCAGCCAGCCACAGATCAACCAGATAGGAGTAATTTCCCACCGGAAGCGTGTAGAGCAGGGTGTTGAAGAGTTCATTCGCCCCGGTGGAGGGGAAAACCCAGCCAAAGATGCGGATCGCGAGGATCACGAAGGCGAAGGCCAGCACCACCTGCCCGACCATATTCAGCTTATTCCAGAAAGGGCCGTGCGGCATTTTGTGGCGGTGCGCATCGCCCATGGTTTCCGCAAGCGCGCCGCAGGAGCAGATCCAGCCGCAGTAGGCACCTTTTCCCCACCTCCACACGATCAGCGGGATGATCACGAAGGTCTGGATGAAGCCAAGAATTAGCCAGCCCCACATCGGTGCCTCGGTGAAGAGGTTGAAGACAAACAGCGGCCACGCGAGGATGAAGCCAAACGAGCGCCAGTATTGATCCGGCGCGGTGCCGGGGCCATTGGAGAGAAACGTTTCACCAAACCACTGGCCGAAGCCGCCGGAGGTGAAGGCACTGTTCGCCCCCAGCCAGGGGAAGACGAAATACGGCAGTATGAACAGCGGGATCCACTGGATCAGCGTCAGCACCGTGGTCTGGAGCTTCACGTAGGGGGTTTTCCTCCTGCGGATGCGGCGAATGCCGAAGATGAGCACGCAGGAGCAGTAGGCCAGGGAGTAGTAGAAACTGGGGTCGTTGGTCGCCCCTTTGAAGATGTAGCCCAGTGTGCCGGGAGTTGACCACCAGCCCGCCAGCCCGGCGAAAAGCGTGCCGGGGTTAGGCAGCAGCCACTCGGGCAAATGGCCATCGAAGGGGAGTTTGCCGCCCTTTTTCCAATGATACATCCAAACACAAAACAGCAAGGCGAAGGAAATGGTCGCCCAGAACTTCGCGCCCTTGTCGCCGCTGACGGTGATGCCACTCTTTCGGAAAAAATCCAGCGGAGCCTCTCTCCCGATGAGTGTGAAGACGAAATCATTCGGGATCACGGTATCGCAACCGCTCTCCCCGCAGATCGTCACCACCTCCTCATCGATGTCCTGGATGTTCGTTCCCAAGTGGAGGGTTAGGGTGCCATCGGCCTCCAGCTTCTTCAGCTTCTCGATGTTCTCCGCCTTTGGGCGGGAAAATTCCTTTTTTCGGTAGGAGAGATCCACCTGCGCTCCCTCTTCTGCTAGGGAAATGGCCGCCTCCATCGCTGAGTCTCCGCCGCCGACCACCAGCACCTTCTTCCCGCCAAACTTCGACGCATCGATCAAGCGGTTCGAAACCTTTTCCAATCCCTCGCCCGGCACATTGAGTTTGCGGAAATTCCCCGTGCGCCCGATAGCGATGATCACCCGCTTCGCCGTGACTGTCTTATCCTTCGTGTGGAGGTTCAGCTTTCCTCCCGAGCGGGAAATTTTCTCAATCGCCAGCTCCGTTGTCTCGATGCCGTGGTTTTTCCTCTGCTCCTCCAGCTCCACGAGGAGGTCTTCCTTGATGTCGGATTCGAAACGCATTTCCCCGGTGGGCACCATGTCCGTTGGGTAGGCGTAGATGGGCTTCTTGCGGGGGAAGTTCCGTATCGTCGAGAAAGCCTCGGCGGATTCGTAGATCTTGTAGTTCAGACCCGACTTCGAGGCCTCGATCGCTGCCGAGATCCCGGAGACGCCTGCTCCGATGATTGCCAGATCCAGGGTCTCACCGCCGTCATCGCCCGGCTCGAAGGACTTGTCTTCAAGGATGGTCTGCACCGCCCGCGCCCCCGTATCTGCGGAGAATTTCAGGAGGGGCACCCCAGTCAAATCACCGACGATGAAAATACCCGGGACATTACAGGTGCCGTCGTCGTTTGCCGCAGGAGCCTTCTCCACCCCGCCCGCGGGCCATTTTCCATGAAGCCAATGCGTGTAGTCCTTGATGATCTTAAACATAACCCTTGCTGCCAGCGCATCATGCGCCACGGGGAAGAGTTTTCACAGCCCATTCTATTCCCTGAAATTCAGGCAAAGAACAGCACCTCTCTAGAGTGCTGGATAAAATCGGAAAATAAATAGCCCAGTTATTTGATCTCGTCCCCCGTTTATTTCCTTCGGGTACATCGCGAATAGCTTCTGTTAATTTGCTCCACTTTATTCACCGTTCAGAAGTCGGCGCGCTATATGTATGGAGGCGCCGCTCCTTGCCGCGGGGTGATTATTTTGATGAAGATAGGTGATGACTGTTAAGAAGAAGATCTTGGGACTGATGGGGTGGCTTGTGCTGTGTTATGCGGCGGCGGCGCTGGGGGGGATATTTACGCCGGGAGAGGCGTATGCGGAGTTGAGGAAGCCGGATTGGAATCCGCCGGGGTGGATCTTTGGGCCGGTATGGTCGGTGCTTTATACGATGATGGCGGTAGCGGCTTGGCTGGTGTGGAAACAGTGTGGCTTTGCGGCTCAGCGGATGACGCTGGGGATCTTTTTTGTGCAGCTGGCGCTGAATGCGTTGTGGTCGCCGTTGTTCTTTGGCTTGCAGTGGATGGGGATCGCGTTTGTGGAGATTGTCCTGATGTGGTTCGCGATCCTGATGACGGTGGTGGCTTTCCGAAAGGTTTCCCGCCCGGCGGCGTGGTTGCTGATGCCGTATCTACTGTGGGTGGGGTTCGCGTCGGTGCTGAATGGGACGCTGTGGTGGATGAATCGGGGCTAATATCGCTCCTGTTTTCGGCTTAGCCGATTCACTCTTTCTCAAGAAGTGCCTCGATGGCTTTCTCGACGTTTGCGTTCCCGCAATCGGCTAGCACGACCTTGCCTTCACGGTCGATGATGTAGTAGTCCGGGTAGCCGTTGACCTTGTAGGCATCACCAAGCTTACCTCCGGTATCGACGGCGACGGGGTAGAGGATTTTTTTTCCGTCGACCACGGCTTTCATTTTTTCCGCGCCCTGTGGGTGGCATACGCCGATGATGACCACGTCTTTTGAGTATTTCTCTGAGAGTTCATTGTTGTGCGGGATGCTGGCGATGCAGGGGCCGCACCAAGTCGCCCAGAAATCGAGGACGACGATCTTGCCTTTGAGAGACTCGTTGTTGAGGGCTTCGGAGTTGATCCAGCCTTCGAGTGCTAGGTCGAGAGCAGGTGCTCCTTGGATTTCGGTGAGGCGGGCACGTTGCTCGGCGGTGCCTTCGCCAAGGGCAGTGATGTCCTCGGCTTGGGCGAGTGTGGATGCTGCGAGGAAGACGAGTAGGGAAGTGATTTTCATGAGGCTAAGATTGCAGGGGAGCTGAAATTTTAAACCCTAAACTTCAATGAAGATGGAGTGACGATTGTGGATTGATAATTTTCCTGACCCCTGCCTCCTGCCTCCTGCCTCCTGCCTCCT
>JANRFH010000038.1:0-16367 GCA_030725745.1 Akkermansiaceae bacterium
GGCATCGAGCGCATCCTCCAGGGGAAATACGAAGGCATCGGGCTGGTGTGAGCAAGCACGGATGAGTGCCTTGGTGAGGGCGATCATGGTGTTAGGATTTTCATCTGCCCATGCCTTGGTGACACCGAAGACTTTCTCAGGATTGTTTTTCCAGATGTCGTAGTTGGTTACAACTGGGACGCCGATACCTTTGGTGACTGCTTGTTGGTTCCATGGTTCACCGACGCAATAAGCGACGATTTCACCTGACTCCAGGGTCGAAGGCATTTGCGGGGGAGGTGTGGTGGAGAGTTCGATGTCGCCATCGGTCTTACCGTTCAGATCTGTGGAGGTATACATACCCGGATGAATGTCCGCAGCTGCGAGCCAGTAACGGAACTCGTAGTTGTGAGTGGAAACCGGGAAGACCATGCCCATTGGTAGTTTTTTGCCGTCGTTCTTCGCAGCTTCGACAACTGGCTTCAGTGAATCTGCGGTGATCGGGTGAGGGGGGGTGTCAGAATCCAGTGCTGGATCGTTCGCCTGCATCTGCTCCCAGATCGAATTAGAAACGGTGATGGCATTACCGTTAAGATCCATGGTGTAGGCGGTGATGATGTGTGCCTGCGTGCCAAAGCCGATGGTGGCACCGATGGGTTGGCCGGAGAGCATGTGTGCTCCGTCGAGTTCGCCGGTGATGACGTTGTCGAGAAGTTGCTTCCAGTTTGGCTGGGAGATGACTTCGACTTGGAGGCCTTCGTCTTCGAAGAAGCCTTGTTCCTTAGCGATGACAATGGGAGCGCAGTCGGTGAGTTTGATGAAGCCGAGCTTGAGCTCGCTTTTCTCCACGTCGAGTTGCTCCGCATTCACGAGAGTGCCGGTAAGTGCGGCGGTTAGTAGTATATTGGTGATACGCATGATGATGTTTTGTAGACATCTTCGTAATAGCGTGGGCTGTGCCACCATCGGGAGGGGGAGCATGAATGCACCCATGTTGTTTTTCATCAGGCCAATGAACGGCGATCATGCCCCTCCGCAACAGCCGCTAAATAGATGTCCTCTCGGTAAAGTCGTGATAGCGAGCCGCAGGGACTTTCCGGGAGACTTCCTGATGCCCGTAGACCTGCGAGCATCCACGAGGCTTTATCAGTAGAGGGGCGGTTCACGGAATCGCCGTAGAACATGTGGAAATTCTCGCTGGGAGTATGGGCGTTCCCATCGAAAAAGCTCGCACCCAAACTGTTCCTTAGAATTTCCGGATCAGCCCCGGTGTATTCGGGACGAGCTAAAATTGAGATCAGATCTTCTCTGAAGTCTGTGTCCTGACAGACCTTACAACTTTCGATGAGTGCAGCGACTAAGCTGACCGTGTCATTTTTACGGTTTTTTACGAAGTCTCCGGAGACTAGTAATACTTTTTCCGGGTGCCCATACGAAAGATCCGTGGATGTGACCGGAGACCACCCGTATCCTCCCAAAATTGCCTCAGAATTGTAAGGCTCGCCAACACAGTAGCCATCGATGTGACCAGCTTTTAGGTGCCGGGGCATAAGGGATGGAGGAAGAATGATAATTTCCACATCCGAGTCAGCGAGGCCGTGACGCTTCAGCCATGTATGAAGTAGCACCCCATGGGATGAAAAGCGGTGAGTGGCGGCAAGCGTGAAAGGGCGATCTTTTTTCCAATGGTATGAAAGATAATCCTTTAGTCCTGATCCACTCTTAATGACATCTTGGGGTAGTTTGCTGGATAGGGTGATGGCGTTTCCGTGAAGGTTGAGGACGAGTGGCACGGAAACATCACACCTAAGGTCAGTGAGACCGTAGGCGAGGGTGAAAGCTATTCCAGCGATCGAAGATGCCGCGTCGAGCTCTCCGTAAAAGAGGCGATCTCGCACTGTTGCCCAGCCTATTTCTCGGTGCAGGCTGACGTTCAGTCCATGTCGTTCGAAGATTCCTGTCTCCTGAGCTACAGCGAACGGCGCGCAATCAGCCAGGGGTACATATCCTAGCTGAATGATCTGAGAATTGGACGGATTGGATTTATTGCCAGGCATCTGCTCAGAGTAAGCGCATCTAGTGCCAATCTGTGCTTTTTGGCACAAGCGGTGCTTATTTCATGAGTAGGTGTGGATGAGAGAAACTAATTTATGGAATGGGTACCTGACTTAAGACAACTGAGGGCACTCGTAGCCGTAGCGGAGGAGGAGAGTTTTACTTTGGCCGCTCGTAAACTCTTCGTTACGCAGTCTGCAGTCAGCCATTCGCTCCGCACACTTGAGGAGCAGCTTAGTTGCAAGTTATTGGATCGTTCCGGTAAGAAGGTAGTGGTGACTTCCGAAGGCGAAATTCTTCTCAGGAGGTGCAAAAGAGTCCTCCAAGAACTTGAACAAGCGACACGCGATCTGGACGGCCTCCGGAGGTGGGGGCAAACTAGGATCAGGGTGGGGGCACCGCATAGTCTTTGCCATTACCTTGTTCCCAGCGTTCTGCGAGAGTTCAGGGACTGCTTCCCACGCTGTGAGCCGAATATCGAGGCTGCAGATACTTCTCTGTTACTGGAAAAACTTTCCCAAGGTGAGCTTGATCTCGTGGTAGGGCTGAAGCCAAAAAACCATGGTGAGGAAGGATATCGCCCCATGTTTAGCGATCGCCTCGCCTTTGTCATTTCACCATTCCACCCCTGGGCTGCGAAGAAGGATGGGATGGTAGAAACCCTCGCTGAACAGCAATTTATTATTTACGCAAAGGCCACTGAAACCCATCGACTGATCGAGTCTTGGATGGAAAAAATGGCCGGTAGAATAAAGAAGCCGCTTGTCCTCGGAGACATGCAGGCAATCAAGGAAATGGCCAAGCTTGGCACCGGCGTAGGTATCGTAGCCTCATGGGTTGCTGCTAAAGAAATCGCTGACGGCACACTGACTGCAATTAAGATCCCCGGAGATCAAATCAATAGAGAGTGGGGTGTATTTCACTCCACCCAGCGTGATCCCAGCCTAGTGGAAGAGGCATTCATCGGCCTCTGTGAAATGGCTTTCGAGAATATGCCGCGCTGAAGCGACTGAAATCTTTTCGGTATACTTTCACACAAAAAAACGCCCTGCCGTCTCGTGAACAGCAGGGCGCTCGCCTTTTCGGCTAACAATCCAACAACAATCAGAATTTGTAGTTAAGTTCCATTGAGAAGCGCGTGGTGGTTGGCAAATTGCTCTCCGTTTCGAAGTGCGCAAGTTTTGCAATGCCGGTGAAATTTTCATCGAACTTCTTGACCAAGACTGAATCATATTCCCAGCCACGACCTGTAGATATTTCGTTATCGCCGAATGCATGGAGGGTATTTATCCACTTCATGCCAAAGAAAATTGGCATAGTGTGGCTTACATACATATCTGTAAGACCGACCGCACCTGAACCCAAACCGTTGAAACGGCCTAGTAGCAAGACATCCGAGAAGCCATTGAACGCATGAAGCGTTGCAAGCGGAGTGCGGAAGCCAGCGGAGAGGTGCTCCATTCCTAATGTGACGGACTGAGTTCCAAAAGCCTTGGTAGCAGTGACATGGGCATAAGAGCTATCGTCATTGCCTGCCGCTCCTCCGTTCGTTTGGAGGGCGAGTTCAGCATATAGATCCAGTCCAAGTTGATTCGTTTTCACGTAGGTACAATAGGTATCGCAATCCGCTGCATTGATCTGGTCGAAATCAATGAGGTAGATATAGCCTCCTACGGTGAAGCCTTCGATTCCGGTGTAGGCAGCATTCAGCAAATGCGTGTCCATACCATCGTAGTCGAAGTTTCCAGTCGCATCAGAACCAAAGATCCGATTTACTTGATTCACATAAGCATACTGCAAGGTTAATCCGTCTATAGAGGTATTGCTGATACTGAAGGCATCATAGGTCTGTTCATTTTGACGCCAGCCAACATTTCCGATGAATGCGGCGCTATCATAAATTATACGCTGGCGACCCAAGCGAAAGGTGGAGTCAAAGCCTTTATATTGGACGTAGCCTTGGTTGAACTCGTTGGTCTCGGGATCTGCGATTGCCGTATTACCTCCGACAGCTGGTGTCACACCCGGTGCACCACCGTTGTAATCATCAATGGCGGCTTGTGTGAATTCTCCCTCAACAAATGCGCTGAAGCCGTTCCAATCCTGCGTTTGCAGTCCTATACGCTCACGTAATGTGAATGCATGTGAAGGGTCAGAGCCATCTACATCACCGAACTCGTAGCGGGCACGGATGTCGAGGGTTGGCTTAATCCAGTATTCGGATGCGCCTACAGTGGCGATGTCCGGACTGGGCGGAGCTGCCAAAGCTAGGCTTGGCGACAATGTCAGTAGTAATAGTTTCTTCATGGATTCGTGTGGTGTGTTCCGTCAATACGGTCGAATCCAGATAAGCTCTATTTCTGCCAAATCATCTTCACAGGAAAGTTCTCCGGTGAAGATGATTTCCGCCGACGATGAGCGGAGGTCATGCCACGTGAGGGCTATTGGTTCAGGAATTTCACCAGATCCTCACGGGCTTTCAGTAGATCCGGCGGATTCATGTAGAACATGTGCCCCGCATCATATTCTGTGAATTCGATGCGCTCCATGAATGAATCGGGGAGTCCCATTTCCTGACGAAACGAATAGGGTATGCTCTCTGGCGGCGTGGCTAGATCGGCATGCGCTCCCATCACTAGAACCTTGAGCCGCGGATTGTCACGCATGGCCTCGACTAGCCTACCAGTTACATTTACCACCCGATTATCTGATCCATAAGACCAAGGACTGACTTTTCCAGTGAGCACTTCATATGGCTGGTCTTCCTTCCAGCCGAGTTCATCACCTAGGTAGGAGAGTATGGTCGTGGAGAAGGCGCCGAGTGCGAGGGAATATGAAGGATCGTATTCTGCGAACCTCGATGATGTGTCAGTGGCATCCCAGGAAACACGTGCATCGAACCTTCCAATGACTTTACCCTCGTCACGCAAAAGTTCCGCGCGGAATTCTTCTGCCGACACCCTAAGTTTTTTCTCAGCCCAGATGTCTGCTGAAATCCCCGTTAACTCCGAAAGCTTCGTGGCACAGGCCGTCATTTCTTCTGTGGGAAGATCACGCCCCTTAAGTAACGCCGTTCCGTATTCTCCGAAGGCAAACTCACGTGCATTCGCGAGAAGTTCTTCTCTGTTTCCTTGGATTTTGCCGTGATGCAGTGCGGTGGTTGCAAAGGAGGAGAGGAAAACCTGATACGAGAGCTGGCTGCCTTGCGCAGGAATCAGTGTGCGGAAATCGAGAAGAGATGATAATAGCACGACTCCATTCAAACTCATTCCATAACGGCTCTGGAGGTGATCGGATAGGCCTGCAGCGCGAATACCACCGTAGGACTCACCGCAGAGATACTTGGGTGAATTCCATCGTCCGTTCTGCGTGATCCAGAGGCGGATGAAATCGCCTACTGAAGCGATGTCAGAATCCAACCCGTGAAAATCTTTCGCCTTTCCGTCTTTCTCTGCACGGCTGTATCCGGTGGAAACGGGGTCGATGAACACCAGATCGCAGACATCAAGTATGCTGCTTTCGTTTCCGATTAGCCGGGCTGGGGGGGTGAGGGGCTCCGTGCCGTCTCCGGGGAAATCGATTCTACGCGGGCCGAGAATTCCGAGATGCAACCACACAGATGATGAACCCGGGCCGCCATTGAAGGCAAACATCACCGGACGGTTGCTTTTGTCTTTTACAGGATCCTTTTCGTAACTCACGTAGAAGATCGAAGCCTGTGGTTTACCGTCGTCGTCGCGGATGATCATTTTTCCCGCCGTGGATTTGTAAGTCACAACTTCGCCGGCAATCGTCACTTTGCCGTCCTTCACTACAGGAACTTGGATTTTTGTCTCTGAGGACTCTTTTTTTGGTTCGTCTTCTTTTGGCGGTGTTTTTTCATCCGCCCAACAAGGAATGGATGTAATTAGCAGAAAAACTATGGGCAGGGACTTCAGTGGGCATATCATCAGGGCGAATCAACTGCATGACATGCCTTTTTGCAATCCCGGAAGCTTCCTGCCCAGTGGTTACGGGAGAAATTCTCATAACTTGTTACAATGCATGTAATGCAAAGTAAAGTAGCTGGAAGTGCCAATCCTTGCACGTAAAGCGAATTACCCCACATTGTTCCCAAGCATGCGTTCTCTCCTTTTCCTGCCGTTCATTCTGTTCCAATCGTGTGAGACGGTAAACTTCTACGCGCAGGGAGTTTCCGGACAGGTCGAGATTCTCAGGAAGTCCCGCCCGAATCTACGGGTCATCGAGGACAAAGAAACACCGGTAATGATCCGTGAGAAGCTCATCCTCTGTGAGGAGCTGTGTGAATTTGCAAAAACAGATCTAAATCTTCCTGGAGACGCCAGTTACCACAAGTATGCGGATCTTGGTCGAAAACACGTGGTCTACGTCCTACATGCGGCGCCTGAGTTCTCTCTGGAGCCAAAAACCTGGCGCTACCCACTCATCGGAGAATTGGATTACCGTGGATATTTCGACGAGACTGACGCCAAGGAATTTGCCGAAGAACTACGGGCTGAGGGCTATGATGTGCACTTAGGAGGCACCGATGCCTACTCGACCCTCGGCTTCTTCCATGATCCTGTGCTCAACACTTTCATCGACTACTCGGACATCGACTTCGCAGAAATGATTTTCCACGAACTCACCCACCGCCGTATTTTCCGCAGCGGAGAAACAACGTTCAACGAGTCACTGGCAAACGCCGTAGCTGAGGAAGGCATTAGGCGCTGGCTGATTTCTAAAGGCGACAAGGCGGGTCTAAAAAATTACGAAGAGATTTTAGTTAGACGAAGAGATTTCTACTCTGAAATCACCCGCACACGGGCGTCGCTAGAGAAGCTCTACGCATCTGGCGTGTCCGAAATTCAGATGAGGACACGGAAAGCCTCGTTGATGCAGGATCTTAACACTAGAGCGAACGCCTTGCAAAAGCGTTGGGGCGGCAAAGCGCTTGAAGAATGGATTTCACAGGATCTCACCAACGCCCACCTGCTCGCCTTGGTGACGTATAATAACGATATTCCGAAATTCGAGCAGCTGCTCAAGGACAGTGACGGTGATTTCGTGCGCTTTTTCGAGAAGGTGAAGGATATCGATTGATCCCATACGCTTAAGTAACCTGCATACCGATTGGATTTGATTTCTCTGGCATGGGACATAAACAAGGTCATGCGATTCCTGCTGATCCTCCCCTTCCTTGCTTTTCTCCCCTCCTGTTCTCCTACTGCTGGCCCATCGTCATCATCGACATCCGGTGGATTGGATTATTGGGGAAACCGACCTGGCCCACAAGGTTTCCGCACGGTTATCATTGATGCTGGACATGGTGGAAAGGACTCAGGAGCAGTCTCTAGCTCAACGGGACAAAAGGAAAAGGACGCGAACCTCGATCTCGCAAAGCGCCTTCAGTCTGAACTCAGCGGTTCTTTCCGGACAGTTATGATGCGCTCCGATGACCGTTTCATTGATCTAGATGATCGGGTTGATTTTGCAAACCGTTACCCCGGAGCAATCCTCGTCAGCCTCCATTTCAATGCTGGCTCATCATCTCGCAAGGGGCCAGAGACATACTGGTGGCGTGTCGACTCGCATGGGCTCGCTGTCCGTTGCCAGCGCGCTATGAAATCCGTTGCCCCCTACTCTGCTAATGCAGGGCAAGTCAGGCGTCGTCTCCGGCTCACACGCAACCCTTCAATCCCTTGCGTTCTGTTAGAAGGTGGTTACATGAGTAACTCATCTGAAGCCGCTCTTATTAACTCCCCCTCCCATCGTGATAAGCTAGCGAAAGCCATCGCCGGAGCAATCCGTGATCAAGCGGCCAAAGGCGATGCCGGCACAGGCGCAAGGCCAGCTTTCATCAAGGCTCCGCCTAGCCGACCGACGGACGCGCCGGGCTCTTGAGGGCTGTATAAATCCTGCTACTTGCAGGCCTTCTTCATCATCTCCACGTCCACGGCTTCATAGAAGTCGTCGTTGACGAGACAGACTGGAGCAGTGCCGCAGGATGCAAGGCATTCGGCGAACTCCACGGAATACTTTCCACAGGGAGAAACGCAAATCGGATGGTGATGCGGATCGGCCGATTCACGATCGATGCCGAATTCCTTGCAGAGATCCTCCATGAGCTCGGCGCTGCCACCGAGGGCGCAGGAAAGGGTGCGGCAGACGCGGATATGGTATTTACCCGGTGCGTATTGGCGGAAGCCGGGATAGAATGTGACTACCTCTAGAATCTTGATTGGTTCGAGATCGAGCTTCTTCGCGACCCAATCGATGGACTCGGGAGAGATGAAACCGAACTTGTGCTGAACGATATGGAGCAGAGGCAGAACGGCGGAGCGCTTGCTTTCGGAGTAGTGCGAGATGCGCTTGTCGGCCTCGGCTTCAAGCTCCGGGCTGGTGGTGAATGGAGGGAAAGGAGAAACGGATGTCATAGAGCCTATTTGAGAAGTTTTTCCAAGCTGTCGAGGTCGGTAGTTTTTTTCACAATGTTACCTTCTAGGTCACATACAACCACGGATGGGATTCCCGTGACCTGATGATCGAATTCCTTGTCGAACTTCTCGACCTTTGAAAGCTTGAGCATGGGCCATGGCATTTTCTTGTCCTTGGCGTAGCCTTCCATGGCGCCTTCATCGCTGTCAGAAGTGATAAGCACTAACTCAAAATTGCCATTACCGGGTTTCTGCTTTTCGTAGAAATCCACAAGCATGGGTGTGTATTTTTGGCAAGGTGGGCACCATGAAGCGGTGTAGTAGAAGACGTAGTATTTCTCCGGCTTGGCTTCGAGTTCGTAGCGCTTGACGGAATTGCCATCGAGTTTGACGAGGTTCCCATCGAGGACATCATCGAAGACACTCGGTGCTGCCGCTATGCTTTCCTCGCTGGCTTCCGGCTTCCACGAGTTGATCAAATCCGTATCGGAATCGATAAATCCTTCCGCAGGAAGATCGACGGTCTTGCCGTTACGCATTTTAAAACGACCGATTTTCTCGCTGTCCACCCCGCTGGTCTCGGTGAGTTCGAGGTCTGCGGTTTTTCCATCGTCACGCGTCCATGTGCGGAATTCCGCATGCACGGTGCCGGAGATTATTGCTGCGGCGAGAATCAGGCTTGTCGTTTTCATAATGATTTAGGTTTCGGTTTTTTAGCGGTCACATTCGCCCATGACGAAGTCCAGCGATCCGAGGATGGCGGGGATGTCGGAGACCATGTGGCCGGGCAGAAGCTTGGAGGTGATGGAGAGGTTGCAGTAGGAGGGGCTGCGGATCTTGAGACGATTCGGCACTCCCCCACCCTTCGAGTGGATGTAGAAGCCGAGCTCTCCTTTCGGGTTTTCCGCGGCGAAATAGACTTCGCCTGCAGGTGCATCGATGCCTTGAGTGGCTACGATGAAGTGGTGAATGAGTTCCTCCATCGACATCATTACGCGCTCTTTGTCGGGCAGCATGCTTTTGGAGTCGGCGAGGTTTACCGGACCGTCCGGCATGGTGTCTAGTACTTGGCGGCAGATGCGGATCGACTGGCGCATTTCCTCCATACGGATCTGGTAGCGCGCGTAGCAATCGCCTTCCTCGGCGATCGGCACATCGAAATCGTATTTCTCGTAGCCGAGATATGGGCTGCACTTGCGCAGATCACGATCCACACCAGAGGCGCGGAGGTTGGGGCCGGTCATGCCGTAGGAGATGGCGGATTCCTTGGTGATCACACCGATGTCCATCATGCGGTCGCGGAAGATCTTGTTGTTATCGAGTAGCTTGGCGATTTCTCCAATGGCGACATCGCACTCCTCTAGGAAAGTTCTTACAGCTGCATCGAAGCCCGGAGGCATGTCGCGAACCTGTCCGCCGACGCGTGTGTAGGAGGTGGTGAAACGAGCTCCGGTGAGTTGCTCGCAGAGGTTGTAGACTTTTTCTCGCTCGGTGAAGGTGTAGAGGAAAACAGTCATCGCGCCGACGTCCATGGCGCAGACACCCACGCCGAGCATGTGTGCGGAGATGCGTGCGAGTTCACAGCAGAGAACGCGCAGGGCTTGGCCACGTGGAGGCAGCTCCCAGCCCATGAGTTTCTCTACAGCGCAGGCGTAGGCCACGTTGTTCGCGAGAGGTGCGAGGTAGTCGAGCCTGTCCGTGTAGGGCACGAACTGATTGTAGTGCATGTTCTCCGCGATCTTCTCATCGCCCCTGTGGAGGAAGCCAACATCCGGATCTGCGGAGTGGATGACTTCGCCATCGAGTTCAAGAATCAGGCGCAGCACGCCGTGGGTTGCGGGATGGGACGGCCCCATGTTTAGCACCATGCGCTCGCCGACGAGATCGTCCGTTTCCTCCTGATAGGATTCTACGGCTTTTGCGGCGCGCCCCAAGGTGTCCGGGGACTCATATTCGGTGGAAATACTCATGTCTTCGCTTGCAGGGAATAAGCACCCAATGTGCCTTGTTTCGCAAGGGCTTTATCGCTTTTTTACAACTCAAGATTTGCCGTAACGCTCGCGGAACTGCTTGAGGAGATCATCCACGCGGTCAGTTTTTACTTCCTGTTGCTCGGGAGCCGGTGCTGGAGGCTCGGGAGCTGGTGAGGGCGCTTGTTGGACTGGAGCCGGAGGCTCGGGTGCTGGAGGTGCGGCTTGGAATGCTTGCACGGGAGTTTCCATGGGTGCAGGAGCCTGAAACGGGTTTTCCTGAGGCTGGATCGGTGCTGGCGCGTTGGTTCCGAATGGCTGCGGGGGTTGTGCTGTCGGTGGAGCTTCGGGTTGCGGCGGTTGAGAGTAGACGCTTGCGGTAGGTGCCGCCATGAAGGGGTTTGGGGTAATAGGCTCTTCAGGTTTCACAGGCTCAACAGGAGGTGCGGAAAACGGTTTTGGCGGAGCTTCTTCGTAAACTGGAGCCGAAACCGGCGTGATGTCCTCGGGTGCTGGATTCGTGGCAAAAGGCTCCGATGGAGGCAGGAATCCCCCGCTGTCTTCTTCGGGCGACTCTTCCTTGCGGAACTTGCTGAATGCAGCAATCGCCGCTTCTGGAGAGAAGCCCGTCTCTACAGGTTCCGGCTCGGGAACAGGCTCAGGTTTGGGAGTTTCAGGCTCCTTGGCGGTTGGAGTTATCACTGGCTCCGGCCAAGGCTTGGCTGCCTCTGGCTCAGGGGCTGGCTGGAATGGAGGCGGTGCTGGAGGAGATGATATGATCTGCTCCTTGGGTGGCTCTGGCAGCTGCTCTTTCGGCCATTGCTTCGGGTCAGGTAGATCCGTAGGAATGCTCGTAAGTGCTTCATTGTCTGATGATAGTAAGTCTTTGTTAACTACCTTCTCGGCAGCCTCTTTGATCAGGCCACGAGCGTGAGAAGGGACGGATTTCGCATCGAACTCACCAAGGATTTCTTCCCCTTTTCCGGGTGCTCTCGACTCGATGAGAGCGATCATCCCATCCAGATCCAGTGGCTTCAATTCCACCGTCACTTCGGAAAGGCGGTCAGCAAGCCCTCCGCTGAGCCTTGGGAGAAACGCGCTCTCCCAGATGTCCTGATTCACGGAAAGGATGATTTCCAATCGATCTACAGACTGCCTGAGTGCCCCCACGAATGAGGCAAAACTTAGAGCGGCAGTTTCATCTGACGAGAAGCCCTCTAGCTCATCTGCTACCAGCACCACCCGCAGCATCGTGCCCATGAGGCCGAGCAGGGAAACCAAACGCTGATGCGCGGCAAGCTCAGCCGCCTGATCTTCGAAAACCGTTCCCGAGAGTGTGCGCACGCGGACAGGGTTATCGATCGGTGTAGAGGCGAAGTGGAACATCGCATCAACCCAAAAGGCAGTTTCGCGATGAGGCAGGCCGTTGCTCTGGGAAAGCTCCAGTGCGAGACGTGGCCCTAGTAGCTCGAAGTTTTCCTTTGCCCAATGTGCGGTGACCGCGCTCGGGTGGTGAAAATCAAAAGTCTCCACTGGGCGCGTGCGCAGGGCGTTAAGAGCGGCTTCTCTATCCTGGCAAGGCACCTCCCCCGAGCGGACAAGCGGCTGCAGGGCTGAGGAAAAAAGACGCCGTGCGATGAGATCCAGCACCGTCAGGCCGCCCGCTGCGGGAAGGCTGCGCACCAAGCGGCGGAGGGTATCGTCTAGCACCGATGCTGGCGTGATCCCTCTTCCGCCAGTTGCATGAACGGGGATAAACTCATGGCTGCCACCGAGTTCGTATTGCAGGCGCGTGAGGAGATGGGTTTTCCCATGTCCCGCCCTCGGAGCCTTAAATAGTATGCAGTGCCCCGGAGCTTCGATAGGTGCGTCGAGAAGGCTTCGAAGCTCTACCAAAGCTGCACCATTCACCGATGGAGCGTGGCAGTCCGGCAGTTTACCAAAGGTTTCAAAGAGCAGCTGGAAAGGTTGTTCGCCGGGCATGTTAGGAATGTTAAATTTCTAACCTCACAATGGGAAGCTTTTCGAGCCACCACAAGCGATTTTCCGTCAAAGGAATCTATCTACCCTTCGGAAACATCTCATCCACCCGCAGCGGTGGTAGAGACTTTTGCTTCAGGATGCTGCGTTCCGAGGGCACGCCTAGCTGCAACTCAAGCAAACTGATCCCCCTTGCGACACCGTGCATCGGAAAGTGATCGCGCGAGCGCCCCCACTGGCGTGACAGCAGTTCATAAGCAGTCTCCCGGTCGGGATAAATTGCGTCGATCAGCTCTCCAACGGATTGCTCAGGGTCTGCGAAATAGCGCAGGGTGTAGAGCAAGTTCAGCACGGTTGCCGTCCTACTTTTCGGTGTTTTGATGATTTCCTCCACGAGTGCCAGCGCCTCCCCCTCCCTACCAGGAATGCGGGCGAGTGAATAAAGGGCAAAGCGGCGGCTCATTCCGTTTGCTTCTGCGCCTCCCGGTGCTGCGATGAAAATGTCGTAGGACTTGGCATAGGCTACTTCTGGCTCTCCGAAGGCCTCCACCTTGTTCGGATCACTGTAAAGCACGCCCAGAGCTTGCCGCAGCTGGGGATTTTCAGGCATATTGCGAAGGCCACGCTTCAGGAACTCCTCTCCACGCAGCACCGATGCACGCCAGTTCAGCTCCCGACGCAGCGGTGCCAATTCCGACTCATGTAGATAGTAGGCAGAAGCATTGTATGCCTGATGCCATGCCCCGGTATCCCAATAGTAGGCCGTGCGGGGTGCGAGATCCACGATGATGTCGAAGGTCTCGCCCACATCCGCCCATTTCTGTTCCGTGAAATACCCGTAGGCTCGCAGGTTAAGGAAAGTCGCCACCAGAGTCCGCAGCCCGCCGAGAGAGACAGCGGAAAATGTCTGCCCGATTCGCTCACTTGTCCCCATCTCCAGCTTCGGCGGCATGAGGTTTGCATCCGTGAGTTCATTAGTCAGCCCGCGCTCGAAGGGCAGCCGCACCGCCCCCATGCCCAGGATCGCCAGACCCAGGATCGCATAGCGTTTTCCTTGGGTTAGCTGCATTAGAACTCCTTTTTCGCGAAGATAAACCACGAGGAAATGACGTAAAACACCGCGTAAAATAGCCCGATCAACGTCAATTTACCTAGAATAAACAAAGGCAGCACCTGCCCCTCAATCACCGCATCAATCACATTGAAAAGCTGAAAGTCCGGCAGCGCCAGCGAGATCAACAAACTAATGCCCCTCGCCAAAAACGAATCACTCGTCCCCGCCTCTGAGGTGAAGTATGCCGCCCGCGCATCCGCCTGGAAGTGCCCCATGAAATAGATTAAGAAGCTGATGATCGTCGTGAAAAGCGTGCTGGTGGAGAAGGTCGAGATCAGCAGCGCCATCGAGGCGATGATCGTCGCCCGCAGGAAAACAGAGAAAACCGCCCCTTGCAGCGAAGCCGTAGCCCCCTGTGCCATAATGTCGCTTTTCAACAGCGCAATCTGCTCCGCCGAGTGTCCGCGAGACTCCGCAAAAGCCACCTGACTCTCCATCACCATATTCGTCCTGATGTGCAGGATGCCGGTCATCAGCACGTCCATCATCGCCAGCGAAACGAACACCAAAAGCAGCACCCCGAGCAGCTTGCCAGCCAGATAATCTAGCCTAGGCACTGGTTTTGCTAAAATCGTATAAAGTGTCCTATCTTCCACATCCTTAGGCAGTAACAACGCAGTAGCGACTATCGAGAGGACGACGGAGAACAGCGTCATCGCCCCCAGCGACCAGCTCTTGATCGAGTGCAGGATATTGACCCCCGCCGCCTCCGGCCCCTCGTGCTGGGGCAGGTTGAAGAAGTTGCTCCCGATCAGGATCAGGGCGAAAAAGGCGAGGAAGTAGAACACCTTCATGCGCACCAGTTGTGTGAAGGCATGGAACGCAATCACCCGGATGCGGGAGGCGTGTGCGATGGTATTGGAAAGCGGATTCATCTCGGGAAATTATTTGGCATCATTGCGCCCCACCGTCTCGCGGAGGAACAGTCGCTCCAGAGTCGTCCTTGGCTTGCCAGTGCGCACCAGTGAAGCACTTGCATCGCTTTTGATGAGTGCCTCGATCTGTGCCACCAGCTCCGGGCTGGCATCTTTCATCACCAGCTCTGTCTGATCCTCGATGGCGATCAGATCCTCCAGCTTACCCTCCTTCACCATCTTCCCCCGGAAGATGATACCTACATGATCGCAGACCTCCTGCACCTGCTCCAGCAAGTGCGAGCAGAGAAAAACCGTGATCCCCTGCTCTTTAAGTTTGAAAATCAAATCCCGTATCTCCCGCGAACCCACCGGATCCACCCCCGCCGTCGGCTCATCCAGAATCACCAGCCTCGGTTCTTGGATCAGCGCCTGCGCCAGCCCGATGCGTTGAAGCATCCCTTTCGAGTATCCGCCGATGCGCCGATGGCTCGCCTCTTTCAGATCCACCAGCTCCAGCAGCTCCCCCACACGATCCTTGAGCTTCTTGCCCTTGATCCCGCACAGCTTCCCATAGAATTCCAGCGTCTCCTCCCCGCTCAGGTGCTTGTAGAAGTAAGGATTCTCCGGGAGGAAGCCCACCTCATTTCGCGAGTCCACCTTCATCGAGTCCTTACCAAAAATCGCGCACTGCCCGGCAGTCGGAGCCACCAGCCCTAGCAAGGCCTTCATCGTCGTCGATTTCCCCGAGCCATTGGGCCCGATCAATCCATACACCTCCCCCGGCATGATACGGATAGAAACATCATCCACCGCCCTCAGCGGCTGGCGCTTAAAGGAAGTCTGGAAATCCTTCACCAAATGGCGGATCTCAACGGCAGGCGGGCTTTCTGTCATGAACAAGGCAAAGCTGCCGTCGCTCCGCACGTCTTGCAATTCCTTTCCGCCTCCTCTTTTACAGGGCACCTACATTTGGAATAGCGATGATGTGAAATGGAAGAAATCCGACCGCAGATGGATGCAGATAACAAAGAATGGGCTTCCTTAGCTGCCAAACTCACTTTTCTGCAGTGGTTTTTTAGGCTCTTCCTCTTCCATCTGCGTGAATCTGCGTCCATCTGCGGTTCAACATTTTCAAATGTAGGTAACCTGTCCTCTTTAACCTTCCGGCTTGCCACCCGCCCTCTTCTTTCAGACAAAAATACATCATGAAAAAACACATTTCACGCATCGTAAGGATCACGTTGGGCATCGCAGCCGCTACCCTGTTTTCCTCCTGCCTCGAAAACGAGACCACCGTAACACTCAATAAAGACGGCAGCGGCACCATCGTAGAGGAGACCTACCTCAGCGCAGAGATGCTTGAGATGATGGCCCAGTTTGGCGATCCGAACGGAGCCGACCCTGTCGCCGAGATGTTCACCGATGATAAGTCCAAGGCCAAGGCCACCAAAATGGGCGAAGGCGTGGAGCATGTGAAAACTGAGATGCTCAATGTGGACGGCAAAAAGGGCGCACGCGTACATTTCAAATTCGCCGACATCAATACCCTCAACCTCAACCCCATGGGTGCTGTGAGCGATGCCGCCAGCATGCCAGGCGATGACGCCGAGGAAGAGGATAAATCCGTGAAATTCACCTACGCGGATAGCACCCTGAAAATCATCGTCCCACCTGCCGACTTCAAGGACATGGCTAAGGATGACGAGGAAGATGGCGGAAACGCCGAGATGGAAGCAACCATGAAGAAGATGATGGAGAGCATGCGCCTCAATATCAAACTCGTCATTGCCGATGGCATTGCTGAAACCAACGCCACTCACGTAGAGGGCGATACGATCACCCTCTTTGATGTCCAAGTCGGCAAGATGCTGGAGCAAGAAGACGAGCTCGATAAAATTAGCAAGCTGGCCGAGACCGATATGGACGCCGCCAAGGCCGCGTTCTCCAAGATCGACGGCATGAAAGTCGAGATGAA
>JANRFH010000038.1:16467-21900 GCA_030725745.1 Akkermansiaceae bacterium
AGGAGTTCCTCCATCTGATAGAGGCCGGTCATGTCCTTGGTCTTCTCGCGGACTTCCTTCACCTGCTCTACGGTGATGGCGGATGCTTCGTTGCCGAACTGATTGCGAACATAGGTCAGCACGGCGGCGATTTCCTCATCCGGTAGCATACCGCCGAAGGGCGTCATTGGCACCTGGCCATCGTATTTTATGCCGTTCATTTCGAAGGGGCCGATGAGTCCGTGAAGGGTAAGCTTGATGAGCCTTTCGGCATCGCCGTGGACAAAGATGCTGTTTTCAAGCGGTGGGAAGGCGGGAGCTAAGCCCTTGCCATCTGCCTGGTGACAGGTGCCGCAATGGCCTTCGCGAAAGTAGATTTCGTGGCCGAGCTTGAACTGTTTCTTTTCGTTTTTGCTGAGGTGCTTCGGATAATCGGGAAGCGGGTTTTCCTCCACCTCTTCCTCAACCTCGCCGCCGATCCTGCTGGCGGCGGTATTGAGGGCGTCTTTGCTCCATTCGTCCGTTCCTTTTTCTTTGGCGATGGAGACGGTCTTCGCGGCACCGGGTTTTCCAAACCACGTGGCAGCCATTCCAGCCTCTAGCCTCACGCGGCCATTCTCGTCTGCGGCGGCTTGTTGGAGGAGCTTCGCTGCATCATCTGGGAAGCGGTCGAAATTGTAGCGCAGCACACGCACGGCGGCGGCGCGGGCATGGAAGTCCTTTGAATTGAGGAGTTCCCTGAGGAGAGCGGTATCGACCTGATTCATGCCCCAGCTGACCCAGAGGGCTTCGAGCCGGTGGTGCTCTGAGCGCGGGTCTGCTGCATCGATGGATTTCACCCATGCGGAGAGAGCGGGCATGACTTCTTCCACGGGATGGCCTCGGAGTGCGCGGCGGCTGCGGTAGCGGGTGCGATATTCCGGGAGCTTGAGGTTTTCCAAAAGCGTCTCCACGGATGCCCCGGCGACCTCGGCGGGCTCCACCAAGGGGCGGGACGGATAGGTGACGCGGTAGATGCGGCCGTGCACGTGATCGCGGAAAGGATCGCGTGCATTGTGCTGCATGTGGCCGATGAGGACGTTGTGCCAATCCAAGACATAGAGCGAGCCATCCGGCGCGAACTCGAAGTCCGAGGGGCGGAAGTTCGAATCCGATGAGCTGAGCAGATCCTGGCGGAAGGCGGTCTTGTAGCCCGTGCCGTCATCTACGATGGAGTGCTGCTTGAGGCCGAGGAAGCCGATGTTATTTCCGATGAGGGCATCGCCTTGGACTTCATCGGGGAAATGGCGGGAGTAGATGAACTCATGGCCGGAGCTAGGGCGGATATGGTTGCCACGGGGCGCGAGATCGATGGTGCCCGGTGCCCTTGCCCCGTAGTAGGTGGGGTTCATGGAGACGGGGAGGTTCCAGTTCCACGCTGTGCCGGAGGTGTGGATGAAGAAATCCTGCCCCCATTCATCGAAGGCGTAGCCCCATGGGTTCGGGATGCTCACTTGCGTGGTGCGCTCCAGTTTCGTTTTCTGCGGGCAGAAACGGTAGAAGCCGCCGTCCACGCCGCGCACCGTGCCGTAGGGCGTTTCCACATTCGAGTGGAGGAAGAGCCCCTCGCCCATCATGAATGCACCCGAAGGATCTGCACAGAAGGCACTGATCGCATGGTGGGTATCGTGAGAATCGAAGCCCGTGAGGACGACTTCCTTGCTGTCTGCTTTGTCATCGCCATCGGCATCAGGAAGCCACACGAGATGCGGCGGCAATGATACATACACACCACCCGGCGCGAACTCTAAGCCGATGGGCAGGTGGAGCTTGTCGGCGAAGACGGTTTCCTTGTCTGCCTTACCGTCGCCATCGGTGTCCTCGTAGATAAGCAGCTTGTCGTCCGGCAGCGCATCGCCGGGACGGTAATGAGGATAAGTCGGCATGGTGGCGACCCAGAGGCGTCCCTTGTCGTCGAAGGAGATCTGCACGGGGTTGGCGAGGTTGGGGAAATCCTTTTCACTGGCGAAGAGTTCCACCTTATAGCCCTCTGGAGTCTTGATGAGCTTCTCAGATTCCTCACCAGTCTTGTAATCTGGATCTCCGTTTTTCTTATTCCTGTTTGTGTAATTGGTTTTGATGACAGGCAGCTTGTGCGTCTGCGAGTCCGCCAGTGCGAGATCGAAGGCCTTACCCGCTGTCGCAGCCCAGATCGCCTTATCGCGCACTTCGGTCATCTCGCGCATCTTCTTTTTCTCATCCGGATAGTTGTCGGGGCCGTAGGGCTTGAAGCGCCTCCCGTCCACATGCACGTCGTTGAGCATGCGGTAGTCGTTTTGCCAATACCAGTTCTTGTCCTTCACTGCGGCGAGCACCGCATCAGGCTTGGCGGCGGAGGAGGGCTTGTTTCCGGAATACAGGGAGGTGGCGAGTTTGTTGCCGAGGATGCGGTAGCCTGCATCGGTCGGCAGGAAGCCGTTGCGAGTAAAAGGCTCGTCGAGTGTGGCGTAGAGTTCGCGTGTGCCGTTGAAGAAGTCGATGAACTCCACCCCGTTCGCCTCTGCCACTTCAGACATGACCTTGGTGTAGTTCGCGAGGTTTACGTTTTCCTTTTCCCCGTCAGGGAGATCGCGTGAGGCGGAGAGATTCTCGAAGGCGATGGGAGAAACGAGAACCAGCCTCGGAGCGGCTTTGCCATTGTATTTCTGCTCGAGCGTGTATTTCACCCAGGCATCCAGCTCACCGCGAAAATTCTCCAGCCCAGCATCGCCATCGAAGGATTCATTGTAGCCGAAGAAAGCCAACATGGTGTCTGGCTTGATGTCTTTAAGCCATTCGTCCGGGGTCGGGTGGGTGCCGCTGCCGGCGCCCTTTTTCATATCCGGGTGGAATTTTTCCGCACCGGGAAATGCCCATGGCGAATTCCGCGATGGATGCGGGCGGAATCCCGGCGTTTCTCCCGATCGGCACATGTTTCGCACAATGATATCCTTGCCAGGGTTCGCCAGCTGGATGCCTGCCTCGAAGTAGGGGTGATCCAGCATGCGCTCGCCGAGGCCGTTGCCGATCAGCACGATGCGCTCCGCTTGCTTGATTTCCTGAGGGGCGGCGGGCTTCGCCATTAGCGGCAGGGCGAGAAGGAGAAATGGTGCAAGGATTCGGAAGGACATGAACAGGTATTTGGATCGTTCTCATACGGCACTCTTCTCCCTAGTTGTTCAATTAATTTTCCAAACTGTTTACTTTCTGCACGTCGCTTGGCGATGTAGCGTTCCCATTATGTATTGGAAAACGTTGTTCCCTTCGCTGGCGGCCATCGCACTGGCTTCCTGCACCGGGCCGGGACTTGAAGGCATCGCCATGAACGGGGTGAAAAAGACCTACGTCCAGTCTCCCGGCAAGCAGGTCACCGTGCCCTTGCCCCAAAAGCCCCGCCTTCCCCTCGATACCGTCTTCAAAGGCGAGTCCAAGTTCTACGCAGTCATAGCGAAGGCTGAGCGAGAAAACTGGCGAAAACTCCCCATCGGCGAGCGCACCATGCGTGTCGCCCGCGAGCTCACCGGCGTGCCCTACACTGGCTACACGCTTGAGGTGGACGATCACATCGAGTCCCCCGTCGTAAACATGGAGGGCATGGACTGCTGGACGTTTTATGAAAACTCCCTCGCGATCTCCCGCATGCTCACCTACAAGCCCGGCCCCTACAAACCCGAAGACATGCTCCAGATGGTCGAGATCGAGCGCTACCGCAACGGCGTATGCAACGGCGGCTACCTCTCCCGCATGCATCACCTGGAGGAAGTCTTCTACGACAACCAACGCCGTGGCTACGCCGTGAACATCACCCCGCGCATCCCCGGCGCCCAGCGTCTCCAGCGCGAGATCAAGGAAATGACCGTCGCGTGGAAGAGCTACCGCTATTTAAAAAACAACCCCGCCCTCATCGAACCCATGGGGCGCGTAGAGGCATGGGTCTCCAAGCTCCCCGTCTACCACGTCCCCAAGGACAAGGTGCGCGATGCCGAGAAATACCTCCAGAACGGCGACATCTGCGCCATCACCTCCACATGGAAAGGCGGCTACACCTCCCACGTCGGCCTCATCATGCGAGTCAACGGTCGCGCCTATTTTACCCACGCCACCTCGGACAACAGCAAAGGCCGCAAGACCATCGTCGATCGCCCCATCACCGATTATCTCACTGGCTCCTCCAAGCATGCCGGCATCATCATCTGCCGCCCCTTCGAGCTTCCACCCTCCCCTCTCTGGCAGCAAAGAACCGTCGGACAATGAATCGAATCTGCCCGTTTCCCGTCGCATGACCCATGGAAACAGCGGCTTTCACGAAAAACCTAAAGATTGCACCGCAACCAGAAGCCGCCACCGGGGTTCATAGCCCCATGTTTCTCTCCGGAGACCAGATCATCCCTTACCACGCTTCCCTGACCCGCCCGATGGAGGAAATCCCAGCCAGAGACTCCGTCCACCCCGATCCGGAAACGGCTATCGATCACGCCCTCATGGCGCAGATCGCCACCGGGGATGAAAGAGCCTTCCGCATGCTCGTCGAGCGCCACCAGGACGCCATCGTCGGCACCTGCACCAAGATGCTCGGCAACACCACCGACTCCGAGGACATCGCCCAGCAAGTTTTCATCCGCGTCTGGAAACACGCGAAGAAATACAAGCCCGACAACAAGTTCACCACCTACCTCTACACCATCACGCGGAACCTCGTTTACAACGAGACCCGCCGCCGCTCCCGCAAGAAAACCGTCTCCACCGACCAGCGCGAAGACGAAAGCCACCTCCAGCACCCCGGCGATCCGAACGCCCAGCCGGATGCCTCCCTGCTCACCGGCGAACTACAGGCCGCCATCGACGCCGCCATCCAGTCGCTCCCGGAAAACCAGCGCCTCGCCGTTGTTCTCCGCCGCTACGACAACCTCCCCTACGAGGAAATCGCCGACATCCTCGGCACCTCCGTATCCTCAGTGAAAAGCATCCTTTTCCGCGCACGCACCACCCTGCGGGAGACACTGGCGAAGTATCTCGACGAGTGAGCCAAGGAACTGAAAGGAACCGCGATTTAGAAATCGCGACCTGCACTGCGAAATATCCCCGGCTTACCCCATCATCCGCCCGCGATGGAGATCACTATGAACCCAAGCGCAAGCACAAAGAACACCAAATGGATCCAGAGAAACGCCCGGCACGCGACCAAAATCTTGTGGTCACCCTTGGCAGTCGCCAGCTCCTTCGCCTCCTGCCAGTCCACCCACATCGTCGCCGCCCAGTTCATCCCGGTCGTGTAGCCTTTCCCGTGCTTCAGGCAATAGGGACGTATGAAGAACTGCCACACCAGATAGGGTGAGCAAATGACGAGCGTGATGACCAGTGCCAGAAACATCCAAAGCATCACTCTGATTCCCTCCCTGATTTCGGCAAGTCACACTTTTACTGCTGCCTGACTCC
>JANRFH010000039.1:0-13131 GCA_030725745.1 Akkermansiaceae bacterium
GAAGGTCGAAGGTCGAAGGTCGAAGGTCGAAAGAGTGAAGAGTGAAGAGTGAAGAGTTGGTTATTTACGGAGATGTTTGGCTAGGGATTCGATGGCTCGACTTAGATCTTCGCTGAAGTTTCTCATTTCTAGGGCGAATTCGAATCTCAGGTAGTTGCGATCCTCGGCAAGATAGAGCATGCTTCGGACTTCTCCGTTGGAACCTTTGGCAATATCGAGGAATCTGGCGAAATCCAGATCAGTTTTACGCTCGAAGCCTTCAGCGATATTGTTCATCACCGATACTGCACAACGTTGGATTTGGTCTCGGAACCCGAAGTCACGCGAGGAAACGGAGCCAGAACCGAATTCATCATAGACGCAGTTCGCTTGAATCCGGGCATTTTGCCAGATTCTGAGATCTTCGAAGCGTTCTGCGGTCATTGTTATAAGAGTCTGAATGTCTAAAGGTCGAAGGTCGAAGGTCGAAGAGTCTTCTTTGACTTTCAGACTTTTGACTTTCGGACCTTTGACGGGCTATTTCCGAGCAACGCTCAGAAATAGCCTTCTTTCTTGCGGTCTTCCATGGCGGTTTCGGAGCGTTTGTCGTCGGAACGTGTGCCGCGCTCGGTCTGGCGGGCGGCGGCGACTTCGGCGATGACTTCGTCCAGATTCGAGGCGGAGGAGCGGACGGCTCCGGTGCAGGTGGCATCGCCGATGGTGCGGAAGCGGACGATTTCTTTGGTGACGGTTTCGTGCTCTTGGGGTTTCAAGAAATCGGTGACGGCGAGGAGGGTTCCGTTGCGCTCGAAGATTTCACGCTCATGAGCGAAGTAGATGGATGGGAGGGGGATTTCCTCGCGTTTGATGTACATCCAGATGTCCATTTCGGTGAAATTGGAGAGCGGGAAGACGCGGAAGTGTTCGCCTTCGTTCTTGCGTCCGTTGAAGAGGTTCCAGAGCTCGGGGCGTTGTTGTTTCGGATCCCATTGGCCGAAGTCATCACGGTGTGAGAAGAAGCGTTCCTTGGCGCGGGCTTTTTCCTCGTCGCGGCGGCCACCGCCGAGGGCGGCGTCGTATTTATGTTTCTCGAGGGTGTCGAGAAGGGTGACGGTCTGGAGTTTGTTGCGGGAGGCGTTGGGGCCGGTTTCCTCGGTGACTCGCCCGGCGTCGATGGATTCCTGGACGGAGCCGACGACGAGCTGGGCGCGGAGGAGGCTCACGAACTCATCGCGGTAGTGCATGGTCTCGTCGAAATTATGGCCGGTATCAACGTGGACAAGCGGAAAAGGCGGGCGTGCGGGCCAGAAGGCTTTTTTCGCGAGCCATGCCATGACGATGGAGTCCTTGCCGCCGGAGAAGAGGAGGGCTGGGTTCTCGAACTGGGCGGCGGTTTCGCGGAGGATGAAGATCGCCTCGGCTTCTAGTTGGTCGAGGTGGGAGAGGTTGTAGTTGGGCACAAACTTTAAACTTTAAATTTCAAACCTCAAAAGAAGAGGAGGGCGTTGCGGACGGTAAGTTGTAGCCGTGCGCCGGGATGAGTCAAGGAATAATTAGTAACTTGGGTGGTTTACTAATGAATTGCGGTTTATTCAGAGTTTCCAGTGATTTCCGGTGAAGCGGACGGGTTTCTCCGGGCGTAATGTGGGGGGGAGGGTGGAGATGGATTTCAAAAATTCGAGGATGGGCAGTGCGGGGTGCGCAGGATTCTCGATGGGTGATTTCTTGGCAAAATCTCGGAAGGAGGCGCGTTCCTCTGGGGTGAGGGTGGGTGTTTTTCCGGAAGAATCCACTTGGGTGAGCGAGTTAGGGTTTCGCCGATGCGTGAGCGCTTTGGAGTTCTGACAGTTTCCCGGAGAGGCCGAAGAGTTCGAGGAATTCGGAGATGCGCTGCCAGTCGAGAGGGGTTTGTTGGGATCAGCTGCGCCGTATTTTTGGGAGGATGGCTTCGACAAGTTCTATGGCGGCTTCCTCGATGGAGAGGGCTTCGGTATCGAGGGTGATATCGGGGAATTGGGGGGGCTCGAAGGAGCTGGCTTGGCCGGTGAAATTGGCGATTTCGCCTTTTGTTGCCTTTGCGTAGAGGCCTTTGACGTCGCGTTCTTCGCAGGCTTCGTAGGAGGCTTTGACGTAGGTTTCGAAGAGATTTTTCTCTCCGACGATGCCACGTGCGAGGTCGCGGAGTTCGCCGCGGGGGGTGATGGCTGAGATGAAAACGATGACACCATTATCGACGAGGATCTTGGCGAGCTCGGCGATGCGGCGGATGTTTTCGAGGCGGTCTTCATCGGAGAAACCGAGGTTCGCATTGAGGCCGGAGCGGATGTTATCGCCATCGAGGATGACGGTGAAGCGGCCTTGTTGATGAAGGACGCGCTCGGCGGCGTTGGCGATGGTGGATTTTCCCGATCCGGAGAGCCCGCACATCCAGATGGCGAGGCCTTTCTGTTTGAGGAGGGTTTCCTTGTCGTGGCGGTTGAGGAAGCGGTGGGTTTCAGGGAAAATGTTCATCAATTAAACCTTAAATTTTAAACTATAAACTTTCAAGGAAGATGGTTGCGGATATCAGAAGTCCTGAGCAGGACTCGCCGGCTAAAGCCAGCGCTCCTATCCCTTTCCGATGATGAAGGCCTCGAAGCCGTGTTTGGCGAGGGCTTCGACGGGGAGGATGGCGCGGCCGTCGAAGACGAAGGCGGGCTTGAGCATGAGGTCGTGGATGCGGGGGAGATCGAGATCGCGGAATTCGTCCCACTCGGTGAGGGTGGCGAGGGCATGGGCTCCTTTGACTGCCTCGTAGGGGCTGTCGACGATTTCGACGTTGAAGTTGATGATGTCCTGGGGGACGCCGACTTCGAGGAGGTCGCGGTGGATGGTTTCGACAGGAACGCGGGGATCGTAGATAATGACGTGAGCGTTTTCTGCAACGAGGTCGCGGCAGATGTTGATGGCGGCGGATTCGCGGGTGTCGTTGGTGTCCTTTTTGAAAGCGAATCCAAGGATCGCGATGCGTTTGCCGGAGACGGTGTTGAAGAGGGTGCGGACGATTTTTTCAACGAAGCGTGACTTCTGCCAATCGTTCATGGTGACGACGGACTTCCAGTATGCGGCGGCTTCCGGGAGGCCGAAGGATTCGCAGAGATAGACGAGGTTGAGGATGTCTTTCTGGAAACAGGAGCCGCCGAAGCCGACGGAGGATTTGAGGAATTTTGAGCCGATGCGGGAATCGTATCCGATGGCGCGGGCGACTTCATCGACATCGGCGCCGGTGGCTTCGCAGAGGGCGGAGATGGAATTGATGGAGGAGATGCGCTGGGCGAGGAAGGCGTTGGCGACGAGTTTGGAGAGCTCGGATGACCAGAGGTTGGTGGTGATGATGCGGTCGCGCGGCACCCAGTTTGCGTAGACATCGACGAGCGCCTGTAGGGCTAGCTGGCCTTCCGGGGTTTGCTCGCCGCCGATGAGGATGCGGTCGGGGTTTTCCATGTCGGCGACGGCGGTGCCCTCGGCGAGGAATTCGGGGTTGGAAAGGACTTGGAAGGTGGCGTTGGTCGTGGTGTTCGCGGCGAGGATGGTCTGGATCGCGTTAGCGGTTTTCACCGGGATGGTGGATTTCTCGACGATGATTTTGTTGCCCTCGGAGACCTCGGCGATGAGGCGGGCGGCGGACTCGATGTAGCGGAGGTCTGCGGCGCGGCCTGCACCGATGCCGTAGGACTTGGTGGGTGTGCCGACGCAGACGAAGATGAGGTCTGCGGCGGCGATGGCGGGCTTGAGGTCGGTGGTGAAGTGGAGGTTCTTTCCGCGTGCGGACTCGACGACATCCTTGAGGCCGGGTTCGTAAACAGGGAGGACATCAGAATTCCAAGCGTCGATACGGGCTTGGTTCATATCGCAGACAGTGACCTGGATATCAGGGCATTTCGCGGCGATCATGGCCATGGTGGGGCCGCCGACATAGCCGGCGCCGAGGCAACAGATGGAGGAGATTTTCATAAACTTTAAATTTTAAACTCTAAACCTCAATTAGGAGAATGCTCATGCCCTCATCTGATCTCTCAGGGTGTGGAAGAGGAATAGGGAGTTGTAGGTGAAGTAGCGTTTGAAGAGGCGGCGTGGCTCCATGGCGAGGCGGTAGGCCCATTCGAGGCCGAATTTTTGGAGGGCGGGAGGTGCTTGTTTCACTTCTCCAGCGTGGAAGGCGAAGGCGGCGCCGATGCCGAAGTAAACGGCGGGTGGGAGGAGGTGTTTGTTTTTAGCGATCCAGTGTTCTTGCTTCGGGCAGCCGAGGCCGACCCATACGAGGTTTGCACGTGAGTTGCGTATTTCGGAGAAGATGTTTTCGGTTTCATCGGCGCTCCAATCGCCGAAAGGAGGGGAGAGAGTTGCGGCGATTTCGGAGTCGGGAAATTCCCTAGAGAAACGTGCGGTGAGTTTTTCCAGCGTTTCGGGTTTTCCGCCGAGGAGGAAGTGGCGGAATTTAGAGTTGGGGCGGTTGGTGGCGGAAATGGTTTCAAGCATCAGGGTCGGGCCGTAGACGCGATCCTTGAGTTTTTCAGATTCACCGAGTTGCGCGTTCACCGTCCAGAGGAGCGGCATGCCATCCGGGGTGATGAGGTCGAATTTCGCCATCGAGGCTCCGAATTCCGCATCGCTGCGAGCTAGGGCGGCGACGTGTGTATTGGCCGCCTCGACGGCGTAGGCGCGGTCGGCTTTTTTCGCGTTTTCAAGAACCCATGCGACAGCTCCTTGGTAATCAGTGGCGGCGACGGGAAGGCCGATGACGGAAACGGTTCTCAAGTTTTCAGGAAGAAGCGGTTTTCAGACGCGGCAAATGGGCTCGATGGCGCGAAGTTGCTCGGTGGCAGCGATAGCAGCGTTGCGTGCTTCTGGATCGGTAAAAAGATAGAGGGCGTAACCGCCGTGTCCGCCGCCGCAGTATTTTTGGGCGATTGCGCCAGGGATTTCAGGGAGGGAATCCATCCCCTCGGCGAGCTGGGTGGCGTACTGGAGATTCACTCCGCGGCCGAGGGTTTCAATATCGGCATTCATTGCGCCAGCCCTTGCGACGACGGCGGCTTCAGCGATGCGGTTGTAGTCGCGCGGCATGTTGGCGATGCCTGGAGTATCGTGGGGTTTTCCTGTCCAGAAAATGGCCATGCGCCCATCGAGAAAATCGCCGTTCTGTTTAAAATCGAGGACGGGTGTTTCGCCCGAGCGCCAGACGCAGAGGCCGGTCTCACGAATGACTGCGGGATCCTGCCAGCCGACGCCCATATCTATTTCTGAGTCAACACCATCGCGGCCATTGAGAAGAGCCCATGCACCGCTCCCTCCGAGTCCGGCTTGTTTTTCAAATGGCCATTCGCGCAGAGAGACGAGCGGGGATACGGCACAGTTTACGATGAAGGCACCGGGTTTGGAAAAACGTGGAACATCGAGCCAGCCGCCTGCGAAATCGACGCGGAGGGGTGCTTCGGTAGGTGCCTGCACCCAGCGGACAATGGAGCTGGTGGAGACGGGATCGAACTTCGGCGGAGTCTTGGGAAGGAGTGTGTATTTTGCCCCAACCTTTGCGCAGATTTCGCGTTTCACATCGCCGTATTTGTCGTCTTCGGTGACGATGAGGAAGTCCGGTTTGATGCGGAGGAAATCCTCTTCGAAATCGAGGCCTTCTTTGTGGCCATGGGTGATGATGACTTCGTCGATCATACGCAGGCCTTGAAGTAGGACTTGTTTGTGTTCGTCCGGGATGGAGGGCTTGCGGCGCTTGTGGTGCCAGAGCACCTCGGCCGAGGCGAAGGAGACGATGAGGTAATCGCCGAGGGCGCGGGCTTCCTCGAAGAACTGGAGGTGACCGGCATGGAGAATGTCGTAGCATCCTGAGACGAAAACTTTTTTCATGATGGGTGGGGCGAAGGTAAAATCAGTTTTCCGATGCTGCCTTTTGGCGGCGGAGGATGAGCAGCGCGGCAGTTTGGCCGAGGATGATGCCGGCGATGTCTGCCAACCAGTCGAAAAGGTCGCAGCTGCGGCTAGGGATGAATGCTTGGGAGAGTTCCTCCAGGCTGACGAGAGTGAAAACGGTGAGGGTGGCCGGGGTGACAAGTCCGCTCGGCAATTTGATGGATCGGCAGGGAAAGGCGAGATTGCAGAGGAAGCAGAGCGTGCCCATCAGGCCGACGTGGCCGACCTTGTCGCCGTAGGGGATGTCGTGGATGAATGACCACCAGTTGCCGCCTTCGCCGCGGTTGGCGATGATGACGGCGGAAATGATGAAGAGGATGAAGCCGATGGCTGCGGCGCGGATGAGATGGTGTTTCATCCTGATGAGTTATTGCTGCTGTTGTTGTTGCTGCTCGCGGTGTTTTTGGAAAATGAGGGAGAGGCTTTCGGCTTCTTCGAGCCATTGGAGTTTTTCACGGAAGGTCAATCTGGAGCCAATGAGCAGGTTGGACATTTCCGAGCCTTCGGCGGTGCATGAATACCAAGGGTCGTCTTCCTTGAGTATTTCAGGCTTCGTCATGATGGTAGTCGGAGAGCTTGTTGAGGTATGAAATATCCAGCAGATCTTTTTCGCGACCGGCTTCCTCTTTCATTTTCAGCAGAGCAGATAGCCTGATGACAGGGATCGTTGTGAGGTCGTCGATGGGGATCTGAAGGGCATTCTTCCATTCCTCGACGAAATCAAAAGGCTCCGAGATGAATACATCGATGGGAGTGCGGCGGTGCTGGTCGCTGAAAAGGTTGAGGACAAGCATGTCCTTTTCCTCGTGCCATTGTTTGCGGTTTTCCGCGACGGCGAACTCTGCCGGGGTGACTGGAACGCGTGGGAGGTAACCGATGGTGGCGAGTTTCTCCAAAGCAAGTTGGATGTTGGCAGGGATGAGATTGATGACTAGATCGAGATCGTTGGTGAAGCGTTGGTAGCCGTGCGCATTCACGGCGAGCCCGCCTACCACAAGGTAGCGAATCTCTGCTTCCTGCAGGACACGTGCGATTTGATGGACGCTTTGAAGTTCCATTTTTTTTGGGAGATTGAAGGGGCGACCGAAGATCGTCCCTACGTTAGGCGAAGCGCTTGATGAGTTTTTCCGAGGCGGCGAGTGCCATGCCAGTGACCTGATCCATGTTGTAGTAGCGGTAGGTGGCGAGGCGGCCGATGAAGGTGGTGTTCGTTTCTGCTTCTGCAAGGGCGGCGTATTTTTTATAGGCGGCTGCGGCGTCGGGAGTCGGGATGGGATAGTAGGGTTCCTTGGAGGTATCCCAGTCGTCGGGGAATTCGCGGACGATGGTGGAGGCGTCGATCTGTTGCCCGGTGGCGTGCTTGATTTCGACGATGCGAGTATAGGGCACCTTTTTTCCTGGGTAGTTCACCTGCATGGCGGGCTGCCAGAAGCCGGATTTTCCGGAAATGGGTTCGCGCGGGATGAGTTGCTCGGCGGTGAAGGATTCGTGCACGAAACGGAGGGAGCGGTAGGGCAGTGCGCCGTATTTTCTGCCGAAATATTCGTCGATGGCTCCGGTGAAGACGAGGTGGTCGTGGGGAAATTTTTCGCGCGCCTCGTTGAAGTCGGTGTTGAGGTGGAGTGAGGTGTTTGGAGAGTCGGCGAGGATGTTTTCGAGAAGGGCGGTGTAGCCGTGTTTCGGGAGTGCTTGGAATTCCTCGGCGAGGTAGCGGTCGTCGCGATTGGTGCGGATGGGGATGCGGCCGCAGACGGAGGCATCAAGCTCGCGGGGGTGGAGTTTCCACTGTTTCAGGGTATAGCCCTCGAAGAAAAGTTCGTAGAGGCGGGTGCCGACCTGAGAGAGGATGACTTCCTCGGAGTTTTTCGGATCGGGGATGTTGTGGCGGTGCTTCGCGATGTAGGCCTCGAAGTCTGCGGTGGTGGCGGGTTTTCCAATGAGTTCCTCGAAGGTGTTGAGGTTGATGGGAAACGACCAATATTTTCCCTCGGTGTGGGATTTGATCGTGTAATCGACGGGATGCCACTCTGTGAAGGCTGAGAGGTAGTCGAGGATGCGCTGGGAATTAGTCCGGAAGTAGTGGGGGCCGTAGTTGTGGATGAGGACGCCGGCTTTATCGTGCGAGTCGTGCGCGTTTCCCGCGAGGTGCGGGCGGCGATCAACGATGGTGCAGGTGTGCCCGGCGTTGGATAGGCGGTGGGCTGCAACAAGGCCGGAAAATCCGGCTCCGACGATGAGAAATTTCAAAACAGTGTGGCACGCTGCCGCCCTTGGTCGATTCTTCCGAAATTGGAAAAAAACCTGCGGGGTGTGATTTTGTGGATAAGTGTCTCTGCGTTAGCGGAGAAGGAAACGGTGGGAGTGTCGGCGTTGTAGTTCAATAAAAAATGAACAGAATGCCGGTGGAGAAATCGTCACATGTTGGGAATGGGTTTGCGGGGCAGGAGGATGGCGAAGAGATCGAGATCGACGGGCTGCACCTGGCCGAGGAATTCAAGGAGGACTTTGACGCGTTCATGGGCAGGGGCGATGCTGCGGATGGTGCCCTTCATTCCTTGGAAAGGGCCAGTGGCGACCTCCACTTCGTCGCCGATATCGAGTGAGGGGGAGACGGTGATGAGTTCTTCGCTGTCGGAGGATTGTTGTTTCACCTGTTCGATGAGTGAGACGACGAAATCCTCCGGCACATCCGGGGTTTCCGAGCCGAAGCGGACGAGGCCACGGACGCCTTGGCAGAAGGTGACGGCGCGTTCCATTTCCATGATGTCGAATTTCGCGATGAGGTATCCGGGAAAAAGCGGCTCCAGCCACCAGATTTTTCCACGCCGCGTGGCCTTGCGGTATTTGATGCGTGGGCAGAAAACCTCGATGCCCTCGAGCTCGCGCAGGTGACCGGCGGCGATGTGCTCGCGCTTCGTCTGGGTGCGGACGCAGTACCAACGGGGCTTGTTCGGTTCGGTAGCGTTCATTGCCCCAACATTTTTTTCAATACGGGCAAGACCTGCCCGCCGCGTTTCATCCAAGAATCGAGCCGATTGATACGGTCGAGGAAAAATTCCCTGTCTTCGTGATCTGAGGTTTTATCCGCTATTTCTTCAAGTATGCGGAGCTTGGATTTTCCGCTGTCGAGGTGAGGTCGCACTTGCTCGCGTATGAAGCCACCGACCAGGGGTTTCAGCTCCACGGAGGGTTGATAATAGGTGCGGCGGTCGCCGTTTCCATCCGCCTCTTTCACTGCGCCCAGAGTCCGGAGGGTTCGGAGTCCTTGGCTGGCGGAGCCTTTGGAAATGCCAAGCAGCCGGACAAGATCGTCCAGAGAAAGGGGATCTGGGTTGATGAAAAGCAGCCCGTAAATTTCCCCGAGTGAGCGCGGCAGGCCAAGAACCCTGACCAAATCTACGAAATACCCGACCACCTGCTCTTGCAGGGGCGTCAGGCCAGTCGTTTCTGTCTCGGCTTGGGTTGAGGGGAGATCCACATGTCTTGACTATTGAAAAATGGCAATTAGTTCAAGTTTTTTTGAACTACGGGATCGCGTAGGTGGGAGGGTCAGGCAGGAATGGCACGGGATTACGCCCGATTTCGTGAAAAGGGCAGGGACGGTCGCTCCGCGCCGTCCGCTCTGTGGATACGATCCCTCACCCGGATTCACACTACCCCATGATTTGTATGCTTAAGGCTTGGAAGACGGTAGGATTCCACTTTTCCGGTGATCGTGCCTAACCCTTTCCCGGACGGCTTGGAAAGCCATCCCTGCCCTGCACTGCTTCATCTCGTGCCATTCGGGACAGGCAGTAAAAGAAGTCGGCTCTGTCTTATTCCTTGGAAACCGAGATGTGGTGGCCGTGGGCGGTAAGAAGCGCGTGCTGGCGTGCGGTGTCGAGATCAGAGGCGACCATTTCGGCGCACATTTCCTCAACAGTGATTTCAGGTGTCCATCCGAGTGGTAGTTGTCGCCGGGGCCGTAGAGGTTGCAGGGCATGGCGGAGTGGTAGAGGAGGCCGTGCTGGGCGCGGTAGTGCTGGCACATTTTCAGGCCGGCGATTTTCGCGATGGCGTAGGCTTCGTTGGACAACTCCAAGGGGGAGGTGAGGAGGCTGTCTTCGTGGATCGGCTGCGGGGCGTGCTTCGGGTAGATGCAGGAGGAGCCGAGGAAAAGCACGCGGGGTATGCCGGCACGGCGTGAGCCTTCGATGAGATTCGCAGCGATGGCGAGATTTTCGTAGATGAAATCCGCCGGGTAGGTGGAGTTCGCGTGGATGCCACCGACTTTTGCGGCTGCGATGATGACGGTCTCGGGCTGATGCTTTTCAAGGAAAGCAAAGACGGCGGACTGGGAAGTGAGGTCGAGCTCAGCGCGGGAGGCGGTGAGGATTTCGAGATCGTGGGACTGTGCTTCGCGGATGAGGGCGGAGCCGACCATGCCTCGATGGCCGGAGATGAAGGTTTTGCTCATGGAATTGGTGAACCTATGATTAACCTGATTGTGGAAAATAAAATAGAAAAAAGGTCACTCGGTTGCGGTATGCGCCGCGTGGTCAGATCATATCCCTCGTCACCACATAGCTTGCGGCGCAGCGGGGGCATTGGATGGTGATGGAGTCGGCATCGCCAAAGAGCTCGTCGGGCTTTTCGCGCCAGCTACCGAGAATGGGGAGGATTTTCTCGACGGTGCAGCCGCAGTGGAAGCGGAAGGGGCGGGTCTCTAGGAGATTGGTTTCTTCGGTCTCGGTGATTTTTGCGACATCCTCCTCGGTAAGCCCTGCGAGCCACTCGAGGTCGGCATCGGGTTGCGCGGCGATGAGGACGAAGTTTTCATCGGGCAGGCGGAAGGCGCGGGCTGGGCGTTGCTCTGACTGAGTGTAGAACTGCGAGATCCATGCGACCGGGTCTTTGCCCTCGACTTCCATGGTGGAGGTTCGTGGTTCGCGGCTCTCCGGGACGGTGGTCTGGGAGTAGAAGAAATTTCTATCAGGCTCGCGGATGTCTTCGGTGAAGATGCGACCGGTGACGTATGCATCGTCCGAGGAGCCGGTGACGAAAAGGTTGATGCGAGGTGCGCGGAGGTTCGCTGTCCACGCGATGGTTTCAGCCCATGGACGGGCGGTGAGGTGCAGGGTGAGCATCGCCAGCGCGTCCTTGAGCATCTGGTCGAGCTCTTCGGGATAGCGGAGTTTCTGCTCCGCGAGGTGCAGGTAATGATCCGTGTAAATGTCAATGAATTGGCCTCGCACCAGCAGACAGTTGCGATGGCGGACGAAGATGGATTCGATTTTTGTGAAGTCCTCGGGGTCGGTCATTTCGGCGGTAACTTTAAACTTTAAGTTTTAAACCTCAAGGAAGAGCGCCTGTTCGGAGTCTCCCTCTTGATTGAAGTTTAAAGTTTAAGATTTAGAGTTTAAGCGCCGGGGAGCTCGATGAAGCCTTCCAGCTTCCGAATACGCGTCGGGTGACGCATTTTCCGGAGGGCTTTGGCCTCGATCTGGCGGATACGCTCGCGGGTGACTTGGAACTGGCGGCCGACTTCCTCGAGGGTGCGGCTGTAGCCGTCCTTGAGGCCGAAGCGTTGTTCGAGGACTTCGCGCTCGCGCTCGGTGAGCGTGTCGAGGACGTCCTTGATCTTGTCCTTAAGCATGGAGAAGCCGGCTTCTTCCATCGGGTTGTCGGCAGCTTTGTCTTCGATGAAGTCACCGAAGGAAGTGTCGTCCGAGTCACCGACAGGTGCCTGTAGGGAAATTGGCTGCTGAGCCATTTTAAGGACGGCGCGGACACGCTCGACGGGAAGGTGGATTTCCTCGGCGATTTCTTCCGGGGAAGGTTCGCGGCCGTATTCTTGGACGAGCTGCTTCTGCACGCGCATCAGCTTGTTGATCGTCTCGATCATGTGAACCGGGATGCGGATCGTGCGTGCCTGGTCGGCGATGGAGCGGGTGATCGCCTGGCGGATCCACCAGGTGGCGTAGGTGGAGAATTTGTAACCGCGGCGGTATTCGAATTTTTCGACCGCTTTCATGAGACCCATGTTGCCTTCCTGAATCAGGTCGAGGAAGGAGAGACCACGGTTCGTGTATTTTTTAGCGATGGAAATAACGAGACGGAGGTTGGCCTCGACCATTTCGGTCTTCGCCTGGAGGGCTGCGGCCATCCATTTGCGTAGCTCTTGGTAGGTCGGCTCGAAGTTCTCGCCATTGAGCCAAGCGCGTTGCTGCACTTCGCGCATCCTGGTGAGGGTTTCCTTGTCGTCTGGCTGGGTGGCGAGGCGGCGGGAGTTTTTCCAGAAGCTTTGAATGTAGTCTTCGACCTGTTCGCAGAAATCCTCAACGACCTTCTGCTTGTAATAATAGCGGACGTAGATGCGGTGCATCGTGCCGAGGTTTTTCTCGAAGGTCTCTTCCATCTTCTTCTTGCCGCGTGGGGCTTTCGCAGAGAGCTGGCGGAAAATGTTGTCGTTCTCCTCGTGGAGCTGCTTGAGCTGGTCGCAAAGTTTTGGAAGACCCTTCATGTAGCGCTCGCGGGACTCGATCTTCTTGTCGAGGATGACTCGGTCGAAGCGCTCTTTGCCTTTGTTGAGCTTCTCTGCGAGTTCGAGGTAGAGCTCGGTGATGAAACCGAATTTGTGGAGATTCTTGGAGACCTCGATCTCGGCGTCCTCGATGCGTTTGGAAATTTCTACTTCCTGCTCACGGGTGAGGAGTGGCACTTGACCCATCTGCTTGAGATACATGCGGACGGGGTCGTCGAGGATGTCGAGCTTCTGGTCGGCTTTGACTTCTTCTTCGTCGCCGTCGCCTTCGTCCTTTTTCTTATCCTTGAAACGGTCGACCTCGGAGGCGTCGATGATGTCGAACTCCATGTTGCGGAGACGCTCCATGATGGCCTCGACGTCGTTTGGATCGACAAGGTCGTTCGGCAGGATCTCGTTGATGTCATCGTAGGTGAGGTATTCCTGTTCCTTGGCGAGCTTGATGAGTTCGCGGATCTTTTCCTGAATTTCAGGGGTGTCGATGCGGCGCTTGGCGACTTTTTTACCTTTGGCGGCAGGAGCCTCTTCCACTACGGCTTCCTTTTTGACTGTGGGCTTCTTGGCAGGAGCCGGTTTCTTAGCCTCGGGCTTCTTAGCAGGGGCTTTTACCGCTGGAGCGGTTTTCTTAGCTGGAGCTGGTTTCTTCGCGGCGGGTTTTGCTGGAG
>JANRFH010000039.1:13231-20227 GCA_030725745.1 Akkermansiaceae bacterium
GCTGGAGCGGTTTTCTTAGCTGGAGCTGGTTTCTTCGCGGCGGGTTTTGCTGGAGTCGCTTTTTTCGGGGCGGCTGCCTTTTTTGGAGCGGGCTTTTTTGCGGCTGGTTTAGCGGCGGCTGCTTTTATCGGAGCAGACTTCTTAGCGGCAGGCTTCTTCGCTACGGTTTTCTTAGCGGCAGGTTTTGCCTTCTTGGCTGGAGCCGCCTTTGCAGAAGGTTTTGCTGGCTTTTTCGCGGCGGCTTTTTTGGCGGTTGTTTTGGAAGGCATGGGGAGCTTTGAGGCTGTTGAACGAGACGGCAGGAGACAATTCACCTATTAGATGGGCACACACAAAATTTTGTGGGCGGGCGGAATGAAAAGGGCAATCCGCAAAGCGTCAAGAGCTTTGTTTGCGAAGCTTCGTTGCGCTGTGGGCTTCAGGCGGTCTTCGAGGCCTCCTGCATGAGGCGGAGACGTTCGAGCGCGGCGCCTGAGGTGATGGTCTCGCGGGCGATGTCGATGGCGTCTTCCATGTGGTCTGCAAGGCCGGCGCAAGCGAGTGCGGCGGCGGCGTTGAGGATGACGATGTCGAGCTTGGGGCCAGTTTCCTTGCCGGAGAGGATGTTTTTCAAAATGACCGCGTTTTCACTGGCGTCGCCGCCTTGGAGATCCTTGACGAGGGCTTTGCGCATACCGAAATCTTCCGGGTTGATCTCCTCGTCCTCAAGATCTTGGAAAGCACCGGATTTGCAAATGCGAGTGGAGCCCATGAGCGAGATTTCATCGACGGCAAGGCCACCAGGTGCGGTGCCGCAGGCGACCCATGCGCTCTCGCGACCCAGTCGCTGAAGGATTTCCGAAAAGGCGGGGCAGAGGCTGCGGTCGGAAACGCCGACGAGCTGGCACTGCGGGCGGGCGGGGTTAAGCAAGGGGCCGATGAGGTTGAAAATGCTGCGGTGTCCCTGCGCCGCGAGGCTTTTCCTGACACCGACGACGGCCTTGAAAGCTGGGTGGTAGTTCGGCGCAAACAGGAAGCCGACCCCGGCTTTTTCGAGGCATTGGCGGAAGCCTTCCGGTGGGAGATCGATGCGGATGCCGAGGGCTTCGAGCACATCGGCGCCGCCGCTTTTCGAGGTGATGCCGCGGTTACCATGTTTCACGACGATGGCTCCCGCGCCTGCCGCGACGAACATGGAGGTGGTAGAGACGTTGAAGAGGTTGAGCTTGTCGCCGCCGGTGCCGCAGACGTCGAGCGTGGGGCCGGGGAGGTCGAGGTTGTCGATCATCGGATCGACGGCGTGCTCGAGGAAGGCCTCGACGAAGCCGGCGATTTCCGCAGGGGTTTCGCCTTTTTTCGAGAGCGCAAGAAGGAGGCGTTCCTTTTTCTCGTCGGGAACGGAGGTGTCGAGGAGCAGGTTCGCGGCGACTTCGATTTCGCGCGGGCTGAGTTCCTCGCCGTTTTTTACATGAGTGATTAGGGCGTCCATTTCGGAATCATAAGCACGAAGCGAGAAATTCTAAACGAAGAAATGGTTTTTCCTCAAAGTCTCAGAATCGCCGCGGCGGTGCCGAAATAGATCAGCATGCCGGAGACATCGACGATGGAGGCGAGGGAGGGGGCGGATACGACCGCGGGGTCGAGCTTGATGGCGCGGGCGGTGATGGGGAGGAGTGCGCCGAGGACGGTGGCGGATAGGACTTGGAGGGTGATGGCGCATGCGACGGCGAGGGAAAGTTGCAGGAAAGAGAAGCTGTCCGGTGCGGGAGGGTGAAAGTGTGGGAGGATGAGCGAGATAAAGGCGGCGATGGAGACGCCGAGGGTTAGGCCGAGGAAGAGGCCGGTGCGTGCTTCCTTCCACGCGATGCGCAGGGCGGTGCCGGCGGCGATTTCACCGAGGGCTAGGGCGCGGATGACCATGGTGGCGGCTTGTCCACCGGCGTTTCCTCCGGAGGCGACGACCATGGGGAGGAAGAGCGAGAGGACGAAAGCTTTCTGAAGCACATCGCCGAAGCTGAACATGACATAGCCCGAGGCGATGGAGACGAAGGCGAGGCAGACGAGCCATGCGGCGCGGCGGCGGTAATGGGTGGCGACGCTGGTGTTCAGGTAGGTGAGTTCCGTTTGCTCGCCGCCGATGCCGCCGAGTTTTTCCATGTCCTCGGTGGACTCTTCCTGCATGATCTCGAGGGCGTCATCGTAGGTGATGACGCCGAGGAGATGGTGAAATTCATCGACGACAGGTAGGACGACGAGGTCGTATCGGGAGAGGAGGCGGGCGGCGTCTTCTTGGTCTTCGGTGGCGAGGATGAACTCATCCACGGTGTCCATGATGTCCTGGATGGGAGTGTCCCAGGTGTTGAAGGCGAGATCGCGCAGGCGGACTTTTCCGACGAGGCGTCCTTGGACATCGACGACGAAAATACGGGCAAGCGTCTCGGCATCCTCGCGGTCGCGACGAAGGATGGTGAGTGCTTGTTTCACCGTCATGTCCGCCGTGATGCGTCCGACCTGAGTGGTCATGCGGCCGCCCGCTGTGTCCTCTTCGTATTTCAGGAGGCTCTTTGTCAGCTCCTTATCGCGTGTGCCGAGGAGGGAGAAAAAACGCACGCGCGCCTCCTCGGAGACGACTTGGAAGATATCGACCCGGTCATCGTCCGAGAGGTTTCCGAGGAGGAAACGGAGCTGGGCGGGCTTGAAATGGCCGAGCGAGTCCTCGATGAGCGAGTAGGGCAGCTCGGCCACGACATCGGTGGCTAGCTCGGGGCCGATGGTTTTGAAAAGGAAGTCACGCTCCTCGTCATCGAGATCCTCGTAGAGGCCGGCGAGGTCGGCGTAGTGGACATCCTCGGCCTTGGCGAGCAGGGCGGAGCCGTCTTGTGCGATGATGGCACGCCGGATTTCGGAAATCGGGTTTGCTTCATCTTCTTCCGGCACGCGGGGAAGTTGAAGTGCGCGGTGTGCTGCGGCAAGTCAAAGGGGGCGCTACTTTGCTCCCATGAGCTCAAGGTAGGCATCGGCGTAGCGCTCGCCGAATTTCCTGATCGATGGCGCGTCGAAGTGGGTGCCGTCTGCGGTTTCTAGTTTTTTCGAGCTGACGAAGACGACGTTTTCCATTTTTTCAGCCACCCGGCGGTTTGCGTCATCGATGGCTTTGCGGAGCTCGTCCTTTTCCTTGTCTGGTGAGTCGGCGAGCTGGCCGATCACGAAGGGGAGATCCGCTATGCCGAGGTCTTTGCGGAAATTCCCGATGAGCTCGATCATGCGCTCTTCATGAACCTTGATGCCTCGCTCGTTAGAGTCTGCTTCGCCCTGGTGCCAGAGGATGGCCTTGAGCGTGCCGTCTTTCATGGCGATCTGTGCGCGCTCGATAGCGGTTTGGTAGAGGTTGGTGCCGGATGCCTTTGCGTCCGGCGCCCACTCGCGGACGGATGTGCCGCCGAAGGCCGCCGGGATGAGGCCGATTTCTGCGCCCTTCGACTTTTTCAAAACATCTTCTGCGAATGGCCGACCCATGCCGCCTGCTGCACTGGCCTTGTCCCAGTGGAGTGGGTCGATGGCGGGCTGCCATTTCAGATCCTTGTTCATCGCCAAGATGCCGCGGATAGGTTCCGCGGCAGAATCCTCGAGCTTCGCGCGCCCTGCCATATTCGACTGGCCGGCGAGGAGGAAGAGATGGAAATTTTCCTTCTCGGGAAGTCCTGCGGCGATGGTGCACAGGGAAAGCAGGATGGCGGAAATGCTGCGCAGGGTGGGTTTCATCCGCACATGTTGGGCGATGATGAGGGGTTTGGAAAAAGCTTTTTTGCGCTCCTGCTCGCGAAAGGTGGTCTTTTATTGGCAAAATGATTTCCTTATTCAAAATCGAATCGATCCGTTCATCTGAGAATTTGAATGAGAAAGGCAGGAAAAGAGTGATTGGAATTAGGGTGATTCTTTGCTCTTAGCTAAGTTTGATGCTTCTCGGTATCCCGCCTCGGATTGCAAGTTTGCACCGCGTCGCTTTGTTGGCATAGTGGCTGCGGCAGGGAGGATGCCTTCATTTCCCCGCGCACATTGCTTTTTTTCCATGATCAACTACACCGACTCCACTCCCACATCCCGCGAAAGCAGGCTCACGCTTGCACGGCTCCTTCCCCGTTTGCACAAGGCGTTTCCTGAAGAAGTGGGAACAGCGGAGTGGGAGGCGTTTGAGGCGCGGCTGGGCGATCATTTCCCCGTGCTCTTCGATCTCCTCTGGCGCATCTACGGCCCCAGCTACGATTTCTTTTTCCATGTCGAGGCGATCCTCCAGACGACGGCGCAATCGTGGCTGGATAGGGATGCGGATCTGAAAAGCCTCGATGCGATCCGTGAGGGCTACCCCCATTGGTATCAATCGAACCGCGTCGTTGGCGCGATGGCCTACGTCGATCTCTTCTCCGGAGATCTCGCCGGTCTGCGTGACAAGATTGGCTACTTGAAAGAGCTGGGAGTCACCTACCTCCACTTGATGCCGCTCTTCAAAAGCCCTGCCGGCGATGACGACGGCGGCTACGCGATCAGCAGCTACCGCGAGCTGGATCCGGCCATCGGCACCATGGATGACCTCCGCGATCTCTCCACCGAGCTCCGCCAGCAGGGCATGAGCCTGGTGCTGGATTTCGTTTTCAACCACACCTCAGATGAGCACGAGTGGGCGCAAAAGGCGCAGAAGGATGAGGGCGAATATCGGAAATTTTACCGCATGTATCCGGATCGCACCGAGCCGGATCAGTATGAGAAAACGCTGAGGCCGATCTTCCCCGACGCGCATCCCGGCTCCTTCACCTACCGCACCGGCATGGGTCAGTGGATCTGGACGACTTTCAACAACTTCCAGTGGGATCTCAACTACGCGAACCCGGATGTCTTCAACGCCATGGCCGGAGAGATGCTCTACCTCGCCAACGCCGGCGTGGAAATGGTGCGCATGGATGCCGTTCCGTTTCTCTGGAAGGAAAAGGGAACCTCGTGTGAAAACTTGGAGAAAGCCCACCTTCTCATCCAGGCCTTCAACTGCCTCGCCCGCATCGCCGCCCCCGCCCTCATCTTCAAATCCGAGGCCATCGTCGCGCCGGATGAGATCAAGAAATATGTCTCTGAGGAGGAGTGCCACCTTTCCTATAATCCTCCGCTCATGGTGCAGCTCTGGAACTCCATCGCCACCCGCGATGCGAACCTCCTCTCCCACTGCCTGAAAAAGCGCTTCCAACTCCCAGACGGCTGCTCGTGGGTAAACTACATCCGCTGCCACGATGACATCGGCTGGGGCTTCGAGGATCGCGACCTCTATGAAATCAGTGTAAACCCCCACGATCACCGCTGGTTCCTCAACCGCTTCTTCTCCGGCGAGGGCGATTCCTTCGCGCGGGGGAAAATGTTCCAGCACAACCCCGTCACCGGAGACGCCCGCATCTGCGGCACCGCCGCCTCACTCTGTGGCTTGGAGAAAGCGCTTTTCGAAAAAGACGAGCACCAGATCGAGATGGCCATCCGCCGCATCCTCCTCCTCCACGGCATCATTTTCACCATCGGCGGCATCCCCCTCATCTACCTCGGCGATGAGATCGGCCTCACCAACGACTACGACTACCACAGCGATCCCGGCAAGGACGGCGACGATCGCTGGATGCACCGCCCGGCCTTCGATTGGGAAAAAGCCGAGAAGCGCAAAGAGCCGGAAACGGTCGAAGCACGCATCTTCAGCGGCTTTCTGAAATTCTCCCAGATCCGCAAAAACAACCAAGCCTTCCACGAGAACCACACCGAGTTCATCGATACGGGGAATGGCTGCGTCTTCGGCTACTTCCGCAGCTACGGCGGCCAGAGCATCCTCTGCCTCGCGAATTTCTCCGAGCACCCGCAGGATCTCTCCGCCACCCGCCTCCGCCAGCTCGGGATGAGGAAGACATTTACGGATATCGTCGCCGGGAAAAGCATCGTCGCGACCCAGAAGCTGACGATGGAGCCCTTGCAGTTTGCGGCGCTGATGTAGATCGCTGTGTGACCACAAAAAAGCCCCGCCCGGTTTCCAGGAGGGGCTTGGAGAGATCTCAGCTGGATGGTCTAACGGCGACGACGAAGCGCCAATGCTGCAAGGCCAAGACCGAGAAGCGTCACTGAGCTTGGTTCAGGAATCAAATCCACATCCACCGTAAAGTTAAAGCTGGCAAGGCCCCAGTTATTGTAGCCAGATGGCGTAGTATTGGGTCCTTCTGAAACATAAAGAGTTGGTTGGTTGTAACTGCCTGGGATACGGCTAGCGGTGCCGCCGTTGTTAGACCACGTCTTGGCGAAGAGCCCGGTGCCTGCACCTATTACGGTTTGGTGGGTGTTTCCTCCATTTTCCCACATTTCAAAGCCTGAGAAGCCGACAGTGGCTGCTCCATAAGTGCCAGTCGATGTCATCACCGAGAAGTTTTCCAATGTGAACGACAGGGATTCATTGATATCCATATTTCCGTTTCCAACCGTCCAGGTAGGCAGATCGGTCTTGGTGCCTGAGGCGCCCGCTCCTTTGGTCGTCTGTTGAACCAATTGTTGAGTGGTGCCGATGATCGCAGTGCCGTCGGAAAATACGGTACTATTTGTTCCGCTGGCGGAACCGTTCGTGATGGTGCCTCCGTTGAATCCGGTGACACGGATATCGAATTTCAGCGTGTCAAGGGTGCCGTCACCATCGAAGCTCTGATTGCTATAAGTGAAGGTGTATATGAAGTTGTCAGCAACAGTGCCGGCTCCAGCACGTGTCACGGTCAAATTTGTCATCGATCCACCGACGTTTGCGGTATTGCCTGTAGCCAAGGGATTGAAGGTGCTGAAAACTACGTTCGCAGCGGAAACTGCTGATGTCGCTAGGAGCGAGGATGCCGCGCAGGTGGCGGCCAGAAACAAGGTTTTGTTTTTCATATGGTTTTTTTCATATGGTTTTCAGTTAACATACACCAGATGAGATTTTAAGATATCCTCATTTTTGGGGATGTCTCCGCGTTTCGC
>JANRFH010000040.1:0-14957 GCA_030725745.1 Akkermansiaceae bacterium
AAGAGTTGGCTGACACAAAATCTCTAATTCTTTCCGCAAAACGACCGGCATCATAGAATTCCCTCCAGTAGCGAGCATTGTCCATTCGATTGTCATCGGCGTGGGGTCAAACAACACCAATTCGCGGATATCAAATTCCTCATGAAGCGCTAGATCGAACGAAACGTCGTCTCCGACACCTGCCGAATAGCAGATTGCTCCTACTCTAGATTCGCGTGGAGAATTTGAAGACATGTCGCGAGCAGAGAGAATGTCCGGGCAGACAAAGAAACCGCACCCCGGAGCTCCTATCCAGGCTTTCCTGCATTTGAAGCGCACGAACATCAGATTCAACAGGGTTTGTTTGATGATCTTACGCTTGATGGTGTAATAGAGATTCATGATAGATATTTAGAGCGAAAATTCTCTTTCAAACTGCTGTGAAGACAACAACTTAGACTTGGTTAAGCTTCTCATCGGCCTTAATGGAAGAAGAATGGCTTGGAATCTCGTTTGGTTTCCGTTGCGATTTTAGGAGCTGTGCTGGATTACCCACCGCAATACCTCCAGCCGGAATGTTTCGTGTCACGACAGCTCCGGCTCCGATGATGGCTCCGTCTCCAATATTAACTCCTTTGAGGATGATGCTTTCCGCACCGATAAAAACGTCGTCACCAATAATAATTGGCTTGGTGACACAGTGACCGGAGTCGAGTGGTCCACGTCGAGTCTCTGCATCGAGTGAGTGGAAATCATGATCATAGATTCGAACATTGCCGCCAATGTTACAATACCTGCCGATCTTGACGCTAGAGCGTGAGGAAATGACAACAGCTGAGGCCCCGGAGTGGTCGCCAATTTCTATCTTCCCGCCCCCTAATGTGTGAAGGATGACTGGACCATTGAGACCGACTCGGTTGCTGCGCCAGCCTGCGAGCAGCCGGACATGGTCGCCTATCACAATGCTTCCAGCGGCTCGTAATTTGATACGGATCATGCCAGTCGAGCGAAAATTCTCACCACAGCGGGCACCTTGAAATGCCAAACTCATTCGAGAGCGGAAAGTGGACCATGCCATTTCCGCATGAATGCAGATTATGTCATAGGCAGAGTAAGCTTTATTGCTTAGAGAGCGCATAGGAGAAGGCGGATGGAAAGTGGATGTTTAGGAGCAGGAGTTTCATCTGTGGAGGTCAAAGGATGATGCAATTTTCACCATAAGCATGGGAAGGTTAAGAGGAAGACATTCGGAACGGCGAATGATACGAATTTTATTAATATTCCAAGGCGTAAAAACCGGATTCTATTCTAATCCATCATACGTCGATAGAGCTCCAAAAAACCCTCCGCAGTCTTTTCCGGGCGAAACTGATGCCTGAACCACTGGTGCCTTACCACACCCATCGCACGGCACGTGTCAAAATCACGGCAAAGCGAATCGAGCGCCTTGAACCAATCCTCAGTATTCTCAGATACCACAATAAGACCGTCTTTCCCATGCTCAATGTATTCGGCATGGCCTCCATTCGGTGAGCCAATGACTGGAAGGCCGATAACGCGAGCCTCCTTGACAACATTAGGGCTGGTATCCGCACGAGACGGCATAACAAGAGCCCAAGCCTTGGACATTTCTGCCTGAACTTGCTCTGTCTTCAGCATCCCCAATACTTCGATACTTGGGTCATTCAAGGCTCTTAAGGCATCAGCTAGATAGCCACCACCAGCAAAGACCATTTTCCAAGGCCGGTTTGGATGCTTCTTCAGCATCTGTAACAGAATATCGACACCCTTGAGGCGATTCAAACCTCCAACAAAAAGAATCCTCGGTTGTGAGGCTTTCGGTTGCCAAGGCACCGAGTAATAACTGAGATGCACTCCGTATTCCACCTTATGTAGATTTTTTCCTGAAACGATGCTTTTCACTTGGTTCAAACCCCACTGTGATTCGCTGGTCACCACGGAAGCCTTGCGCAGGGAAACCGGCTCCCAATGGCGGAATAAGTTCCAGCGCCAACCCTTCAGATCGCCGGTCTTGAAATAGGTGGTGATGACACCCTGCATGGAAAGGATGGAGGGGCCATCGAATTCAAGTAATGCGCTACCATTCAGGTTTTCCGTGCCCCAGCAGTGAATGAGATCCGGCTTAAGACGATTCAGCAGTCTTTGTGCGGCCTTGCGATGTGGCAAACGTCCCAAAAGCATGCTCGCACTGATACCAGGGCATGGGATTTGGTGAAATGTCTGATTCCAACAGTACTGGGTATCTTCTGTTTTTGCTGTGCGGTCGAATATAGCCCAGTGAATTTCGCAGTCAGTAACCTGTTCCCAAGCTTTTGCTAGTTGCGGGAGCCAGGTGGCAGCCTGCCCACCACCACGGCCGCTGACTTCGCCAGAAATAGCGCTTAAAGGAAATTCCGCAAATATACAGATTTTGATCATACTGGTTTGAATATCCCAAGGACACTTAATCCATGGTAGGGGAAAATTTTCGGAAATACCTTGGTTTCGAGTTTGATCATGCCGGACTGACCAATTAACCTGGGACCGAATCGGTTGAAGATGGGAAGAATCGTTGTATCAAAACCCCATTCGATCAGTTCGAGGTTTCCATGGCGTTGAGCCAAGCTTAAGAGATGAGCATGATCCCAAGACTGAAGGTGACCCTCATTGACGTTTGCAACGCTCACTCGTCTGCGAAAAAGACCGGTGAGGGTCTGTAAGTTAGGCACTGCAATAACCACAGCCTTTCGGGCTATTTTCGAGAGGGTCTGAATAGTTTCTATTGGCGAGGGCACATGCTCCATCACGTGATAACAAACCACAGCGTCAAAGGACTTTTCCCCGAACTGTTTCAGAGGATCGCTGGTATCCAATAGCACGGCCTTGCCGGTCTTTCCGCTGATTCGAACACATTCTTCATCCGAATCAGTACCGAGCACATCGTAGCCCTGCTTTTGATAGATGGGCAGAACTTCACCCCTTCCGCATCCGAAATCGAGAATTGATTTCACTTCGGGATTCGGGAAGTGTTTCCTAAGGAGTTCCAAACCTACCATTTTCCAGTAGGTTTCGTAATAGTGCATTCGATTCTGTGATGGGTCGATTTCGTATGGGAGATGTTTTGGTTTCATGGTTTGGTGACAGCGTGAATGTGTGAATGTGTGAATGTGTGAACTTTTTGACCGCCATGTGTTATTGTTGAAGTTCAAGGCGTCGCTTGTACTCAGTAACAAGACGGTTCGTATAATCACTCCATGTGTTTGATTTAGCTCCAGCAGAATACGCGGCTTCACCCATACGGAGGTTTTCTTCCTTTTCTCGTGCGCTACGAATCATTGAGACGGCAATTCCTTCGGGGTCTCTGGGTTGGATAATAATTCCCTCGATACCATTCCTGACTACAGTGGTAGCTCCTGATTCATAGCTAGCAAGAATAGGTAGACCGCATGCCATAGCTTCTGAAAGGACACGAGCAAATCCCTCTTCTAACGAAGGAAGTACAAATGCTGTTGCTCCTGATAGCATCTTTGCAAGTTTGGGATGGGATACGCCTTCATAATGGGTGAAAGTTCCATGCCATTTTTTTAATTCGCCTATAAAGTCAGGGCGAACACCTCCAACGCAAATCAGTTCTGCCTCAGGTAATTGGGCTTTTACGATCTCGAATGCCTTGAATAAATACTGTTGCCCTTTCCTCACTGTGAGCGACCCAACCGAAATGAATATGGGCTTCTCGGGCAGTTTGTCTCGTTTCTTGAAGATGCTGGTATCCACTCCAAAGTGAGACACATAGCATTTAGAAGGAGATACGCCATTCTGTACCATGGAATCACGAACGAAGTTACTGGGGCATAAAACCATATCCGCATTTTCAATTTCTCGGCTGATCTGATCAAAAACCCAATCTGGCATCGGAATTCGGTAGCCCGGAGAGTAGAGGTCGCACTCTCTTTGCCAATATTCAAACAGTGTATTAGGATGACTATTTGGTGCATCAAATACCTTAAGTATTCGTTTTGAATTTCGGTCAGCCAGTCGGAAAAGTGCTCTACACGACCCCATCGGAGCCTGTACGACATTCGTTCCCTCTGGGATCTGTTGTCGGGCAATCCATGCCTCGTAGAAAGGCAGATTATTCCATCGCATTCGCTCCTCAAGATTGATGAACGGCATGTGATAAAAAGGTTTCTGTGCGAGATGATAGGGCCAGATACGTTTGTATTTGTCTCTTGGAACTCCGGTTGGTCGTTTGTTACCCATCCAGTAGCCAGAGAGGCTCCCACTTTTATAGGATTCTCTTGCGGTATGGTTCAGGTACCAACTAGTTTTACCTGAAAACAGTATCTTTACAGTCATGATTGGATCGCTAATTGTTGGGTTGTGATCACAAACCTTCGAAGTATGTATCTCAGTCTTTCGAGTTCATCGATCTTTGGCAAAACGGTCACGTCAACGACCAGTCCTCAATTTCAGACTTGATAGGTTTGTCCATAGGCGAGGCACTGAACCCTAAATTTCAATGTAATTGAATGTATTAAAGTTTACCCTTTGCAAAGAACCAATGATAACCGTAGCAGCCACAAAGAACGTTTACGTTCCGTTTCAGGAATCCCCAGTCGAAGTCTTCAATTTGTTCCGTATCTCGTCCGCATATTGCAACGCAACGGAAATTTAATTCCTCTAGTGCTGAAAGCATCGCAGGTAGGCTTCGTCCGCTCTCTTTAATCATCCGAGGATGTAGTTCTAGAAAAATGAGACATTCCTCGCTTCTTGAAAGAGTATGCTTGGCGCCGGCTAACACCTTGTCTTCGTGTCCTTCGACATCCATTCTAAGGAAGTTAATTTGTTCGATTTTTTCGCGGCTACAAAAATCATCGATCGTGTCAACCTTAACATCGATACTGTGAGACCCTTCTGGAAGAATGCTTCCAAAATCATCAAGGTGCCCAAGGTTCGAATGGCCTTCTTGTTGAAAGCTGCTCACTCCTGGTTTGTCAGACATGGCGCATTCGTTAACGACCACTGAAGCGTCGAGTTTGTTCAGACTTACGTTGGTTCTCAGGATTGCTGCATTCTCAGGTAATGGCTCAAACGCATAAATTTTTTCGAGGTTACTACCCGAGTATGTTCCCTCGATGAGTACATAAAAACCAAGATTAGCACCTACGTCAAAGTAGATCCCCCCACTGACTTTAGGAAGAAATTTCTGAACCAAGCCGACGGCATTTTTCTCTCGAATGCCGTCGATAATTAGATCTCGGGAAATACCCGCATCAGACGCGTTGACATTCATCTCAAAATTGAGAACCGGGATTTGCACGCAGCCATCGCGGACGTCAGCGCTTCTCAAAAATTCTTGAGTTTTTTGCTCTCGTTCTTTCAATGATTGCTGCTGTGCTTCTCGGGTGTAGGCCTTCGCGAAGCGATTGGCCTGTGCAAGGCAAAAGAATGGTCTGAGGCCATCGTGTTTTATAGTGTTGATGATTTTCTTTATCATTTGGTAGTGTTGTGTATGTTCTTTTTCTTTTTTTGTAGATATTTATGACGCCTTAAGACTCGTTGCCGGCGATCGCTGCTTTGTGAGTTCAAAGATATAACCTCGATGGATGAATGCGAATGCGAGGGCTGAACAGCACCAAATCGTAATGCGACCGATAGTATTGAAATCTCCCCATAGAGAAATTGTGCCGCAGCCAATGATGCCGAAAAGTAGAGGTGAGTTGGGGCGTAGAATGCTCACCCAGATGAGTTCCCACTTTGTTCCGAGTATTTTGGCTCCATTCCAGCTGTTGAACCAGAATACAGTAATCAAATTGCCGATAAGGGCGCCTAGTAGGATTCCACTCAGGCCAATGTAATTGGCAAAGAAAATACAGAGCACCAAAGTTAGGAGTAATTGTGCTAGCGCCATATAAGTCCGAGCATTGAGATCCATTTTGAATATCAACGGAGCCATCATGGCTCCCGTCCATATATTAGCGAAGAGAAATGCACCTGCTAGAAAATCGAAAGCTGAACCGACATTTAGGCTCGGGGACGCCCATTGAGTTACGAAAAGACTGTTCCAGCAAGAGACTGAGATCGAGCCGATAAGGGTCACACCAACAATAAACTTGAGATGGTATCTCCAGCGTCCGATTAGATCAGCTAGTTGGTTATCAAGAAATAGTTTTTGCCAGCCAGGAATATGTGCTTCGTAGAGTCTAGCTATAATTTGACGTACTAGTTGAGTGAGTCTCATACAGACGCTGTAGCTGCCCGCAGCGGTAAGCCCGAAAAGCTTTGCTGCAATCAATGATTGAGAAAGAAAAACAACTTGAGCAACTGCTCCGAGGGTGAATAGCTTTAGACTGAAATTAAATAATCCACGTAGCATGGAAAAATCAAAATATTTAATTTTCAATACGGGTCGCCATGGACCAATATGAAATGCAATGGTAACTCCCAAAATTGAGCATGCGATGGATGCAAGGAAAGCCCATGAATAAGACTGAACTCCCCAGCCGAGGTTTAGGAGAACTAGGAAGATTACAAACTCCACCCATGTGCCGACGCCTCCGCTGAGGTTTGCCCAATACACACGATTTTGAGCAAATAGAGTGCCATCGATCACTCTAGTCGCATGCTTCGCTGCGGACCCCAATAGGGAGATTGTCCATATTTGTCCCACCGATTCTTTTAAGTAAGGTGGAATTTCGAACCAATTAAGTAAATAGGGTAGAAGTAGTAAGCCGACGACTAGTATCACAAGGGCCTGAACTAGCATTACTATTGATAATGTGACGAAGCAGCGGTCTTTCTGTTCATCATCGGCTAAGGCACCTCCCATAAGGCGGCCTACTGCTGCTCCAACACCGAAGTCCAGCAGCAACACATATCCAAGTGCCTGCTTGGTGAATATCCATAGGCCGAATTCTTCTGCGTTAAGGAAGCCGAGGGCTACCGGAACTGCCACCAGACTGGTCACTGTAACACTTCCAATTAGGAAATATGAAGTAATAGCTGTTCGAAATGCCGGAGATTCCCGTATTCGTGCGAGGAGATTTTTTGTCATGAAAGTGCACTATGCTGTAATATTCTCGGCGGATGATTGACGATATACCTAATTATTGCGATGAGGTATCTGAGGTGGTTCGGCGTTGCTGCAGTATGTATGGGGTTCTTCTTTGAATGACATATAAGGGCAACGGAAGGTTGTTCTCTAGGACTCGGACCCATGCGGAACCCAGAAGAAAGCTGGTAGCACCAGATGAGAATGTTCCAAAAATAAGAACGAAGAAAAACGGTGACCAGATCAATGGGATGCCTACAAACAATGCGAGAGGGAACCACTCGGTATTTCTGGTCCGTTGGATCTGCCGATGGGCATGGACTGCCAGGCGAATCTGGGCGATAAGAAGGATCAGAAGGCCTGCGTAGCCAATCGCCCGAATCGTCGAGACCGGACCACTGTGATACGCGCCGGATGCCATGAAAAACTCTTGCTGTTGACTAATATCACCCGAACCCACGCCGCCGCTAATCTGTTTGTCGCCGAATGATCTGATGAAGTTGTATTCTTGTCTCGTCATGCCGAGTCCGTCACCGAGGAGCTTGTTTTTAATCCAGAAGTCGGTTAGCAGAGCCTCCTCCCACATTTTGACCCGCCATTCAGTGGATTGTTCAGCATCCTCGGTGAGCGCTTGATCCCAGGTGCCGGGGAGGAAGCTCAAGGAACGCTGAATGTTTACGGGAAGTGGAGTCGCAAGATTGATGACCGAAAGCATAACTATTCCCATCGCGAGACTCAGACAGGAGACGACCACCGCCACCATACCTCCTCGGTAGGAGATTGCGACAAGGTAAGTAAAGCCAACCGCTGCTACTTCAGAGCGATAGCCGCTGAAAGCTGCACATGCCAAGGAAATAAGGACAAGAGGTGCCGAGACGGGATGGAAACAGGCACGGATCGGCGATTTAAAAGAGCCTATCCAAAGAGAAAGGTTCCGGCCGAAGTCCCGGACAAATACGATCCGGGTGGCACCCTCGGCACCGTAAGCTCCAGTTTGTTGTCCAGTGGAGTTCACTTCTCCACCTCCTACAGCACCATACCACACGCCAAGCCTAGGGACAAGGGTGCCAATAGCGAGCAGCGTAAAGTTCAGGATGCCACCGATGATTGAGAGACGGAGGATCCACTTGAGATCTGTGGGTGAAATTTTATAGGTGGAAAGAAGAACGCTGGTGACTAAAGCGGCACCGAATAGAACGTAGGGTTTTGCACCAACTGACTCCCCTCCGATGATATTGAGTCCGACCGGGTTGCGAATGTAGGTTTGAAGGACACAGGTGGCGATGAGAGCGGTCCAAAAACCCAATTCGGTAAATGCAATGCGGAATGGTAGTTTCCTCATCAAAAAGAGGAGGGTGCAGAAGCCTAAGAAAATGGCTTGGGAGAGCAACCCGGTATCCGGTCGGGTCGGTATTATGAGGCTCAAGTTGAGCACGCTCATGAACGGGATGATCATCCAGATCTTTTTACCTAGCAGAAGGCAGATCGATAAGCCGGTTCCGCCGATAATCCAAGCTATGGTTTCGAACTGGGCTGTTGCAGCGGAGACCCCCAAATACAGCGCGCCGAAGGTAGCCACTGCAAGAATAAGGATGGTTTTAATTCTATTTGTGTCCATTTATTTGGATAATATTTTTGATTCCAGTGCTTTATGTAAGTGACTAAGCTCTCATCTTAAGAGTTAGAACTGAAAATATATAAAACCACGTGGTGCGCCTGGGTTTGTGATGACGAGGAAAAGCATCAAACCGTGTAGAGCAGGCGTGAGATTTGATCGAGCAAGTTGGCTTGCGAAGTGTTTGCGGTGTTCGCGCAGCCAGCCCCAGGCGTGGTAGAGCACTACAGCGCTTCCGTAGAAGAGGAGAGAGAAGATGGGTGGGCCTGAGAAGCCGGTCTTACCGTCAAAAAGACCTTTGAAGAAAGCTGCTATGCTTGCCATGTCGGGCATCATAAAAGTCAACCACAGGGCGGTGACTAGGTGGAAGGTGATGGACCATTTTGCCATGGTGATGGCAAATATGGTAATTTTGGATTTTGGATTTTGGATTTTGGATTTTGAGGAAGAGTTGGCTGGGACGTCGTCCTCAGGCTTTTTCATCCAACATCTAAAATTCAAAATTGAGAATCCGGATTTTTCAAGCCGCTCAGCGGCAAGAAAAATTCCGTGCAGGCTGCCCCAGAGGGCGAATTTCCATGCAGCGCCGTGCCAGAGGCCTCCTAGGAACATGACGAGGAAGAGATTGAAGTAGGTTCTGCCGCTGCCCTTGCGGTTTCCGCCTAGCGGGAAGTAAAGGTAGTCGCGCAGCCAGGATGAAAGGGAAAGATGCCAGCGCCGCCAAAACTCGGTGATGCTGGTGGAGAGGTAGGGAAAGTTGAAGTTTTGCGGGAGTTTGTAGCCAAAAAGCGCGCCAAGTCCGATTGCAATAAGCGAGTAACCGGCGAAATCGGCGAAGATCTGGAAGCTGTAGCAGTAGAGCAAAGGAACCGTGTTCAGAGCGCTCGCATCTGCGAGACCGGCGCCCCCGGCACCGAGATAGGCGGTTTGTTCCGCGAGATTGTCCGCCACGAAGATTTTGAGAAAGTAGCCGGTGATGAGTGATTGGCGCACTGTGATCCAGTCAACTTCGCGGAGATGCTTCGAACCGATTTGATCGACGAACTCATGGGCTTTGACGATGGGTCCGGCGACAAGTTGTGGGAAAAACGAAATATAGAACGAGGTGTCGCGGATCGATCCCGCGCGGTCGTGGCCACGGGCGGAAAAGCGCTGGGAGGCATGCTCACTTATGTCGTTGCGCCAGACATCGACCACCAAACTGATTCCCTGAAAGGTGTAGAAGGAAATACCGACTGGGAGCGGGATATCCGAGAGCCAAAGCAAGCAAGGAGCGGGGAGTAGTGAGCTTGGAAGAAGGCCTGCGAGAAATCCGGCATATTTGAAGAATGCCAGAAACCCAAGGTTCAGCGCGACGGTCGCGACGAGCCAGTGCCGGGCTTTTGAATTTTGAATTTTAGATGTTGGATTTTGGATGGAATGGGGAGCTTCGCTGCCAGATGGCTCTCTCTCTTCATCCGACATGATCCTGTTTTTCCACAACAGGATCCGCTCCACAGCAATGGCATTCAGCAGGCATGAGGCGGATAGCAGAATTAGCAATTTAGGATTTTCCCAAGCATAGAACACGGCACTGGCTGCCAGAAGTAGGGTGATTTGCCAGACCTTCCGACCCGCTCGCAGCGGAAGATAGTATAGCGCTACCGTGAGCAGAAGCAGGATCAAAAATTCCCAAGAGTTGAAAAGCATGAGTGGATAATGCGTGAATGCTGATCAGTCCTGACTATTCCACTGATTCCAGAAACTGGATGGCGTGCAGCAATTCACTTGTGGTTCGGGCTGCACTTGTTGCATCCATATGAATTTTATCGGTGAGTCTCACTTTCTTTTGTGGAATATTTTGGGCAAGATCCCACCAGTAAGCACCGCTTGATCTTGCTAGCGAGAGAATCCATTCAGGTGGATTAGGAGTGGATCTGGCGGGTGGCAACCAGACGATGACGACCTTGGAGCCATGATCTTGCAAGCGCTGGATGATGGCTGCCGTCTCTGAAACAAGTTCTGCTTCTTTTTTTGTGACTTCGTAGACTTCGTTCGAATCCACAGGATTGGGAAAAATTTCAAATCCAAAGCCTTGTTTCGAATCTTCAAGATCGAACGAGCCGGTTTTTTTTGCAAGGAGCTTGCTGTAGAGGAATGCGGAGGGACGTGCATACGCGCTGAGAAGCGGGTATTTCATGCCGACTTGAAACCATGCGGTTTCAAAAGAATTTGAGATCTCAGTGGGATGGTTCGCTAGGGAGAGGAACAGCGTGTTCGCCTCTACGAAAATCCATGGGGCGGAGGGTAATATTCCACGGTCAACGGCGCGGAGAGCGTCAATCGCATTGCCGCCATCACATCCCATGTTGGATAGCTGATCGAAACCTTGCGCTGAGTCAGGGAGTCTGCCGGTGATTGATGATCCAAGAACGATGATTTTTTGGTTGGCATACGCGCCAGCCTGAATTCTTCCCAATGACGAGAAGAAGTTGGATTCGCTTTTCAATGTGCGTCCACCGGATGCATTTAAAGCAATCGACTGGGCTAGGAAGCACAGACCGATGGTGAGGATTATGGTGAGCGTATATCGCACTGGGAAAGGGAGCTCATGCGGCTTTACGCATGGCAAATTTTTGACGAGAGAATGGCAATGAAAACCAACAGTGGAATGGAACGTGTAGCGGAGATCAGCGAGAGGTGGGAAGGTCGGATCTTGCTTCCGGCATGAGGTGAGCTTTCAGGGCGATGGCGAGAGCTTCTGATCTGGTGGCGGTGCCTTGATCGGAGAGGTGGAGTTGTGAATCAGCGAAGTTTTCAATTCCACTCATAACGCCCGAGTATCCGTCTTCGAGGACGGGCATAATCTCCGAAATCCCGCTGAGGACTTTCCTTTTGTTGGCCCGGTTGTGCGCGATGGAGTCAGTGGCGGTGTAGTGCTAGGGCATCGAATAGGCGAGACGGACGCCTTTCTGTTTTGCCGCGCTAGCGAAGGTTTCCAAAAGTTGGCGGCCTTCCGGGTGCAGGGATGTGGCGTCTTTATATCCAGTACGTGTCATACCTGGATCGCGGACGTCGGTTCGGATCAGGCCGTGGTAATGGATATCGTCCTTTTTGTAGCGATATCCTTTTCCAGTGATGCTGCGGCCGGCAAGGGTGATCATATAATTGGCTCCGGGACGAGTGAGGGTGAGATATTCGGGAATCGAGATGGAACGGTCGAAAGTGTCGCCACCCGCGGCATCGGTCAGATTTCCACTACGAGCTTCGAGAGCAAAGCCGGTTTTCGATGGGCTGGAATCCTGGTTCGGTTCTGTGAGGAGGTCCGGTTCCAGGCACACTACGATCAGGTCGCCTTTGTTCGCGATCCGCAGTGACTGATGGAGAATGTAGCGTGCACCAGACGACACAGGAAGTCCGAGATTGATTGCGGATATCTCGCACGTCTCCTCAATGATCTTCGGGTCGATTGAGAACGCACAACTCGATCCTCCGGTAAAAAAAACGATGGGTCGGTCAGGAGAATCTTCGCGGATTTCCGTGATGGCAGCTTCTCTCTGTTTGACCGCTTCAATCCAAAAAGTGGTTTCCGGGTTCACTGAGACCGTGAGCACCACAGAAACCGCGTAAGCGGCGACCAGGGAGACGAGCAACAGGATAGGGAGTTTCACTTTTGAGAAATTTCGGATTTTAGATTCTGGATGAGGGAGAGTTTTAACCACTAATGAACGCTAATTTGCACGAATGGGATAGGCGATTGGTGAAGTATTGGGATGACCCGCTGAGGTATCACTTACCCCAACTTTTAAGGATTCTGGCTAAGATGTTTTTAATGCTTTTTTCCTTCATCTAAAATCTAATTTTAAGAATTCAAAATCACATCCATTAGGACGCTCTAAAAGTTGAAGTAGATGAATTTCGATTCTTCCATGGGGGCTAGGAAGACGATTAAGAAGACTAGGAGGACGGAGACGATGCGGAGTCTGCCGAAGTAGTATGGTTCCTTGTTTTGGCGGATTCCGAGTCCTTCGGCGAGGAGCGCGGCGGTGGCGATGCCGAGGATGAGAGCGAGCGTCAATGCGTCGAGAGGTCCGTCGAAGATGGTCGGAACGGCTTTGATATTGCCGATACCATAGCTAAGCGGATTGATGAGGCCTATGTTTTTTTCCCAGAGCAGGGTGGCGTTACCCTCCATGAAGAAGAGCCATGTGGCGGTGATGTAGGTGAAGGTGGCGGCCCACCGGATCGCCCAAGGCAATTTAGTCGGCTTTTTTGGATTCCGGCAAAGTGCAACGCCGATGCCGTGGAGAAACCCCCAGATGATGAATCCCCACCCGGCGCCGTGCCAGATGCCGGATACAAGGAAAACGATGAGGATGTTAATGAACCAGCGAGGTGATTTTCTCCCACCGAGGGGCAGGTAGATGTAGTCGCGCAGCCAGGCTCCGAGGGTGACGTGCCATGTGCGCCAGAAGTCGCGAAGATTCGGCGACCAGTAGGGGGAGAGGAAATTGAGGGTGAGGTGGATGCCGAAGAGTAGGCCGAGGCCGACGGCGATGAAGGAGTAGCCTGCGAAATCAAAGTAGATGCGCATGCCGAAGGTAAGGCATTCGAGCCAGACATGCCATGCGTTGGAGGGGTCGATGCGGAATCTCTCCGAAAATAGGCCGAGGTTATCGGCGACGACGAGTTTGTAAGCGAGGCCTAGGACGATCCAACCGAGGGCGGAATCGACATTCTCCCGGTGGATGCGGAAGCGGACGTTTTCGATCTGCGGGAGCAGCTGTTCGCGTTTCTCGATGGGGCCGGCGACGATCTGGGGGAAAAAGGAGGAGAAGCTGAGGTAGTTGAGGAAGCTCGGGCGTGGCTGGGGATTGCGGAGATTATCGACCCAGAGACCGATGGTTTGGAAGGTGTAAAAAGAAAGTCCCATGGGGATCAGGACGGAGGGGTTCCGCAGATCCAGGCCGAGGATTTCGTTGACGAAGAAGTTCCAGTATTTGTAGTAAAACAGGGGAGCCAGTTGGGCGATGAGGAGGGCGATGAATATTGCCGTCTTGAGGCGATCTAGGAGCTTGGCGGGCTGTAGGATCAGGGTGAGCCAGCCTAACAATACGACCCAGAGAAAGGCGCCGAGGGTGAGCCAACTTTCGGAGGCGAGCAGGATGAGGGCGGTGGCGAGGAGGCAGAGTTTTGAAACGGTGTCCTGTTTTTCCAGGGAGAATATGCGGGCGGCGGCGATGACTAGGCGCGAACCGATGAAGCAGAGGAAAAGAAGTTTCCAGAATTCATAGGAAGCGAAGTTCATTCGGGAGGCGGTAGGCGGTAGGCGGTAGGCGGGAAGCGAGAAGCGAGAAGCGAGAAGCGAGAAGCGGGAGGCGGGAGGCGGGAGGCGGGAGGCCGGGGTCAGAGGTCGGAGGTGACCATTTGTATTCTCACTAGAGGGATAGCTCGTCGAGAAAGGACTCGAAGTCCACGAGGTGCTTTTCGAGGATGGACTGAAGAATCGGCAATTGGATGTTTTGGTAGCTGTGCACGGCGATGTTCCGGAATCCTACCATGTGTTTCATGGCTGTGGCGGAAGATTGGCTGAGGATGCTGTTTTGAGCCAGGAGTTCGAATGCGTCCCGGCTCGTTTGGGGGATCCCGAAGCGTCCCAGTGCCACCCGGTGCATTGCTAGATCAATCGCAGCCTCGCAAGCGCGGAGCAAATTGAGAACCACGGAGTCCTGTATGGTGAAGTCATCCAGACGGCTTGGATCGTTCCGGTATTCCTCCGAGATGCGCTTGAGGCAGCGGCGGATGATCGCGGCCTTGTTGAGATCGATGTCGTCGATCATGAAGCAAGAATGGCTTTGCGTTCCTCGTTGAGACGGGCGTAGTCCGACAGGGTCAACATTTCGAACTGTTGCTGGAGCGCGGGGGATGCGATGTCGATTAGGATCCCAGTGCGGAGGACTTCTTTCGAAAACACGGTGCTCGCTTGGGTCAGGTTGACAAGATCGACCTGTGTTCCGATTTGCTCCGAGAGCTGACCGGCAATTCGGAAGCAATCGATGGGGTTCGAGGCAACGGTTGGAAGGAAGGCGACGTCAATGTCGCTCCCTTGATGTTGGGAGGGTGTGCCGAAGGAGCCGAAAAGATAGACTGCCGCCGGTTTGAAGGCTTTTAGGGCCTCAATTAGCTTGAGTCGCAGATTATCGGAGATACGGGGCATGGTGGGGAGGGCGGGATGCGGGAAGCGGTAGGTGGTAGGTGGTAGGCGGTAGGCGGTAGGCGGTAGGTGGTAGGTGGTAGGTGGGAGGTGGTAGGTGGTAGGTGGTAGGTGGTAGG
>JANRFH010000040.1:15057-19443 GCA_030725745.1 Akkermansiaceae bacterium
GGGAGGTGGGAGGTGGGAGGTGGGAGGTGGGAGGTGGGAAGTTAGGGGGTTTTCCAGATTTCGAAGCCTTTTGGGGTTTCGGTGAGGGTGAAGCCGTTTTCGAGTAGGTAGGTCTTGTGATTGATGCTGGGGAAGCGGAGGTCGGGGCGGTTGATGATGACGCAGTCGGCTGATTCTATGGCCGGGGGGTGAGATTCCAGGGCCATGAAGGTGTCCGTAAGGGAGGCGCGATTCTTACGGTAAGCGTAGTAGCTCGGGGCTGCGGTATCGGCTTTCCAGAGTATGGTTTGGTTTTCATCGAGGAGAGCGATGGCGAGGTGGCTGGCGGTGCGGTAGTCGTCGCGGAAATGGATGGGGTTGAAGCGGATGAGGAGGGCGGAGGTGAGGGAAATGAGTATGGCTGCGGATCCGATGGAAATTGCGGGGATTTTTTTAGGGAAATTTCCTGAGAGGCAAGTGGCAACCGGCAGGAGGAGGGCTGGGATGGCGGGGCTGAGGTGGCGCCCGAGAACTTGGAATTGGGCGACGAGGCTTGTGACCGCTAGGACGAGCAGGGGTAGGGCTACTGCAACGATAATCGCAATACGTTCACGCGGAGTGGTGCTGCGGTAGGCGGAGAAAGCACCGATGAGCCACGCGAAGAAGATGATGAGTGTCGCAGGCAGGAGCCAGGGGAGGCTGCGGAGGACGATTGAGGGGTTTTCCCGGATCATGTCCCGGCTGGGGCCGAGGCCGACGAGTCCGATCATTTCATAAAAACCGAAGCCCATGCTGAGCAAGCTGCCTCCGGTGGATGCGGCACGGTGGCCTTCGAGTAGAGTGTAGATGAAGTATGCGGCGAGTATGGAGGCGGAAACCATCCAAGGAATCGACCGAAGCCAGAAGATCTTTTTTCGAATCCAGTCCGGACGGATGATGGCGACAGCGCAAGCGATGCCGAGAGCGAAGACGGCTGCACTGAGGCTGCTGGCGCAGAGCAAGAAGCAACCAGCTGCTGTGGTGTGGAGTCCGCTGAGTTCCTGGCCGTTGCGCTTGCCATCGATGATGCGGAAAATGCCGAGTGCAGCGAGTGAACCTGCTGCCATCTGCATGGTGTAGGGGCGAAGCTCGCCGACGTAGTAGATGAGGAAGGGTGATGTGAGGCAGACGAGAGGCCAGAAGCGGACACGCTTCAAGGCGAGCACCATCAGGATGAGGAAGGGGATATTAATGAGGCGGAAGCCGTATTCCGAGATGAAGCCGAGGCGGTGCCAGAGCCAAAGTCCGCACATGTAGAAGGGCATCTGGACATCTGATCCGCCGAAACGGAACATCGTGCTAACCCAGTTGCTGAAGCCGGGGGTGAGGGACTTGAAGGCGCCGCCCGCTTCATCCATCCAGAAGCTTTGGGACGTAATGGCAAGCATCCCTACAACCAGCGAAATTGCCACAAGGAGGAGGCTCCGAACCTGGCTTCGAGATTTCGTGTCAATGGATTGCACTACAGAATAAATATAAGAAGCCGCTGTGCCCTCAATCGCTCGTCTTTTGCTGCTCAAGGCCTTTTAGTTGCTGAAACAATTCGAAGGCCTTTTCGGCGAATTTGGAGAATGGAACCGAGGGTTCTCCGCCGAGTCTCGGAGGAAAGGTGATGGGAGTGTGCCCGTGGCTGATGCGGTGATTGCGTTTCAGGCGCACTGCGAGGGCAACATTGGCGAGGAAAAAATTTGCTGGAATAGAAGAGATATCATCGGCACAGGCGGCTGTGTTCATCAGCCGATATGGGACATTTGCATCAATGCAGTCGGCCTTGGCGAGCAGACGGAGGAGGTTGCGGAGCACTGCACTGGCAAATACGCGGCGGGTGCCGTCATGGCGGATGCGCTTGCCGTAAATGACATCGTATTCTTCGCGGCGGCTCCAGAAATCGGCGAAGTGCATTGGGTCTGATTGGCCGTCTGAGTCGATCTGAAGGATGTAGGGAATATTACGCTTGATGGCGATGCGGTAGCCTTCGAGGCAGGTTTGTCCGTGGCCACGGTTGGCGCGGCTTATGATTTCCAAGCGTGGGCCGAGTTCGCTGGCCAAGGAGTTGAGGATGGATTCGGTGTTGTCGGCTGATCCGTCGTTGATGGCGAAAAGGGTGAAGTCCTGAACGGAGGAGCCGAGGGTCGCGAACCACATGCGGATCACCTTTTCGATGGCGGCCTGCTCGTTGTAGCAGGGCATAACTACAGCGAGCTTGGCTGGGGTATTTGACAAAACAGAAAAGGGAAAAGGTGTGGAGTGCGTTGCCTATGATGGCGGGATGCATTGCTTGCCAAAAAAAGCTTAAACGTGGAGTCTCCAAGTAGTTATGAAGACGCTTGTGAGGTTATTGAGGGATCGGCGGGTGCAGTTGCTGGTTTTTGCTGGAGCGTTTTTGGGATCGATTTTTTTGCTTTGGGCATGGCGCTCGGGGATACGCCCAGATGATCTCAAGGGGTGGTGGAAGGAGCTTGAAGTCTTTCTAGGTGACAGCCCGATCTGGCTATTTGCGGCGTTAGTTGTTTTGCCTGGGTTGCCTGTGCCATCGAGTGCCTTGTTGTTTCTGGCGGGTATTGTCTGGCGGGATAAGCCTGGGTCAGCTTGTGGACTGGCGGTGATCGCGATGGCGATGAATCTCTCTTGGACGTATTGGCTGGCTGCCGGAATGGGGAGAGGATTGGTAGTGAGGTTAGCTGGGGTTTTCGGGGTGAAAATTCCAGAGCCAGCGGTCTCTGGACATTTGCGGACTCTTCTGGTGCTGAAGCTTACACCGGGAATCCCTTTGTTTCTTCAGAATTACCTTTGCGGCTTTTTACGTATTCCATTCCGGCTTTATCTGCCAATTTCCATGCTATGCAACGGTCTGGTCGCCGTGGGGCTCGTATTGAGCGGAGTAGGACTTGGAGATGGGAAGATTGTTCCCGCGCTCACTGGAGTGGGTTTGATCGTCCTTGGTGTGCTAGCGACTCAATGGGTGCGTGGGTGGATGAGGGTAAAAGCTGAAATGCGGAAAAGCTGAAAACTAAAATGGATGCTGGGATGTGGTTTCACGCGGCGAGACGCCGCTTGCACGGCCTGCCGCGAGACGCGACAGCTACACAATCATTCCGGCGGCGACGGTTTCGTTGGTGCCGGGGTCGATGAGGATGAAGGATCCGGTGCTGCGGTTGCGGCGGTAGGAATCGTGGATGAGCGGTGCGGCGGTGCGCAGGGTGATGCGGCCGATGTCGTTCATGGAAAGGGTGTCCACGTCCTCGATCTTGTGGAGGGTGTTGACGTCCACTTGGTATTTCACTTCCTGAATGATGGCTTTGGTTTCCTGGGTGGTGTGGCGGACGATGAGTTTCGCACGGGCGGGCATGTCCTTGTTGGAAAACCAGCAGACCATGGCTTCGATGTCTTGGCTGACCTTCGGGGGATTATTGGTTTTTACCAAAGTATCGCCGCGCGAGATGTCGATCTCATCGGTGAGGGTCATGCAGATGGATTGTGGGGCGAAGGCTTCTGCGAGGTCGCCGGCTTCGGTGGAGATGGCCTTGACCTTGGTCTTGAAGCCTGAGGGGAGGACGGTGACTTCATCGCCGGGCTTAAATACTCCACCTGCGACACGGCCTGCGTAGCCGCGGAAGTCGTGCCATTCGTCGGACATGGGGCGGACGACCCACTGGACAGGGAAGCGTGCATCGACGTGGTTTTCCTCGCCGCCGACGTAGACGTGCTCAAGGTGGTAGAGGAAGGTGGGGCCTTCGTACCAATCCATGTTGGTGGATTTATCAACGACGTTGTCGCCGTTGAGCGCGGAGATCGGGATGGCGGTGATGTTGACGACGTTGTCGAGGCGGGAGGCGAATTCCTGGTAGTCCGCGACGATAGTGTCGAAGACTTCCTCGGAGTAATCGACGAGATCCATCTTGTTGACGGCGACGACGAGGTGCTGGATGCGTAGGAGGTTTGCGATGAAGGAGTGGCGCTTGGTCTGCTCGATGACGCCTTTGCGTGCGTCGATGAGGATGATGGCGACATTTGCGGTGGAGGCACCGGTGACCATGTTCCGCGTGTACTGCGTGTGGCCGGGGGTGTCTGCGATGATGAACTTACGTTTCGGCGTGGCGAAGTAGCGGTAGGCGACGTCGATGGTGATGCCTTGTTCGCGCTCGGCCTTGAGACCGTCGGTTAGGAGGGCGAGGTTGACGTTTTCGTCCCCGCGCTTTTTCGAGGAGACTTCCATGGCTTCGAGTTGGTCTTCGAAGATGGATTTTGAATCGTAAAGGAGGCGGCCGATGAGGGTGGATTTGCCGTCGTCGACGGAGCCGGCTGTTGTAAATCTTAGTAAATCCATTTTTTTGTCTGAAGGTCGAAGGTCGAAGGTCGAAGGTCGAA